>NZ_CP054011.1:1302784-1628480 GCF_013267595.1 Prevotella melaninogenica | reverse complement strand
GTGACAGGAAAATCATCATAACGTACTAACTATCTATAAATGAAATCCATTTTCATCGCTTCATTCGGAATAGGAGAGGATAAAACTTCCTCCACACTAATGATATTTATGTAGACTTCAATTCCATATTTGTGGACGAGTTATAATTAACCTTTTAATCATCGTACGGAGGTTCAGCACATATGGTGCGGATGCTTAGCACGTATGGTGCGAACGCTTAACACCAATGGTGCGGATGCTTTATAAGCTTGCAAAAAGTAAACTATGCTTAAACTGTAAAAGGCAATTAAGAGTGTTTTACTATGTCGGATAGAATACGCATGATGAGTGACAATAAACAACATTATTGTATTTTCGTCTTAATAATAATAAGGTGTAGTAGTTTATAAAATCAGTTTAATTCCACGTAGTGGCATAAATAAAGTTTTGAATAATCCGATATAATTATTTGATTTATCGTACAATTAAGTGTAAAAACGCCCAAAAACATGCACAAAGCTATATGGTTTGTGCAATAGATAGTGTATTTTTAATAAAAAAACTTGCACACATGGAAAAAAAACAGTTCCTTTGCAGCGCATTTTGAATTTGGAAATCAATATTAAACATTTTAAAACTTACAATTATGTCAGAAATTGAATCAAAAGTAAAGGCTATTATCGTAGAGAAGCTCGGCGTTGATGAGGCTGAGGTAAAACCAGAGGCAAGTTTCACAAACGACCTCGGTGCTGACTCTTTGGATACAGTAGAGCTCATCATGGAGTTCGAGAAGGAGTTCGGTATTTCTATTCCAGACGATAAGGCTGAGAAGATCTCTACAGTAGGCGACGCTATCTCTTACATCGAGGAGAACGCTAAGTAAGGTTTACTCAAGATAAAAGTACCAAGCAAAGCGTATGTCTTTGCTTGGCTTTTTTTTTAACTTTACTTTTTTAATTTATATTTCACGCATGGAATTAAAAAGAGTAGTTGTAACAGGTCTTGGCGCCGTTACTCCATTGGGTAACACTCCAGAGGAGACTTGGCAGAACATGCTGGCAGGTAAGAGTGGTGCTGCTCCTATTACACATTTCGATACAACCCAGTTCAAGACGAAGTTTGCTTGTGAGGTAAAAGACCTTAACATCAATGATTACATTGACCGTAAGGAGGCTCGTAAGCTCGACCGCTACACTCAGTTGGCTATGATTAGTGCTATTCAGGGTGTTAAGGACGCTAACATCGACTTAGAGAAGGTTGACAAGAACCGCGTAGGTGTAATCTACGGTGTAGGTATTGGTGGTATTAAGACATTCGAAGATGAGGTGAGTTATTACGCACAGCATCCAGAGAATGGTCCTAAGTTCAATCCTTTCTTCATTCCGAAGATGATTGCAGATATCGCTTCTGGACAGATTAGTATGCTGTATGGATTCCACGGTCCTAACTATACAACAACATCTGCTTGTGCTTCTTCAACTAACGCTTTGGCTTCAGCATTCAACCAGATTCGTCTTGGGAAGGCTGATATTATCGTTAGTGGTGGTGCTGAGGCTGCTATTTGCGCTTGTGGTGTAGGTGGTTTCAATGCTATGCATGCACTTTCTACACGCAATGATGATCCAGAGCACGCTTCACGTCCATTCTCTGCAAGCCGCGATGGCTTCGTAATGGGTGAGGGTGCTGGTTGTCTTATCCTTGAGGAGTTGGAGCATGCAAAGGCTCGTGGTGCTAAGATTTACGCAGAGATGGTTGGTGAAGGCGAGTCAGCTGACGCTCATCATATCACTGCTTCTCACCCAGAGGGTCTTGGTGCTAAGCTCGTTATGAAGGCAGCACTTGAGGATGCAGGTTTGAAGCCAGAGGATATCGACTATATCAACGTTCACGGTACATCAACTCCTGTAGGTGATATTTCAGAGGCAAAGGCTATCAAGGCTTTGTTTGGTGATGCTGCTTACAAGTTGAATATCTCTTCTACAAAGAGTATGACAGGTCATCTCCTCGGTGCAGCTGGTGCTGTAGAGGCTTTGGCTTGTGTCATGTCTGTGAAGGAAGATATCGTTCCTCCAACTATCAACCATGAGGAAGATGATAAGGATCCTGAATTGGATTACAACTTGAACTTTACGTTCAACAAGGCACAGAAACGTGAGGTACGTGCTGCACTTAGCAACACCTTCGGTTTCGGTGGTCACAATGCTTGTGTTGTATTCAAGAAGTATGCTGAATAATATAATTGATAGAATAAAGCTCCCTTTCCGCAAGGAGAAGGAGCTTTATTTGTCTTTGTACCAAATTATCGGCATTATTCCTCACGATATCAGTTATTATAAGACTGCACTCTTGCACAAGAGCGTAGCGCGTCGTAACGCAAAGGGTAAGCCAATAAACAACGAACGCCTTGAGTTTCTTGGTGATGCTATTCTCGATGCCATTGTCGGTGACATTGTTTATGAGCACTTTCCAGGAAAGCGTGAAGGTTTCCTGACCAATACTCGTTCAAAGATAGTACAACGCGATACGCTAAACCGCCTGGCAAAAGAGATGGGAATCGGACAGTTGATTCTCTCTAACGGGCAGACGTCTTCGCATAACAGTTATCTGGGTGGTAATGCTTTTGAGGCACTCGTAGGCGCTCTCTATCTTGATCATGGCTACAATGCTTGTATGAAGTTTATGAAGCAACAAGTCCTTGGGAAGCTTATTAATATTGATAAGGTTGCTTACAAGGAGGTGAACTTCAAGTCAAAACTCATCGAGTGGAGCCAGAAGAACAAGGTCAATATGGAGTTCAAGCTGATTGAAAACCAAAAAGATAAACAGGGTAGTCCCACTTTCCATTTCCAAGTGATTATGGAGGGTATTCCATGTGGAGAAGGACACGGTTATTCTAAGAAGGAAAGCCAGCAAGAGGCTTCCAAACTTACGCTCCAGCGTTTGCGTCGTGAGCCCCAGTTTATAGATGAGGTTTTTGCCGCCAAAGCAAACCGTACAAAGATGGAAGAAGAACCAGTGCTCAATGTTCCTGAGACTTCACAGGACATGAACTTCATTGAAGGTTCTGAACCAAAGGTTGAGAAGCATGAGAATCCTTTCCAAACAGAGGTCTTTGATGAGAAATCATCGGCTGCTGATGAAGTGAAAGAAGAACTAACAGATTCCTCTGTTGAGGAAGAAAAGAAGGCTAACAATGAGGATTTTGACCTCTCTGATATTTCTCATTCTAAGTCTATTGACCGCGAAGCTATTATCGCTGCTGCTGAGGCAGAGGCTTTTGAAAATTAATAAATAGCGGTAAAAGAATTAATAAGACAGGCGTTTACAGCCGATGGTAAGTGATAATACCTATCACATTCATCATTTTCTGTAAACGCCTGTTGCTTTTTTGTTAGTATCTAATAAGGTACTATTTAAGGCTAATAAGCCTAATTATTTCTATTAGCCTAATAAACCTAATAAGGCTAATTGATCTAATTAGGCTAATAAGCCCAATAAGCCCAATAGGGCTAATAGCCTATTACTTTGTCATAATTTTTCACATCTTGATTTTTAAAAGCTGCTCTTTTGGCTCCTAAAAGACGCCCAATTGACTTGCTAAAGGTGCCCTTTAAGACTCTTACTAACGCCCTTTTGAAATCCAATTAAGCACCTTTTACCTTACTACTTTATAACTAATTGATTTCCTTATGGTTACAAATCTGTTTTTTGTATGTACTTTTGCCGTTATTTATAGATGTTTTATTTGAAATTATGTAATGATTTTTCAAACCCTTGTCTGTATATTTTCGAAGTGTTTAACCCCAATCAGTCATTAGATTACAATACACATTGTGGTTAATGACTGATTGGGTTTAAAAGCCTTCGAGTAGCTTTTTATATCTCCATGATAAGCCGTTCAAACTTATCATTATCAACGTGTGAACGGTTTTTTACACGTGTTTTATAGGTGTTAATGGTGTGTACAGAGTAGTTGAGGAAGGTAGCGATACGTTCAGAATCAGTGATACCCAATCGGATAAGAGCAAAGATACGCATCTCGGTTGTAAGTTGTTTCTTATCGAGTGGCTTCTGATCTGGTTCGTCAAAGAGTTCGTTGTATCGTTCGATGAAATGGGGGAAAAGCTTCAAGAAAGTCTCATCAAAATCCACAAACATCGACTTTCTCTCTTCTCCTAATTCACTCTCTTTTAATGAAGAACGCAAGTCTTCAAATCGATGCATAGATATCTTGCGGTCAATGGAACGATAAAGTTTCTCGACTTTATTGATATATTCTGAGTTGATATAGAATGACCTACCAATATATTCATCCTTGATTTTATTCACCTCCTCCAACTGTTCGTTCTTAACTTCTAACTGTTGGTTGCGTCGTGCGATAAGTGCTTGTGCCTTCTTCAGCTTTATCATTTGCCTACGGATAAACCATCCTGCCATCAACAAGCCAATGACAAAGAGGATGAAGATTATTGCAGTCATAGCAATAGCATTGCGTTGTCCCTGCATTATCTTGTATCTATCCTGTTCGATGATAGGTAATACGCTGCTAACCTCAATCACACGCTGTCTTGCTCCATAGAAGTTAGCGTTTGCGAGCGACTCTCTTACATACTCCGTAGCGTGCTGTATGTCTCCTTCTTTATAGAGAAGATTAGCCAATGTACAAAGGGCAGTAGTCTCTCTGACCACTCCTTCGTTGTCATATATGGCTGCCTGTGCAAGATAATCCATTGCCAAGTCATTCTCCTTTAGAAAGAGATAAATCCAGCCAATACAAGATGTAACAATGGCTTTGTGGTGCAAATCCACTCCCTTCTTCTGTAAGAACTGTTTGAAAGTATCAAGAGAAGCCTCGTATTTCCGTTCCTTCATCTGTTTCATTCCTACCGCATAGAGCCATTCTGTTGAGCCTGCTGGGAGATAATGAAGTAGGGAATCGGTATATATACCTGCTTGTTTCACGTATTGACTCTGGTAGGGTTCAGTGCGTGTATAGACAGATACGTCATAGTAAAGGCGTGATGCCATGGTGTAATAAAGCTTTCTTGTGTTGGGAGTAGTCCCTTCCGTTTGGATAGAATGTAGTTCGTTGAAAGCCTCTGTATATAATCCTGCAGACAAAAGACAGAATACTAAGTCGCAATATGCTTCAACTTCATAGTTAGGATTCTTCAATCTGCGTGCTTCGGAAAGGAGATGATTAGCATAGGCGTAGGCAGAATCATATTGATAAGATGAATATTCTTTGAATAACTGTCGGTCTATTTCGAATCTATCCTTCGCTGGAATCGTTTTCAAACGGTCCTTTAATCGTTTGATTTTCTCAAGTTTTTTATGTTCATAAAGTTTTTTCTTTTCTAAACTTTGGTCGAGTTGGTGTAGCCGTTCTTCCCATTTCTCATTATTCGCAGCACTGAATAAGGGGATAATAAGAAATAATAATGACAGATATATCTTCATAAGCGTATTCATCTGAGGTATTGTTTATTGGTAATCAGATGTTTTTTGTCATCCAATCTACTTGCAAAAATAAAACTTTTATTAATAACTACAAAAAAATATCGACTGGAACTTCTATCCAGCCGATACTTTTATGTTCTATGGGTGAGTTTTCATTAGATTACTCCCCATAGGTAGCTATGACATTATCTTACGATAAATTTCTTTCCCTTATGGATATAAAGACCTGGTTTTAGATTCTCCTTGGATGTTGAAACCTTATTTCCTTGTAGGTCATAGTAGGCTTCATCCACAGCTGTCTTACCTGACAAACCTTCGATACGGTTGGTCTGGTTGAGGTTATTCAAGTCGTCTGGAGAATTGACTTCACCTGCTGAGAAGAATCTGATAGCACCCAATGGAATCTTCAATTCAATACTCTTCTTATTAGCGTCGTCACTGCCATTCACCTCATCTCTATAATCATGAGTGTCATTTACCCATGCTGTGAGTGTGTGAACACCATTTGTAGCTGTCCAAGTACTCTTTCCGTTCGTACCACCAGTTGCTGAAAGTGTAATCTTCTGATGTGACTTCAGACCGCCATAGTGCTTATCGTTCCATGTGATAACACTGGTATTGCCATCAATCTGGAACTGAACACCGAGCTTTGTACCTGCTGGTACGTCTCTATCACCTGTATTAACAATCGTCGCAGTGAAGCGTACTTCATCGCCTGGATTAATGGTTTTCTTGTCGAAGGCAACCTTTGTAACAACGAGGTCATAGCCTCCTGTGACAGGAGTATAGTCTCCGTTGTCATCCTTTTCAGCTACATTAAACTTCTTCTCACGGGTGTTGTTGTCTCTTGTTAACTCATCAGTAAGTTTGTTACGATAGTCAGCTTCAGCCTTTACAGTGTGTCCTCCAGCCGTTGCTTTCCATGCTGATTGAGTTGTAAGGATGACGATCTGCTTTGCTTTCAGTCCATTCTTATAGCTTGCAGTGACGTAACTCTCCTGTCCGTCGACAGTCACCTTCACACCGATATTTACACCAGCAGGAATGTCGACATTGCTTACATTCTGAAGAGCAAACTTAAAGGTAACATCGTCTCCTTCCTTTAGTACAGTACTACCTTCGGCATTCTCCCAACGTAAACCTCGTAAAGCGACATCATATCCCTTGATACCTTCCAGCGGATTGACGATACCTCCCTGCTGACTTGTGTCTGCTTCTGGGAAATCAGGTACCTTATACGTAGCGTCACTCAGGTATTCATAACCGATAGCTGCCGCACGTGCCTTGTTATTATCAGTCCATACAGGCCATGTCTGATTGTTCTTAATCTTGTCCTCGCTAACGTTTGCAATCTTAATACCATTGCTAAACTTCACGCCATCGACGTCTAAACGAATCGCACCAGTAGAGTGTTCCCATGTAGAATACTTTGTTGTCTGTCCTGCAAGAGAAGCACCAAGAATCTCTGTGTTCTTAAATTCAATACCTGTTGGGCCTGACATAACACGGATAGCATCGAAAGGAGAGTCATAAATCTTCGTATTATTGAAGACTATATTACGTACACCACCTTTGATATCAATGGCAGCTAAGTCCTCATGCCAGCTGTCATCGTTGGTACCACAGCGCACGAGTATGTTGTTATCAAAGCTAATCTTCTGTGTATTTGTATACTTTGGACCAGGGAATACATCATTCAGATGAATACCCGCAGCCATGAACATATCAGCAATATAGTTGTTATAGATTTTATGACCATCACCACCATAGAGGGCAATACCGCCTGCACGCCAGATAAGTTCAATGGTATTGTAAGCGAAGGTGTTGTTCTTTTCGTCTACAGCACCTATTGTATGATCGTTCCACATTGCCAAACCATCATCTCCGTTGTTACGAACACTGCAGTTATAAACCGTTGCATTAGATGTTCCTTGGCAGAAGTTCACACCGTCAGCGAAGTTATTACGGATACGACAGCTGATAATCTTCAGATCATTGCTATAATCTACTTTACCGTTGTAATCGCCTATCCAGAAGCCACACTCAAAGTGATCTTCCCATACATGATGGATAACACTTCCGCCCTTGAAGACATCCATGAAGCATTTATACACTGCTTGCTGGTTATGACGACTCCTCAGATTAGAGTTGAGGTATAGGTTACAAATCTCAACATTACTGCAATAGTCATCTGGTCCGTGTGAGCCATTACCGCCAGAGATACCTCCTCCGAATGGATTAGGGTTCGTAAACTTAAGGTTGGTATACCACATACCAGCACCAGTAATCTTTACGTCGGATCCAAAGATGTACCAGATACCACTCAATTCGAATGTTCCAGCAGGAATATAAAGCACCTTTGAGCCTGCATCAGCATCCTTCAAAGCTTCTTCAAAAGCCTTGAGATAATCTTTTCCTTTGACATACTTGCGGTATTTTGCATCTGTAACGTTCACCGCACCAGCAGGGCATTCTATCTCTTCAGGTACAACCTCGGTCTCAATGAAGTCTACTCCATAGTCATAACCATTGGCACCAGAACTCTGAATGCGGATTCTATCGCCTGCTCGGAGTGCCTTATTCAGAAGGAAGTGGGTCTCATCAAAGGCAAAACAAGCTGTTCCACCGTCACTTTTATCAGTTGGATTACCACCAGCAAAGTACTGATACATATAATAAGACGTCAGATTGACTGTCTGCACCTTCTTATCATTTACATAGACATCCAACGAACCATTCAATCCCATTCCGTCAGGAGAATCAGGCATTGTAAAGCGTAATGTCACACCATTAGCATCTCCCTTCATAGTCCACTCGGCGTAGGAACCATTAGAAGGAAGGTCAACATACGACTGACGGGAAGCCTGCGAAGCTATCTCCTTACGAGACCAAGTAGGAGAAGTCTTCAATGTTGCGCCTCCTCCAAGCGTTGCTGTCTCAGCGTCGTAACGTGTGTAAGGCATCAAAGCACCCACTCGTCCCTTAGCATCAGCTGACGGGATATTCCAGTCATCAGCGTAAGATGCCTTTGACACCATCGTACCAGACAATAGAAGTGTCAGAGCGATTAATAACTTTTTCTTCATCATATTACTTGATTTTGTTTTTATAAAATGAGTTCTTGAGATTAGATTTGTGATGACAAAAATAGAGTTTTCATACAAGAAAGTAAAGTTAAAAAAGCCAATTCCAAGTATATAAAAGGGTAGTAAAAATTACTTTGCTGATTATCAGTGTGTTACAAATTTATTAATTGAACTTAATACAAATAAAATCTATGGATAGTAATGGGTGAATACGGCTTTTATTGTATTTTTACCTTCAAATAACAATGTTATATTATAGGCTGTAGTTAATTAAATTAAAGTTGCTGATTATTAGCTGTTTATGTGCTGTAATCTTACTTATTACCCTCTGTTTTCTTTATATTTGTAAATGACAAGCTCCTAAAAGTAGTCTTCATAAACATTTTTTTTCGTAATTTCGCTTTCGGAAATGATGATAAATCTTGGTGTTTTCACCTGTAATATAGAATCATTAGGTTTCTTTATTCTGTGTAATGCAGAACAAACAGTTTAATGGATTAAAGTTAGGTTTAGTATAACGAAGTGCAAACTTCAGAATGATATTTGGTATATATATTTGTTATTTGGGTAATTTAAGTAATATAGATTTAATTAGACGCATTTTATAAGTTAATTAAAGAAGATAGAGCTTGTCGTGAGACAGGCTCTATCTTTTTATTTTCTATTCTGCAAATTATGGTTTCGAGATTTACAGAACAGGCTTTTTATGGTTCTTCCGTTAAATCCATAGATTGGAAATAGATAAAGACTAATCCACTTGCATACTATGGTCATCCTAAATTAGATGATCTTACAAAAGGGGATAAACTACAAGATAGGTTTCAATTGATACAATGTTTATCCGCCTTTTACTAACTTCTTATTCCCTTATTACTTGAAGTTTGTAAACTATTTTCGTACACTTCAAAACCAATACATGCTCTTTTGGCTTCTTAAAGACGCCTAATAGGCTTGCAAAAGGTGCCCTTTAAGAGGCTTACTAACGCTCTTTTGAAGTCCAATTAAGCACCTTTTGCTTTACTACTTTATAACTAATTGATTTACTGTTGGTTGCAGACTTGCTTTTTAAGCGTGATTTTATCCTTGTTTATAGCTGTTTTATTAGAATTTATGTAATGATTTTTCAAATCCTTGTCTGTAGATTTTTGAAGTCTTAAAATGAAAAGATTTTCTATGTCGGAGGAGGATAATAGGATAAATAGTCGAGTGTATTAAACCCAAATCAGTCATTAGACCACAATATGTATAATTCTTCTTACTATGGTATTGTTGCCTAACATCTTTTATTTTCTTATCGACATCCTGTTAGTCTTTGTAACTTGACGTAGCCCGCTACACCTGCGTTCCAAAGTCAAACAATCTGCTCGATAATAAAACAAAATATGTTTAGGCTCTAATGACCGAATTGGATTAAATGTTAATAATTGCATCCCTTTTAGCTGAAAATTTGTCGTTTTGATGCTTTAAAAGGTCCAAAAGCGTAATATTCAAGTTATATTATTTATACTTTAGGATGATAAATGGGTATTGATTATCAGTAGTTTATGAAATTTATAGTCGATTTATGTTTATACAATCATCAGTTTTCTTTACTTTATGAATAATGATAACTAACTAAAGTTTCCCACCCTCAAAAAGTTGGCTTAAAATAACAGTTTCTCAATAATTATTGGTAACTTTGTAGTGCTTTATTACATTGATTATCAACAAATTAAAGAGTAACTGTTATGGATGCAAAATTAGACAATTTAAGCGAGATATCCAAGCTTTTAAGTGTTAAAAGTAAGATGAGTAGCGATATTCTCTCACTTTTCTCAAAATTTGGTTTTGGACGTCTGCTCTGTAGGCTTTCTTTGGAGAAACACGATGGTATCTCTGCTGTTCAACAGATTCTTTCCCTTTGTCTTTTCCGTATTAATGGTGAGACGATACACTCCATATACAAGAAGAATTTCTACCATCTTCTCACCACTGGAAAGAACTGCTATTATCGTATGATGGTCAGGCAGGCAATGAATTGGCGTCGTTTGCTTAGCTATACTGTTCTTCGTTTTGAATGCATTCTCCGTAAGAATGGCATTCAGACAGAGAGCGAGAACTCCTGTGTTATATTTGACGATACAACCTTGGAAAAGACTGGTAGGAAGTTTGAGCATATTACCAAGGTTTTCGACCATGTACGAATGAACTATGTCTTAGGCTACAAGCTTCTTTTGTGCCTGTTCTTCGATGGTAAGTCCTCTCTGCCGTTCGACTTCTCCATCCATGAGGAATTAGGAAAGAAAGGGGACGGCGGACTTGGCAAGAAGGCACTCCGCAGCAGATTCTCCAAGAGACGCATGAAAGAGAGCCCAGCGTATGAGCGGAATCAAGAATGCGGTATGAGCAAGATGGACTCCGCCATAAGGATGCTCCAGCGCATGTGGAAGAGAGGTATTCATCCCCATTATGCCTTGGCGGATAGTTGGTTTGCCTGTGAGAAGTTCATTGAGGAAATCAGGAGAGTAGGCAACGGAGCTATACACTACATTGGTCTTGCAAAGATGGGAAAGACAAAGTACTTTGTGGAGAATAAGCGACACAATGCTGCTGAGCTCGTAGCAATGTATGCAAGACGTACCAAATGCTGCCGGAAGTACAAGTGTCAGTACATTGAGTTGAGGGGCTGTCTGGGGAATATACCAGTCAGGATATACCTGATTAAATATGGGCGTCGACAGACTTGGAACATCATGCTTAGTACGGATCTATCGATGAGCTTTGTGCGTGCCTTCGAGTTATACCAGATACGATGGAACATTGAAGTGGTCAACAAGGAGACAAAAGGACATCTCGGACTCGGCTCATACATGGGGAGAGACTTTGATGGTCAGATTGCTGATGCAACGCTCTGCTACATTACATATATCGTGATGTCGTTAGAAAAACGGATGTCAGAGTATGAGACCATGGGTGAATTGTTTGCTGACATGGAAGATGATGTCATGGCACTTACGTTATGGCATCGTGTGCTGAATTGCATAGAGAGATTGCTTGCTGCTCTTTGTGACGTTCTTGGGTTCTCTGTTAGTGAGATAGGGCAGTTAATAGTCACCGACTCAGCAATGCGGAACAACTTTGAGATTATGGTCCAAGCATTGGAAGACAGGCAACAAGAAAAGCTCACAACCGTAAACATATTTTAGACAAGTGTTAACGGCTCACGTTCATGGGTATTCGCAAAGCAGTTTGGTTGAAATACCCATGAAATAGAGGGGTGGGAAACTTTAGTAACTAACTTTGCCAATAAAGAAATAATCAACAAAAATAAATTTTCAATAACTAAAAACAAGATTCACTATGAGAACAATCAGAGGTAATTTGTTCGCTATTGGACTACTCTTTTCTACGGCAATGGCGTTCACGGGATGTTCTACAGTTGATGACGGAAGTTTTACAGCACCGATAACGCTAAGTGAAAAGATTGGCGGTAAGTGGGTTGTTAATTCTGTTGTGCAGACTGATGAGGCGAATGCTCGTACAAAGACATTGACAGACCTACTCGATTTTGACACGTTTGTCATCAATCTAAACCAAGATGAGGCTGGTAATCCATCAACCTTCACGGTAGAAGGTAGTGCACCACTCTTGTTGCCTACAAGTGGCACATGGAAGATGGATTACAATTTCACAAAGAGTGATAACACGCCAAGTCGGCTCCTTCTCAATGACGGAAAGGCTGAGACTGCACTCACTGTAACGGCTGTGCCGGGTAATACGAAGACACTGGAATATCGTTTGACACGCAAGACAAACGGCCAGCCTTTTGTTTCTTACACTTACAATTTGACACAGGCGGTTAAGTAATTTCGGAGCGTGGAAGTTTCAGTACTTATTCTCTTGGGCTTATCAAAGTTTCAAAGTCTTCTTTTTGTAGGACTTTCCTATAAGTTACCATCTTACTTTATTACTTCCTAACTCCCCTAAAATAACAGAATCAATATGAAGAAGATATTATTTGCATTGATGTGCTTGTTCCCCTTGGCATTGTTTGCTGATGGTGTAGAACTACCGAAGGCACCAAAGTGCTGGACAGTTCCTGCTGTCTTCACGGCTGATGAAGAGGTTACTTTCTATTATGATTTGACTGATGTCGGTTTTCAGGAGGGTGTTGACCTCTATCTATGGGCATGGCAGCCAACTGAGCCAGATGCTGGTCATGGTGGCAATTCGTCTGACTTTGCGAAGTTGGAATACGTTGGTAACAACATCTATAAGAAGACAATGGTACCAACACAGTACTTTAACAGCGATGTTTCAAAGTTTGAAGATGATGCATGGCCAGGCTTTTGGCAGCGTCTGAAGACGAAAGATGGTAGTATATGGTCGGGTGTTTTCGCAGCTCCTGACAGCCGTTCTGAGTTCAAGGAGTTTAAGAAATCAGGTGATGGAATCCGTTTCTTCAGTGGCAAGAAAGATAAGGGTTTCACCGATAAGTTCACCTTAGACGAGCCTTTGACGGTAGTTTTCAATCCTGATGTCTATAAGTTAGGTGAGAAGACATTGACAGAATTGGCAAAAGATGCCGACTTCGTAGAGTTTGCTGCACACTCAGGTTTGAACGATTGGACCGTACAACAGACCTTGGATGTATGGCGTCCTGCAGTGTTGGCAAAGACTGGTTTGAAGAAACTTTCTAATGGTTTGTACGTTTGGAATGTAGGTGTTCCAAGTGAATACTATGCTTATAACCCACAAGATGCAGGGCAGGCAGACAAGCCAACCATCCTTGCTGATCCCGATGAAAAGGCAGCTTTTCAGCTTGAAAATATGACTTATCTTATCATAAAGGTCATTAAGGATGCTGCAGGAGCTAACCAGTGGGGTGTGAATAGTGGTGATCAAAAGCAGAAGGCTGGTACGGCTACTCCTTATCCAGACCCTGTTTTCTCTTATTTCCCAACACGTCTAAGCAGTAAGGACATCCTTACGTTGACGCGTGAATACAATGAGCGTACGGCTGGTGACTTGAAATATACTATCGTGGCAGGTACAAAGACGATTACTGGTACTATGCCTGGCGTGCGCGATAAGCGTGAGGCAACACTCGACTTGAACAAGGAGTTGCAGGGTGTGGAAGCTTCTGAACTGAAGGTAACAGTAAAGGATCAGCACGATAAGACGGTTGTTACATCAACAATACCGCTCGTTGTGGCTGATTAATAACGGAAGAGGAGAGAATGATTCCTCGTCTTATTCAATCCATAAAAGCATTAAAATCTATGAAACTAACAATAAAAAATAAACTATCGAGACTCATCCTCTTTGCGTTGATGATGTTCTGTAGTCAGGTATCAGCACAGGACTTCACTGCTACTGGTACGGTATCTGATAGCGGTCATGAGCCACTTATTGGCGCTTCGGTGAGTGTTGTAGGCGGTAAGGTGGGTGCTATCACTGATATTGATGGTAATTTCACTATCCAGTGCCGACAAGGTGATATGCTAGAAATCACCTATGTAGGCTATACAAGTCGTAATGTGCAGGCAGGAAAAGGCTTGAAAATCGTGATGGAAGAGGATGCCAAGACACTTGATGAGGTGACTATCGTGGGCGTCGGATACGGTAAGATGCGCAAGAGCGACCTTACGGGTGCCATTGCCTCAGTCAATTCTAAGGATATGAAACAGGGTGTTATCACCTCTACTGAGCAGTTGTTGCAGGGTAAGGTGGCTGGTCTTTCTATCGTACAAAGCTCTGGAGCTGTTGAGTCTGGTGCTTCTATCCGTCTTCGTGGTGGTACGTCTTTGTCGGCAAGTAATGGTCCGTTGGTTGTTGTAGATGGTATTCCAGGTGTTGATATCAACTCTGTTCAACCTTCAGAGATTGTCAGCATGGATATTCTTAAGGACGCCTCTGCTGCGGCTATCTATGGTTCTCGTGGTGCAAATGGTGTTATCATCATCACTACCAATCGTCAAGGTTCAGACACTGAGGTGAATACTGTTCAGTATAATGGCTATGTTGCCTTAGCTTCTGCAGCCAAAACACTCGACTTACTATCGGCAAATCAGTGGCGTAGTTATGTTCGTTCAACAGGTAATATGAGTGCTTTAGACTTCGGAGCAAGCACCGACTGGCAGAAAGAACTTATGCGTACGGCTATCTCTCATGGGCATAATATCAACTTCTCATCGTCAAAGAAGAAGCATGGATACCGTGCCAGCTTCACTTATAACAATAATGAAGGTGTCATTAAGAACAATACTATGAACCGACTTGCTGGTTCTCTCTCTGCTTATCAGACTGGAATGAATGGTCGTTTACGCTTGGATGAGGGCATCAATACCAACTTTGACAGTTGGCATCCAGTCGATAACCGTATCTTTGAACGCATGACTAACCTTCAACCAACCTTCCCTGTCTATAATCAAGACGGCAGTTATGCTCAATTCAATGGTACTAACACTGAGAATCCAGTTGAGTTAAACAATAACAGAACTGAAGATCACAAACGTCATCGCTTCTTAGGCTACTTGAAGGCAGAGCTTTCTCTCCTCGAAGGATTGGTTGCTACGGTCAATACATCCTATGAATTCAACTCTGTTAAGTCGGGCTTATACAAGCCTACTTACGCTCGAATGGAGGGACAGAGTGAGCATGGATGGGGTCAAAGAATCTATGATGACTATACAAATAAGCAGTTAGAACTTTACTTAACATACGATAAAAAGTTCGCAGACATCCACCATTTGAATCTTATGGGTGGTTATTCTTACCTCGATAACACCTATGAAGGCTTCAGCTCAACACGCTCTGGCTTTGATTCTGATGCTTTCGGATATAACAACTTAGGTGCAGGAACAGACCACAGACAGGGAGATGTGGGTTCTTATAAGGGTGAATCAAAACTCATTTCGTTCTTTGGTCGTGTGAACTACAGCCTGATGGACTGCTATATGCTTACTGCTACGCTGCGTAATGATGGTTCTTCTCGCTTCGGTCAGCACCATAAGTGGGGCGTATTCCCTTCTCTTTCTTTGGCTTGGCGTATCTCTGAAGAACCTTTCATGGCTTCAACACGTGAGTGGCTCGACAACTTAAAGCTTCGTGCAGGCTTCGGTGTGACTGGTAATCAGAATGGTATTGGCGAATATAAGTCGCTTTCTATCCTCTCTGCAGCAGGTTCTGCCTACTACGATGGGACTACGGGAACATGGAAGAACTCCTACACACAGATTCAAAACCCTAACCCTGACCTCAAATGGGAGTCAACAGCACAGTGGAACCTTGGTGTTGATTTCTCTCTATACAATAGATTGAATGGTACGTTAGAACTTTACTATAAGAAGACTTCCGACCTCCTTTGGACTTATCCAGTGCCACAACCTCCATACCTTGTGGGTACGATGTTGGCGAATGTTGGTGACTTAGTAAACAAGGGATTTGAGCTTACTTTGGGTTATAAAGCAGTCCGTACGAAGGATTGGACACTTGATGCTAACCTCTCTCTTGCCTACAACCACCAGGAGATTACGAAGCTTTCTAACGACCAATATCAGGCAGTAGGACTTCAAGCAGGTCCATTGCACAGTGTTCGTGGTATGTCAAACACCTACGCACAGGTCATCAAAGAGGGCTTTCCAGCAGGTGCCTTCTGGGGTCCTCATTGCACAGGAATCTCAGACGACGGCAAGTATATGCTTGAGAAAGACGAGAATGGAAAGGTGAAAGAAGGCTATTTAGGCTCAGCAATGCCTAAGTGGAACCTTGGTCTTTCACTCAATGCAACATGGCGTGACTTCGATGCAAGCGTAGCTGCTTATGGTATGTTCGGACAGAAGGTACTGAATGTTAGCCGCATGGTGATGTATGATCCAACACGCTTCCCATCACAGAACACCCTCGACGACTTCATGAAGAGCGGTATTACTGATAATCCAACTTTCTCTGATTACTTCATAGAGAATGGTGATTTCTTCCGTCTACAGTCTATCACTTTGGGTTATTCTGTTCCGATGAATGCAGTGAAGAAGATGGGTCTTAGTCGTCTACGTTTCTATGTGACAGGCGAAAACCTCTTCTGTATTACAGGCTATAAGGGTATCGATCCAGAAGTAAGTGTACCAGATAACGTACTGAACTCACCTGGTATTGACTTCTTCAACAGTTATCCACGACCACGCACTTTCTCATTGGGTGTGAACATTGGCTTCTAATCTTACCGTAACATTCAACATTATAAGAACATAATTATTATGAAACGATTGAATATTAGCATATCAAATATCCTTCCTGGACGGAAGACTTGGTTAGGAGTAGGACTGCTCTTAGCAATGGCTTCCTGTACTGACCTTAACGAACAACTTTACGATAAGGTGTCGCAGGATGACTATGGCAAGACTTCTTCTGAGGTAGCAACTATCGTTGGAGGTGCTTACGCTACTCTCCGAGGCTATGGTTCAGGTACTCCTGAGGGTGCAGGTATCATCTGTTATCCTACTTGTGAGTATGTCTTCTTCACACAGGAGTGCTCAAGTGATGAAGCATGTATCCCAACCCGTGGTACAGACTGGTATGATGGTGGTCGCTATCAGCAGTTCCAACGCCACAACTGGGACGCTAAGAACTCTGGTATCCTCTCTGTTTGGCGATATAACTTCACAGGTGTTTCAAAGGTGAATGCCATCATCTATCAGGTAGAACAGAGTGGACTGACCACAGAGGATAAGCAGAAAGTGGAGGCAGAGTTGCGTGGCTTGCGTGCTTACTACTATTACAACCTGCTCGACTGCTTTGGAAACGTACCTGTTGTGACCGACTTCACGCAGAAGGAACTCCCAACAAATACTCCGCGTAAGGATGTCTTTGCCTTCATTGAGAAGGAACTTAAGGAGATTATCCCACTCTTGCCTTCTGGCATTACCTACGGTCGTTTTACCCAGAACGTAGCCAATACGCTCTTGGCACGACTCTATCTCAATGCCGAGGTGTTTACTGGTACGGCTCGTTGGCAGGACTGTCTTGATGCTTGTAATAAGGTTCAAGGCTATTCGCTGACTGCAAATTATAAGGCAAGTTTCGCTATTCAGAATGAGAAATCTCCTGAAATCATCTTTGCAATACCTTACGATCACAAGCAGGGAACCGTAGGTAACTATCTTGCAAGTATGACCTACCACTATAATCAGAAGTTGGCTTTCGATCCAGCTGGCGTTTATCAGTGGTGTGGTAACGGTATCTGCGCACAGCCTGGACTCTACTCATCATTCGATGCGAAGGATGTACGTCGCCAAAGTCTGCTCATCGGTCAGCAATATAGTGCTAAGGATGGTTCTGAAGTACTGATGGATGATGGCTCACCATTGAACTATACGGAGGAGATAGATAACTTTACTGATGCCGCTAAGAATGCTGGTGCACGTCTGAACAAGTACGAATGGAGTGCTAATGACTCTTGGGAGCGCGACAACGACTGGGTACTAATGCGCTATGCAGAGATTTTAATGATGCAAGCAGAGTGTAACTTCCGTTTGGGTTACACCTCAACAGCACTCACTTATATCAATCAGATTCGCAAGCGTGCAGGCCTTGACGACCTCACAACGCTCACCCTCGACGATCTTGACACAGAGTGGAAGCACGAGTTTGTATTTGAGAATTTGCGCCGTACAACCAACATCCGCTTTGGAACTTACTTCAAAGCGTGGTGGGAGAAGCCAGCCGATCCTGCCGACAAGCATACAGGTATCTATCCAATTCCACAAGAGGAGTTGAGCAAGAACCCTAACTTAAAGCAGAATCCTGGCTACGAAAGTTAATTTTTGATGGGTTTAGTGTTATAAAGATGCCCAATGGTACGGCAGGAATTTTAGGTCCATGCAGTTGCCATTGGGTTTTAAAGGCTTTATTCGATAGGTTTTAAACAGAATGAAAGGACCTACTTACTTCTAAGAAAACAGCCCCTTTTATGATGCAACAACCCATGTAATATCAAGTTAATAACATGACTTTCTCCTATAGAAAAGCTGTCTGTGGCAAATTACTTTCATGAAAAAAAACATTTTTCATCGTGAAAAGAAATATTTATTATCATGAAAATAATTCTTTTTCTTCATGAAAATAATTCGAGAAAGATGCCTCTTTATGTGGTTGAAGTTCTTCTTTATGGTATTTAAAGTTTATCTTTGTACTTACGAAAGGATAGCTTTTGCATAGCAGCAGAAAGTAGGATAGCGGTATCAATATAAGAAGTAGGAATCTTTCTGCACCAGCTTTGGGAATAGGAAAGTCAGCTAAGAGAACATTAAACAAGATGAAGTTGAAATTAGTATTTACAATTGCAGCTGTCTCAGGATTGCTTTTTGCGTCTTGTGCAGACAGCTATGAGGGTGCACCTAAGAAGCCTGAAGGCAGTCAGCAGACTACGCAAGTCGTGCCTGTTGCCGTTACGAAGTCAAACACTATGCAGGTGTATGCACATTATATGCCTTGGTTTGAGACGACCACATCCAACCCTAAGAACGAAGGAAAGTGGGGTTACCACTGGACAATGAAGAACTGTGACCCTAACAAGACCGATGCTAATGGCAAAAGACAGATAGCTTCACACTATTATCCACAGACGGGTCCTTATGCAAGTGGCGATGAGGCTGTGTTGGATTATCAGTGTTTGCTGATGAAATATGCCGGCTTAGACGGTGTAATGGTCGACTGGTATGGCGTTAATAGTGATAATTCTATCGCCTTACATAAGTCGAATACTGAAGCACTCTTCCGTGCTTTGAAACGTGCAGGGCTCAAGATGAGTGTCGTTTATGAAGACAGAACACTCGAAGGAGTGACAGATAAGGTTGGAACAGTACGTCAGGACTTACGTTATTTAGCTGAGAACTTCTTTAAAGATGATAGTTATGTGAAAGTTGAGGGTCGTCCATTGTTATTAGACTTCGGTCCTATTCAGATGGAATCGCCAAAAGACTGGTATCGTAGTTTCTCTATCCTCACTACAAAACCAATGTTCCTTGTACTGGAAGGAAAGATGGGTAGTGTCAATAATGCTACTTATTCAGACAATGCACAAGGTGTTTATACATGGGTGAATCCTAATCCTAACTATGCTATAGCTAAGGGTTATAAGTGCTTTGTAGGTGGTGCTATGCCTGGTTTCTGGGACTATTACAAAGAAGGTGAGGGCGGTACAGGTTATCAAACCTACAATGCTGAGAACGGAGCGTTGTTCCAGCGACAGCTTGATGCAGCCCGACAGGCAGGTCTGAAGTATCTGCAAATAAGCACATGGAACGACTATGGCGAGGGAACTACTATCGAACCAACCTTGGAGTATGGGTATAAATACCTCCTCATGTTGCAGAAGTTCACCGGCGTAAGCTATCAGCAAGCCGACTTAGAACTTATCTATCGCTGGTATCAAGCACGTGTTGCACAACCTAATAATGCGAAGGTAAAGGAGGCATATAACGCCCTTGTACAATTGAAGACAGGTGAGGCGAAAGCCTTACTTGATGCTGTTAATGGTAAGAATTAATATTATTAAAATCTCAATAAATGAAAACAGAACGTTTTAAAAATCTCTTTTTAGTGCTGTGCTTTGCACTCCTTCCAATGGCAATGATGGCAAAGCAGGAAGCTACGGTAAGTTCACCTTCGGGCAATCTGACGCTGACAGTGGGTGTTGATAATGCTGGACGACCTTATTATTCTTTGCGTCGTGGTGGCGAAGTAATCCTTCTCCCTTCAGCTTTGGGAATGAAACTGAAAGATGGAAGTCTTGATAGTGACTTCCGTGTTGTGGCTTTTGCAAGAGCTACAAAGGACGAAACGTGGCGCCAACCATGGGGAGAAGAAGTCGATGTGCGCAACCATTATAACGAGTTGACTATGAAGTTGGTACAGAAGAAAGGACAGCAGCGACAGCTGAATATCGTCTTCCGTATCTTTGACGATGGTATGGGCTTCCGTTATGTATTCCCAGAGCAAAAGCAGTTGAAGGACTTTGTCATCATGGATGAGACTACAGAATTCTACTTTAAGGGCGATCCAGAGGCTTGGACATTGCCTTATGATGCTGGTTACTATGAGGGACTGTGGACAAAGGACAACTTGAGTAAGAAGGGAAAGGTATGCACTCCGGTTACTATCGAGGCGAAACCAGACCTTTATATGATGCTTCATGAGGCGAATCTGACAGATTATTCTTCGCTGAACGTTAAGCCTGTAGAGACAAAAGAGGGGAATGTAAGATTGAAGGCTGAGTTGGTTCCATGGTCAAATGGCGACTTGGTACGTGCAAAAGCTCCTTTCGTCAGTCCTTGGCGTATGTTGTCAGTGGAGAATAAGGTGGGCGGTTTGATTACAAACCGTGTCATGTTGAACCTCAACGACCCTTGTAAGATTAAGGATACATCATGGATTACAACAGGAAAGTACGTCGGTGTATGGTGGTCTTACCACATGCAGACAGCAACGTGGGCTCCCGGTCCTAAGCATGGTGCCACAACCGAGAATACAAAACGCTACATTGACTTTGCTGCACAGCATGGTTTCAAGGGCGTATTGGTTGAAGGTTGGAACTATGGATGGGAAAACGACTGGGGTAAGGAAGGTGATAAATTCAACTTCACAAAGGCTTATCCTGATTATGACTTTGAGGGATTGCAGAAGTATGCACTGTCAAAGGGTGTCTCACTCATCGCTCACAACGAGACAGGTGGTGCTGCAAAGAACTATGAGAACCAGTTAGAAGAAGCCTTCTCTCTTTATGAGAAGATGGGCATTAAGGCTGTTAAGACGGGTTATGTCAATAATCTAATGGACGATAAGGAGCACCAGCACTCTCAATATGGTGTGCGTCACTATCGCAAGGTGATAGAGGCTGCAGCCCGCCACCACATTATGGTGGTTAATCATGAGCCTGCTATGCCAACCGGTTTACAGCGTACTTATCCAAACCTTATCGCCAGTGAGGGTGTAAGAGGACAAGAGTGGAATGCTTGGGACGGCAATGGTGGCAATCCTCCTTACCATCTTTGTGTAATTCCTTTCACTCGTCAATTAGCTGGACCGATAGACTTCACACCAGGTATCTTTAATCTTGAAGGTAAGGTTTTCCCTAATACGCACCCACACACAACACTTGCTAAGCAGTTGGCTGAGTATGTTGTTATTTACACGCCATGGCAGATGGCAGCCGACGAAATCGAAAACTACAAGGACCAACCAGCCTTCGCTTTCATCGAGGCGATGCCTTCTAACTGGCAAAAGACTGTGATTCCAATGGCGGAGATAGGGAAGTATATTGTTACTGTACGTAAGGATCGCGACAGTGAGAACTGGTTTGTTGGAGGTATGAGTGACGAGAATGCACGTGATATCAAGTTGAAACTCGACTTCCTTTCACCCGGAACAAGCTACAAGGCTATCATCTATAAGGATGGTCCTGATGCTGAATACGATAAGAATCCTTACTCTATGACGATCGAACAGCAGGTGGTTAACAACGAAACTGTACTCAACTTGCACTTGGCTAAGAGTGGTGGCTTTGCTATCCAGTTGGTTTGTTTGAAGTAAGAAAATACTTTCCAAGATGATTATCAAGCCTTGATGACAAGATTATCGGGGCTTGGTAATCATCTTCTTTTTGTACTATTGGGCAAATGTCTATCTTTACGAAGTTGGTCATTAACGGCTTATTATATCTCTTACCACGCCAATAATGATTCTTCTTAATGCTTTTCAATCTTCGTGTTGATATCCCGCACATAATGTGCGGAGGGTTAGCACGAGTGGTGCGGAGGGTTAGCACCAATGGTGCGGAGGGTTAAACACGATGTAATACGTTGTTAGTATAGTTATTGTATATCATAGAAATAATAAGAAAGAATCCTATTTTAAGTTGTTTTTTTACTTTTAAACTTGTGCTATCAGATTATTTTTGTTAGTTTTGCATTGTATAATGCGCACATAGATTAGATAGTAAAACACTACTGCTTAGGTGATTGATAATGATTTTATTGATATTGTTTGTCGTAATGGGAAACAACCTTATATATTACATCTATATCATCTTTTCAGCCGTAAAAACATAGAGAATATGAAAATTAATAGATTAATCGTTACTTTGGGTATGATGGCTATTGCCATAACCGCACATGGTCAGACCTCAACTATATCGGGTGTATTACTCGATTCTTTGACCCATGAGGGCGAACCATACGCCACTATCAGAGTCTACAAAGGTAAGAAAAGCGAAACACCAGTGGCTATGTCGGTGACAGAAAAGGACGGAAAGTTCTCTCAAAAGGTAACAGGACAGGGCAGTTATCTCGTTTCTTTTACTTCAATGGGACGTAAGGAAATTCTGCGTAAGGTACAACTTACGGCAACAGGTGGTACTATCAACCTTGGAAATCTCCTTGTACAAGACGATACAAAGCAGTTGAAAGATGTCGAGGTTGTGGCACAAAAGCCGCTGGTAAAGATGGAAACCGACAAGATGACCTACGATGTTCAGAGTGATAACGATGTCAAGACAAACACCGTACTTGATATGTTGCGTAAGGTTCCGATGGTAACAGTGGATGGACAGGATAATATTACTGTCAATGGACAAGGTTCCTTCAAGGTCTATGTGGACGGAAAACCTAACGTAATGTTCTCTTCTAATCCCTCACAGATATTCAAAGCAATGCCTGCTTCGGCTGTGAAATCTATCGAAGTAGTCACAAACCCTGGTGCAAAATATGATGCAGAGGGTGTCGGTGGTGTGCTGAATATCATTATGAACACTGGTGATGGAAAGAGTAAGGCAAAGATGAACGGATATAATGGCAGTGTAGCTCTTACCTTAGGCAACAATGGTTCTCGCACCACAACCTTCTTTAGTGGACAGCAGGGAAAGCTCACCTACAGTGCCAATGTCATGGGAGCGAAATTCAAGTCAAACGGAACAGAAACCGAAATGCGCCGTACTTCGTCTGATGGGTCTGCTATGTCCTATTGGCAAAAGGGCAATACAAAAATCAATTTTACGATGGCTAACATCAGCTTAGGCTATGAACTCGATTCGGTGAGTAATATTGGTGCTACGTTCGGTTTGACTGGTTACGCGATGAAGAACGATGGTCACCCTACGACAACCTTCTCTGGTGGAGCCTATGGTACTGGCTTTACGTATGGCAACGAGATGACGATGGAGAATAAAAACAAGTCATTTAATGGAAGTGTAGACTATCAACGCTTTTTCAATAAAGAACGTACAAGCAGCCTAACACTAAGTTATCTCTTCACAACTTCCCCTGCGGAGAACAATAACCGACGTATTTATGATGCTTTGCCAGCAGGTGTGACGATTCCTTTATCCGACCTTTATTCAACAGCAAAGACACGTGGAACGGAGCATACTGTGCAGGTTGACTTTACGACTCCATTAGGAAAAGGGCAGACATTGAGTACTGGTTTGAAGTTTATCTCTCATCGCAACTCGTCTGATTCTAAGTTCTATGACATCACAGGAGGCACTGAAGTCTATAATGCTGCTAACAGTGTGAACTACAAGAACACACAGAGTATCTTGGCTGAGTATGCTGAGTACAGTGCAACTATGGGTAAATTTGGAGCAAAGGCAGGTTTACGTTATGAGCACACGTGGGAGAAGGTGCACTTTATCGTTGGTTCTGGTTCCGACTTCAAGAAGAATTATGGAAGTCTTGTTCCCTCTGCCAGCTTCACCTATAATATCTCTGGTGGTGTCAATTTAGGCTTGAATTATAACATGCGTATCAGCCGCCCGGGCGTTAGTTACCTCAACCCATACATTGATCGTTCTAACCCAACGGTCTTGAGTTATGGTAATCCAGACCTATCGGTTGAAAAGAGCCACAACGTTAGCTTAGTATTCAATTACTTTACACCGAAGTTTATGATGAACATGACACTCGGTGAAGCTTTTGCCAACAATCAAATTGAGCAGTATTCGTTTATGAACGGAACTGTATTGAATACTACCTACGGCAATATCGTACGTAGCCGTTGGACCAATTTCAGCACATTTATGAACTATGCTGTCACCCCTAAGACACGTATCATGCTCAATGGAAGCTTTGATTATGGAGATATTCGTTCCCAGCAGTTGGGCGAATACAACCACGGCTGGCAAGCAAGTGCATTCTTGGGCGTACAACAAACCTTCCCATGGAAGATAAATTGGAGTGTGTTTATGGGTGGACTGACAAAGAAATACTTATTGCAGGGACATAATGGAGGTTTTAATATGTTCACATCAACCCTCTCAAAGAGTTTTATTAAGGACAAACTCAACCTTAGTTTTATGTACTTTGTACCTTTGACTGGAAAGATGCACATCAAGCAATACAGCCATGGTGCTAATTTTGAGAACCACATGAATATCACGATACCAGCACAACACGTGGCATTAACCCTCACTTGGAACTTTGGAAACACTAAAAAGCAGTTCCAAACACACAAGAGTAATATTTCAAATGACTTCCAAGAGAAGAAGAATGACCAACAAATGAATGGTGTTGGAATGGGTGCTGGCACTGGTATGTAGTCCTATTTCCGAATTATTTTCATGAAAATAAATATTTCTTATCATGAAGAAAAATATTTCTTATCGTGAAAATAATTCTTTTCGCTCATGAAAAGAATTCGTAGTTGCGGCCTTTCTGTAGGATAAACATGCGTAGAATGTTGTTTTCCCACATGTTTATTCTACGTAAAAAGAGCATAAAAAAAGAAGCGATATCAAGGTGTTTTTGATATCGCTTTTTCCTTGTATCTTATAAATGCTTGTTTGTAAGCGTGTTATTTGTCACATAAGTTTGTGTCACACAAGTTTGTGTCACACAAACTTGTGTGATTGCTATTTTATTACTATATTTGCAGTCGTAAGACAAGCTAAAACGTAATCGTTATGTGCAAGAAATTTGTTTATGGAGTAGCTGTTTCCGATTATAACTTCATAGGAAGAGAAGTGGAAACAAACCGATTGATGAATAATTTCAGAGGTGGTATCAATACCATTCTGATGTCTCCTCGTCGACTGGGAAAGACCTCCTTGGTGATGCGTGTGTGTGAAAAGATGAAGTCAGAAGATATTATAACGATTTATTTAGACATCTTTGGTTGTAAGAGCGAATATGACTTTTACAACCGTTTGGCATCAGAAGTACTGAAGCAGACGGCATCAAAGCAGAGTATGTGGCTCGAGGAGGCAAAGGAGTTCTTGTATAGACTTACGCCAAAGATATCATTTAGTCCCGAACCGAATAGTGATTTTGCTATTTCTTTGGGTATAACTCCGAAGACACATACGCCAGAAGAAGTGCTTGAGATGGTTGAAAAGATTGCTATAAAGAAAGGAAAGCAGATTGTTGTCTGTATTGATGAGTTCCAACAGATAGGTGAAATGACCGATAGCAAGCATGTACAGGCACGATTAAGGAGTGTATGGCAACATCAGAAGCACGTATCTTACTGTCTTTTCGGTAGTAAGCATCACTTGATGAGTAGCATCTTTCTACACCGCAGTATGCCTTTCTATCAGTTTGGCGACTTGATAGTACTCGGCAAGATACCATCGGCTGAGTGGGTGGAGTATATTGTCAGTCATTTTGCAGATGGTAAGAGGACTATCAGTTCAGCCCTTGCGGAGGAGATATGCAGCTTCACCGACAACTATTCAGCCTATGTTCAGCAGTTATCTTGGCTCGTTTATACACAGAAGGAGGAAGGAGAGACTGTGGATGAGATCGATATCAAACAGGCAACAGATGACCTCTTAGCGACAAATGAGGTACTCTTTATGCAGATGGTTGAACCCCTCTCGGAGTATCAACTTAACTTTCTACGTGCCTTATGCTCTGGTGTAACGAAAAACTTTGGACTTGCAAAGATACGAGAGAAATATCAATTGGGGAGTTACTCGAATATCAGCCGATTGCAGAAAGCACTCTTTGATCGTGACTTGATAGAAAAGCGTGGGATGGAGTTGGCTATTACTGATCCTGTGTTTGCCAAGTGGTTTCAACGAAAAATGATGTTTTAAAAATCAGAGAAGGCATAAAATAAAAGGCGTCAAGTCAATAGTTTTTATCGTATTACATACTTTTCTTATACGAAGAAACTATTGGCTTGACGCCTTTAATCGACTTTATTATAGTCTTATTCCTTATCCATAGTGTAGCATTACGCCGTTATCATCTTACGTGATATGCGTAGGAGGATGGCAAAGAGGATAACTGCAGTGATGAAACCAGCGATGGCATCAATGAGATAATGCGCTTGGATATAAACAGTGGCACAGCAAAGCAGAAGATAGAAAGGTGCAAGGATAGCTAAAAGTTTATAGTTGCGATCGTGCCAAAGGAGTAACATACAGATGGTGCTGACACCAACGTGTGAGCTTGGAAAGGCTGCAGTAGGACGCTCACCAGCTGCCTTAGCATCCTCAACGAGGTGATAGAAGATGCCGTCAGTATATCCTGGGCTTGGTAAACACTCCTGATGATGGTTGAAGTAGTCGTGAACATTAGGGAAGATACCCGCTGTCACGTTCTGTAAACCAATTGCCTTGTAATAGAAGGTAGGTCCTGTTACAGGCACGAAGATGAATACGATGTAATAAATAAAGAAGGAAGAGAGGATGATAAAGGTAGCTCTATTAAACTCCTTATAGTACCACCCGAAGTAATAAACAGCCGTTGCGGCTATCATTGGATAGTAGGCAGCATAGCCCATGTCGAACAACTCGCTGAAGAGATGTCCCGGCAAAGCCTTTGAGAAGAGTAGGGCTGGCTGACAACCAAAGAGGTCTTGCTCCCATTGCGCAAAGAGATGGTCGAGGTTGGGCAGGTGTCTATTGATTTCAAAGGTGTCAGGATACCACCAAGCAAGTAGTCCTAACTGTACGCCAACACGTAGGAAGTGAGTCGCCCTACAGGGAGCTAAGCGATAAACCACCCACATAGCAGCCGTCAAAGCGACGATGCGTAGACGACCGAAGATCATTGCCTGCGGGTTGTTAATGGTGGTGTACATAAAGAAGATGACGATGAGTGTCAGCACTAAGTAAGCCATTACCACCCATTCGTATGCCATAAGACCCTTTACGGGCTTCTTTTCTAATTTAAATAAGTCTATGATGAATTGTTTCATTGTTTGTTGTTATTGGGCTTATTAGGCCTATTAGCCTTATTAGCCTAATTGGGCCAATAAGGCTAATAATAATTAGCTAAATTACAGCCAGCCTTCTTTTTTATACCATTCAATTGTCTCTTTCACGCCTCGTTTGAGGTCATATTCAGGCTTATAGCCTAACTCTTCAATCGCGGGACGGATGTTACAACGCCAGTTACGCTGCTTTAGAATCTGGTATTTGTCGTTGTTTAAAGCCGAAATCTTACCTGTCGCATGTCCGATAAGGTCGCCAAAGAACGTGACAACACGTAATACCCATATCGGAGCTGTGATACGAATCCACCAAGGACGGCCTAACTCCTCGTGGATAAGGTCGCTGAAAGTAGTGCTCTGGTAGACCTTTCCATCACTTAGGAAGTAGGCACTGCCTATCTTTCCGTGGTCAAGTGCAAGGAAGGTAGCCTGCACCACGTCCTTAACATATACAAAGGTAATATCCTGCTGCTTATAACCAACAGCGAAGTCGCTATGCCCCTTAATGCTCTTCGCCATCAGGAAGTAATCCTTCTCACGTGGTCCATAAACGCCAGTTGGGCGCAAGATGATATAAGGAAAGGACGAAGGCAACAGCTGTTCAGCCTCCAACTTACTCTTACCGTAGGCTGTGTTAGGCTGTGGAGTATCTGTTGGCTCTATCTCTTTATAAGGTTGTTGCTCTCTGATAGCGCCAAAGATACTAAGACTTGATAGGAAAACAAAACGCTCCAAAGGCTGATTAAGTGCTTGAAGAGCCTCTACAAAGTTGCGCGTACCATCCCGATTGACGCGGAAGAAATCCTCCTTATTCAAGCATTTTGTTACACCAGCGGCATGAACAACATAGTCAAACTGATGTCCAGAGAGCTGTTCTTTTAGTTTATCGACAGATGAGAAGTCTAATTCTATGAAATGAATCCGCTCATCCTGGAGGTATTCTCGTGAGGAAGTACGGCGTACTACCGCCCAAGTTTCCATACCCCTGCGCAGTGCTTCCTCCACGATAAAGGAGCCAATGAAGCCCGATGCGCCTGTTATAAGTATCTTTTTCATTAAAAATTTCGTTGCAAACGTTTGCAAAGATACAAACTTTTTCGTTACTTTGTGGAAAATAACAAAACTCAAGTTTCGGTTTTTAGATGTTTTGTATGTAATGAACAGCATTGCAACTAAGTATCAAACCGTTTTGTCTCGGTCTACCGGACACATGCTACGGCTATTTCGGACGACTTGTCCGAAGCCCTCGGACAATGGTGTCCGATGGCTTTTAAGACTGCTTAGGATAACCTTTACTTGAGTTCAAAACAACTAATTCCACTATGAGGAAAGAAAAGAAAAGCAGCAAGCGATTGACTAAGAAGCAGCTTGCAGAGAAACTCATGAGTTTCTTTCAGACACAACCCGACGAGACATTTAGCTTTAAACAGATATTTCATGCACTCAAGTTGACCACCCATCCAGCCAAAATGTTGGCGATAGATGTGATGGAGGAATTGGCGTGGGACGACTTCCTGTCAAAGGTTGGAGAGAGTGCTTACACGTTGAATACCAAAGGACAGGTGCAGGAAGGTACCTTTATCCGCAAGGCGAATGGTAAGAATACATTCCTGCCAGAGGATGGTGGTACACCAGTCTTTGTCTCTGAGCGTAATTCTATGGCGGCTTTGAATGGCGACCAAGTGAGAGTTCAGTTCATGGCACGCCGTCAGAATCATATAAAAGAGGCAATGGTCATCGCGATACTGCAACGGAAGAAAGACACCTTCGTAGGAAGGTTGCGTGTCGAGAAGGACATTGCCTTTCTTGTAACACAGGAGAATCTCTTTATTCACGATATTCTTATTCCTAAGAAGAAACTAAAGGGAGGAAAGACAGATGACCGTGCTTTGGTGAAGATAACGAAGTGGCCTGATGCCGACCATAAGAACCTTGTGGGCGAAGTGGTGGACGTCTTGGGTGAAGCTGGTGACAATGATGTAGAGATGAACACCATCCTTGCACAGTATGGCTTGCCTTATAAGTATCCTAAACGTGTCGAGGATGCTGCCGAGAAGATAAGTGCTGAGATCACAGCACAGGACTATGCGGAACGTGAAGACTTCCGTGACGTATGGACTTGTACGATTGATCCACGTGACGCGAAGGACTTTGACGATGCACTTTCTATCCGAAAGTTAGAGAGTGGACTGTGGGAAGTGGGCGTACATATTGCGGATGTGTCACATTATGTCAAAGAAGGCGATATTATCGACCGTGAAGCCCAACAGCGTGCGACGTCAGTTTATCTCGTAGACCGCACTATTCCGATGCTTCCAGAGCGTCTTTGTAACTTTATCTGTTCGCTCCGTCCAGATGAAGAGAAGCTTGCTTTCAGTTGTATATTCAACCTTGACGATGAAGCAAACGTAAAGGCTTACCGCATTGTGCACACGGTTATCAAGTCAAATCGTCGTTATGCCTACGAAGAGGCACAGCAGATATTGGAAGACAACGGTGTTATTGATGGTACAGGCGAGCCTGCTCCAAATCCAGGAAAGGCAGGATATAAAGGCGAGAATGCCGAGCAAATCATTACACTCGACCGTCTTGCAAAGTTGATTCGTGGTCGTCGTATGAAGGCAGGAAGTGTGAAGTTCGATTCAGAAGAGCTCCACTTCGACATTGATGAGAAGGGTAAGCCAATCCGTTGTTACTTTAAACGATCAAAGGATGCCAACAAGTTGATTGAAGAGTTTATGCTCTTGGCTAATAAGACAGTAGCAGAAAGCGTTGGAATCGTGAAGAAAGGCAAGAAAGCAAAGACCCTTCCTTATCGTGTTCATGACAATCCTGACCCACAGAAGTTCGAGAACTTGCGTGAATTTACAGCTAAGTTTGGTTATAAACTCAAGTCTGCCAGCACCAAGGGTGCCACTGCTCGTGCGTTGAACAAGTTGATGGACGAGGTACAAGGCAAACGTGAAGAGAAGGTGATACAGACGATTGCACTCCGTTCGATGATGAAGGCGAAGTATACTACGCATAACATCGGTCACTTCGGACTTGCTTTTGATTACTACACCCACTTCACTTCGCCTATTCGTCGTTATCCTGACACGATGGTTCATCGCTTGATAACACGCTACCAGAACGGTGGTCGCTCGGCTAATAAGGACCATTACGAGGAACTTTGTGAGCATTGTTCAGACATGGAACTCGTTGCACAGAATGCAGAACGTGACTCTATCAAGTATAAGATGGTTGAGTTTATGAGCGAGCATATCGGTGAATGCTATGATGCACACATATCTGGTATTCAGAGTTTCGGTATCTATGCGGAGATAGACGAGAACCATTGCGAGGGTATGATACCAATGCGTGACCTCGATGATGACTACTACGACTTCGACGAGAAGAACTATTGTCTCGTTGGTCGTCGTCGTCACCACGTCTACCAACTTGGTGATCCTATCCGCATACAGGTGGCTAAGGCTGATTTAGAGCGTAGACAACTCGACTTCGCACTTGATGATGGTCGCCCATTAAAGGCAAAGCAGACCGCTGCTGAGTATGCTGTAAATAGGAAGAACGACCGAAAGAGCAGCAAGCGTGGTAGCAAGAGCCGCAGAAGAAAGTAGTTATCAAGGTGAGACGAAAGATATTCTTTTCACACAAAGAGGAACTATGGAACTCATGGAGTCATAGTGGAGGAATCGTACTGGGCGTAGTGTTCGGTACGATTTTCCTTGTTTGGTGCTCTAAGGAGCGGTCTGGTTGGGCAACAGCGGGTGTGATATTATATCTTGTCGGGATGCTTTTCAGTTATATCACATCGACTGTCTATCATGCCCTCTCTGCTCATTCTGTATGGAAAGAACGCTTGCGAAAGTGGGACCATGCAGCCATTTATTGGCATATCGCAGGCTCTTATTCGCCCATAACACTGATAGCCTTGCGCAATCAAGGTGCTTGGGGCTGGGGTTTGTTTGCCTTTGTATGGCTCTGTGCGATACTCGGCACCATCTCATCCTTCCGTAAACTGCGTGACCATAGTAACTTAGAAACGTTGACATTCATCGGTATGGGGCTATCAGTATTGGTCGCCTTCAAGCCATTAGTCGATGCTTTGGAAACGCAATCGCTCGTCTGGATCTTTGCAGAAGGAGTCATGTATATCACTGGTGCATTGTTTTATTCGCTCAACAAACGTAAGTATATGCATACAGTATTCCACTTCTTCGTCCTTGCAGGTAGTATTTGTCATATCATAGCCGTGTGGGGAATCTTGAAGGAATACCTATGATTTGTATTCATATAAACACAAAAAGAAATGTTTAAACGTAGTTTCTTGCTTTCCATAATACTCATTCTTGCGGTCGTGAATACGCAGGCGCAGGAACGACAATACACTCGTCTGAAAGGCTATTATCGTGTCTATCAGAGCACAAACTCCATGCTTAGCTATTTTATTGACGGTATGATGGAGTTTTATATACCGCTTTCTGACACTGCTATTGAGGCTTCAGAAGGGAAGAAAGGATCGCCTTTTGTTGAACGAAAGTTTCTTGGTGAACGTCGTCGTAAGGCTCCGAAAGCCAATGGTGATGATACCTTTGTGCGCATTTCACTCCCTAATCTGGAACGGCAGACGCTCCTTAAGAGTATTGACAGCGAGGAATACTCCACTCGTAACAATGGAGATGTGTACCGATGGGCTGATAAATGCGGTAAGATAAGCAAGGAAAAGCGGAAGATTAATGGGAAGATAGAGGTTGTGACAACCCTTGAGATGGACGAACTCGTTGGTCAACCAAAGCACGAAATAGACATGAGTCAGCTGCGTATGTATGGTATCGTGGCTCGGATGACTCAGTATGATGAGAGCGAGAGTTACCTCTCTAACAATCTTCTCCTTGCCTCACAGAAGCATCAAACCTTCTTTGCTCACTACCGTGGAGAGGACGATGACGAGCGAATTGACGTCTGGAGTGAGTTTTATGTGTCGGACCGTATGACCATTACTGAGAGCGAACTCAAACGTATTAAGAAAGAGAAGAACAGCGTTTGGACCTTCTCTATCCCTGCTGTTGTCCCACCATTAGACAAGGAAGTGGCTGAGGCTTGGACCAAGATGGTGGAGTATTGAGCAAGAGATGATGTTAAGGAGTTAAGGAGTGAAAGGGAGTGAGAGGAGTTAAGACAAATGTTCTATAGTTAACTTAGCGATTGTTTTTAGTGCTGGTTATGGGATAATGCAGCATTATCTACAACCAAGTGCAAGACAGAAACGGTAATATTGAATTGAAGAATGAAGAAAAGTATCTTTATATTCTTGGCATGTTTAGTGTTAGTAAGCTGTGGGCAGCAACGGAGTAACATCTCTTTTCCAGAAGAGAAGTTCACTGTCGACTTGCGTCTTCCTACTACTCCAGTGAAGGGTCAAGGGTTGAGTTCGCTCTGCTGGGTCTATGGCATGCTTGCAACCCTTGAGACAGAGCATATTATACGGGGTGATTCTATAAACCTAAGTCCTGACTATGTGGCACGTATGTATCTTAGTGAGCAGGCAAATCGTCGTCATTTACTCCCTAATAAGGTCGTTCAGAAGGAGGCTGATATCACAACGCGTGGCATGTGTACTATGGCACTCGACCTTATACAAACCTATGGTTTGCAGCATTATGATGCGTATCGTCATAAGCCAGATATGGACTATAACGTTCTTTGTCGTAAGTTGGATAAGGGCAATGATGCGGAGAAACTATTGGATAAGTATATCGGTCCGCTACCTAAACAGGTCTTTATATTAGGCGCATTATACACTCCATTAGAGTTTGCACATAGCGTATGCACTGATGATGAGTACGTAGCACTAACCAGTTTCACACATCATCCATACGGACAACGCTTCCCTTTGGAAGTACCTGATAATTACTTTCATGACACTTTCCTCAATGTTCCACTCGACACGATGATGAATCGCATTGTTCAGAGTCTACGAGCAGGACATCCTGTGTGCTGGGAAGGTGACATATCAGAGCCTGGTTTCTTATTTGGAAATGGCTTTGCTGTGTTGAAAAATGAAGACAAAAAGGTGACTGCCGAGCGTCGACAGACTTCTTTTGAAGCGCATCGTACAACCGATGATCATGTCATGGAAATCGTTGGATTGGCTCACGACCAACATGGTCGACGCTTCTTCCTCTGCAAGAATAGTTGGGGAACAGCCAATCGCTACCATGGTTTTATGTTCTTAAGTGAGAACTATGTGCGTATGAAGACCATTGCTGTGGTGCTTCGAGCTATTTAAGACAAATATAAAACAAGGTGATAGGGACTGAGCACTCAGCCCCTATTTTTGTTTCTATACCCACGAGAGTAGCCCTACTAAGACTTAACAGCCACAGAATAAGCCTAATGCGTTCTAAGTATCAACTCACCTCCTGCCTGCATCACAGGGACCTCAACCTCCGAAGAATACTCCTTATAATTAAACTCTCCATCTGGTAGACGATACAAACTAAGCTTACTGTCTTCCTCAGCAGCACATGAGATCTGCACCGTCTGACTATGTGTATTCTTCAGTTTTATGGGTTGGTAAAACATTAGATAACCTCTTTCTCCATTAAACCCATTCGGTATTTGGCTCTCTATACCATACCTGACTTTATTACAAATGGCAAAGCTATCCTTCTCGTTAATAGCTCCATTCGTTTCTATCCTTACCTTTGCAAGCTGCTTGCGAGGGATCAATATATTCTGTTCATACACCTGTCCTTGCTGTAAACGACCTGGCATTCCATAAGCATCATAGAAGAGCTTCCTCTCACTCAACGGACGTACTGCTGTGATATCAGTAGGTAATAGATACACTTTGTCATCCAACTTACTCAAATCCAACGTCATCTGTAGATGGTATACGAAGCCTTCTTCAGGTGAATAAGTGGTTAAAGACTTTAATTCTTTGTCGTTTAAGTTGAAAAACATTATGTAGTTACCATCCTTATCCGTCGTTGCTTTGGCCTTATGATAAACCTTAATAGAATAAAGAGCAGACATAATCGTGTAGTCCAACTTCAATTCTATGTTAGGAATTGGCTGTCCATCTGGCGTTTTAGCAACCCCTTTAATAATCAAACTCTTAGGATCTGGCTTATCAATAAAGTCGTCTTCTTCAGAATGACAGCTTGCCAATAGCAACATAATCACTGGTAAAGCAAGTAGATACAATAATACCTTCTTCATAATCCATTCGTTTTTAGTTTTAAGTTAGGTCGTTTTTAGATATCATAGCTTTAATATGATACCATCCTTCTACATTGATTTCGATTTCACAAAGGTATGTAATATTTGAAAAAAAAGCAAGAAGATTGCTTGTAAAAATATGATTTTAAGGATTTATACACCATGAAGTGTAGTGTAAGTATGCGTATTAACAAACCCTATTCACAATAATAAGCGGTCAAACATTGCAAGGCTTATAATTTATTTTCATGAAAATAATTCTTTTTCTTCATGAAAATAAATATTTCTTTTCACGTAAATAATTATTTTTCTTCATGAAAATAATTCGCAGAAGGTGAACTCTACTACTGCTTTATTCCCACTTATGCAGGCTATTTTCATGTGATTTAAAATTAAAAAGGGGGCATATTTGCCCCCAATATCTTATGTTGTCAGTTGTTTGAAACCTACTTTATAAGTAGCTGACGCGCAAACTCCCAAATGACAATACCAGTTGTTACACTTACATTCAGTGAGTGTTTGGTGCCGAACTGTGGAATTTCAAGACAGCCGTCACTCATGTCCACGACACTTTGCTTTACACCTTTCACCTCGTTGCCCAGCACGATAGCGTAGTGGATGACTGGGTGTTGGGTGTTGGGTGTTGGGTGTTGATGGTTGGTTGGGTTCTCTGTGTTGAGCTCCTGCAGCTTTGTTGAGCCTTCCACTTGTTCTACGCTATACACGAATACACCTTGATGATGGAGTTCTTCGATAGCATCTTCTGTACGTTCAAAGTAACGCCAGTCAACTGAGTCCTCACCACCGAGTGCGGTCTTATGAATCTCTGCGTTAGGAGGTGTGGCGGTAATACCGCATAGATAGACAGCTTCCACGCGGAAAGCATCAGCCGAACGGAAGACACTTCCCACATTATGTAACGACCGCACATCGTCTAACACAACGATGAGTGGCAGTTTATCAGCTTCCTTGAATTCTTCAAGGGAAAGCCTATTCATTTCGATTGTGCGTAGTTTTCTCATAAGGAAAAGCCCCACCCGACCTCCCCGAAAGGGGAGGAGTCTTAGCTTGTGAAGTTCCACCTAACCTCGCCGAAGAGAGGAATATTAGCTTGTAGAACCCCATTTAACTTCCCCGAAGGGGGAGGAGTCTTAGCTTGTGTGTGGGTTATAGTTGTAGAATATTATTATAGAATAGGGATATATGCTAAATATTATAGATATCTCAACAAAGCATCCCTGTATTATTATCCCTTTATTATCTGCACTCCCCTCCTTTCGGAGGGGTTGGGGGAGGCTTTCTTACTGCAAACTAAACCCTACAGCGTACGCCTTAATCTTTGTCACCATAGACAGTAAGCCGTTGCTACGTGTAGGTGAGAGATGCTGGCGGAGACCTATCTTGTCAATGAAATACAGGTCAGCATCGATAATCTCTTGTGGAGTATGATTACTCAATACACGTATCAGAAGGGCAATGATACCCTTTGTGATGAGTGCATCAGAGTCAGCAGTGAAGATAAGTTTACCATCTACGTTGTCACACTGCAGCCATACACGGCTCTGACAACCATCAATAAGGTTCTGCTCGTTCTTATACTGCTCCTCTAATGGCTCCAACTCGTTACCCAAGTCAATGAGCATTTGGTATTTATCCATCCAATCAGTGAAGTCCTCGAACTCACTAATTACCGCATCTTGTGCTTCGTTTATTGTCATTGTATAAATGTTTTGTTCTATTCAGAATTATGAAAACTTCTGTGAGTAGAGTTATATAAGCAAGTAACTTGTCCACTTGTCTACTCGTCTACTTGTCTACTCGTTCACTCAAATTTACTTTGTTACCAGCTTAAACAGTTTATCATTTGGGCGCACCTTATCAGGAACAGGGATAGAAACGCGCCAACCTTGTTCTGCTTTATCAACAGGGTTGAGGTCGTAACGAATCTCTTCAGCATTGAGGAACATAGCGCCAGTGCTGTTACCAGTGATAAGAAGCTTCTCTCCCTTTACGAAGGTGTTAGCCTCAACAGCCACCTCAGCCACACCAAGACGAGAGAAATACTTTATCACCTTACCGATGAGTACCTTCTTTTCGGTAGCCTTATTGCCATAATCTTTTGTCCATTCGCCCATCTTCTGACCTTGATAGTAGCCATCCCAGAAGCCACGGTTGAAGACTGTTGAGAGTCTCTCGTCCCACTGGTCCTTCTTTTCTTCGGTGAAGGTACCATCGAGTACGCTCTCGATAGCCTCCTTGTAGCAGCTAACAACGGTGTGAACATACTCTGGTCCACGTGCACGCCCCTCAATCTTGAACACACGTACACCCGCATCCATCATCTTATCAATGAAGCGAACACTCTTTAAGTCCTTAGGACTCATAATGTATTTGTTGTCAATCTCTAACTGATTGCCCGTCTCATTGTCTGTAACCGTATAGCTACGGCGGCATATCTGGGTGCAAGCACCACGATTAGCAGAGCGGTTAGAATCGTGAAGACTCATATAACACTTGCCAGAAATCGCCATACAGAACGCACCATGGCAGAACATCTCGATACGAATAGGCTGCCCCTTTGGACCACAGATATTCTGTTTGATAATCTGTTCGTGTATCTCCTTCACCTGATCCATATTCAGCTCGCGTGCCAATACGGCAACATCAGCAAACTGAGCGTAGAACTTCAGGGCGTCAATATTAGAGATATTCAGCTGTGTTGAGAGGTGAACCTCAACCCCCACTTGACGGCAATACATCATTACAGCAACGTCACTGGCGATGACAGCGGTGATATTTGCAGCCTTAGCAGCATCGATAATCTCGTGCATTGTCTCAATATCCTCGCCATAGATGACAGTGTTTACAGTCAGATAAGTCTGTATTCCCTTTGCGTTACAAGTCTCGGCAATCTCTTTAAGGTCGTCGATGGTGAAGTGGTTAGCTGAATGTGAACGCATATTCAGCTTTCCGATACCGAAGTAAACAGAGTTAGCTCCGGCATTGATGGCAGCTGCGAGTGACTCTCGTGAGCCTACAGGTGCCATTATCTCAAAATCATTTGTATTCTTGTTCATTGTTTTATTTTCATTACCAGACAGTTATCAGACATTGAGTTTATCAGTAACCTTTAGCCTACTTATCTCTATGCTTTCACTGACCTGTAGCTATCCTTTATTTATTGTGAATGTGTCTAATCGGTCTGCAAAGGTACGGAAAATATCCGATAAAGGGCGTAAACGAGTTTGTAAGTTTTGCAAATCTTACTATCTGATCAACCTAAATGCCGTTTGTATAGCCCTTCTTGATAATAAGTTGCACCTATGTTGGTGATATACTGTAGGATGTTCATCCCTCCGCACCATCTGTGCTAAGCCTTCGCACCACTCGTGTTGAGCCTTAACACATTGGTTGAATATAAGTAAGACGCGTCATAATCATCATGATAAAATGAATAAAATATCAATGGTTCAACTTGTATGAGAAATGTTTATCAAGCGACTTAATTAGATAAAAAGACCGTGTTAGCACGCCATAAGACTCAAATAGTCAGAACGTTTTTCGGTTGTATGCGATAAATTTAGTATCTTTGCATGCTAAATTTTTCGAGATAACAACAGAATGAAGAAACTATATATTGAGACATACGGCTGCCAAATGAATGTGGCAGACTCTGAGGTCGTGGCTTCAGTCATGAAGATGGCAGGCTATGACGTATGTGAGAATGAGGATGAAGCAGACGCTATCTTCCTTAATACCTGTTCTGTACGTGAGAACGCAGAGAACAAGATATACAATCGTTTAGAGGCTTTGCACGCTGAACAGAAGAAAGGGCGCGACCTTATCTTGGGCGTGTTAGGATGTATGGCAGAACGAGTAAGAGACGACTTAATTCAAAATCACCATGCCAACCTTGTGTGTGGACCAGACTCCTATCTTAACTTGCCTGATATGATAGCACAGTGTGAGAACGGTACGAATGCTTTGGATATCGAACTCTCTACCACTGAAACCTATCGTGATGTTATCCCACAGCGTATTGGTGGCAATAGAGTGTCAGGCTTTGTTAGTATCATGCGTGGTTGCAATAACTTCTGTCACTATTGTATCGTACCTTTCACACGTGGTCGTGAGCGTTCTCGTGATGTAGAGAGTATCTTGAAAGAGGTTAAAGACTTGCACGACAAGGGCTTTAAGGAGGTTACACTCTTAGGTCAGAATGTCAATTCATACGGCTTGTTGCCTAATGGCAAGCGTCCAGAGAATGGCGTTTCCTTTGCAGAATTGTTGCATAAGGTGGCACAGAGCGTACCAGATATGCGTGTGCGCTTCACGACTTCTAACCCAGAAGATATGACAGAGGATATCATTGAGGCGGTAGCTACCGAACCAAACCTCTGTAATCATATCCACTTCCCTGCACAGAGCGGTAGTAATAGCGTGCTGAAGGTGATGAATCGTAAATATACTCGTGAGGACTACCTTGAGAAAGTGGCTGCTATTCGTCGTCTTGTTCCTGATTGTGGATTGACAACTGACATCTTCATCGGTTATCATAATGAGTCAGAAGAAGACTTCCAGCAAACACTTTCATTGATGCGAGAGGTAGGTTTCGATTCAGCCTTTATGTTCAAGTACTCTGAACGACCAGGTACTTATGCTGCAAAGCACCTCCCTGATAATGTATCAGAGGAAGAGAAGATTCGTCGTTTGAATGAGTTGATTCGCCTTCAGACCGAAATCTCTGCCGAACAGAACAAGAAAGACGAGGGCAAAGAGTTTGATATCCTCATCGAACGCTTTGGAAAACGTAGTCGTGAACAGCTGATGGGACGTACTCCACAGAACAAGGCTGTAGTCATGCCACGTGGCAATCATCATATTGGTGAGACGGTCCGCGTACGCATTACAGGCTCAACCAGTGCTACACTCTTTGGAGAAGAAGTGTAAATATAGTTTATATAAAAAGATAAAACCGCAAAACAATTTTGCGGTTTTACTATTTATAGCTATATTTGCAAAATTGATAAACAGATAAGAAGATTAGTTGATGAAGGAATTCATACAAGTTTTACGCAGGTTCATACCACCCTATAAGAAGTATCTTGTGCTGTCAATTATTTTTAATATATTGTCAGCCTTTCTCAATATATTCTCCTTTGCAACCCTTATCCCACTCCTTCAGATTCTTTTTAAGGTAGATGCTGGAACGGGAGCAACGCGTGCAATGTCTTGGAGCGAAGGCTCTTTCAAGGAGGTACTATCGAACAATGCAGATTATTACACGCAGATATATATCACCAGTTGGGGACCAACAACCGTCCTGTTGGCTATCGGTTTGATTCTTGCCTTTATGACTTTCCTAAAGACTGGTGCCTATTTCCTTTCTTCTGCATCAATCATTCCTATCCGAACAGGCGTTGTCCGTGATATTCGCAACCAACTCTATGAGAAGATTACATCCCTTTCTCTTGGCTTCTTCAGTGAGGGAAGAAAGGGAGATATCATCGCTCGTATGAGTGGTGACGTCCAAGAGGTTGACAACTCTATTATGTCATCTATCGACATGCTCTTTAAGAACCCTGTTCTTATCATCATTTACTTTACCACACTACTTGTTATCTCTTGGCAGTTGACACTCTTCACGCTCATTTTCGTACCTATCTTCGGATGGTTTATGGGCTTTGTTGGTAGAAAGCTAAAGCAGAACAGTATGACAGCACAGAAGTTGTGGAGTGATACGATGAGTCAGGTGGAAGAGACTTTAGGCGGATTAAGAGTCATCAAAGCCTTCTGTGCTGAAGGAATGATGAACGAACGCTTTGATAAGATCAACTCAGAATACCGCAGCGACATCATGCGTGTGAACATTCGTCAGCAGTTAGCGCATCCGATGAGTGAGTTCCTTGGAACGGTCATGATAGTTGTCGTACTTTGGTTTGGTGGTACCCTTGTCTTGGGTGAATCACCAATTATCAGCGGTCCAACCTTCATCTACTATCTTGTTATTCTCTATAGCATTCTCAATCCATTGAAGGAATTCTCCCGCGCAGGCTATAACATTCCTAAGGGACTTGCTTCAATGGATCGTATTGACAAAATTCTACAGGCAGAAGTAAAGATAAATGACCCTGAGAAACCAGTGCATATTGATAGCTTCGAACATGAGATTGAGTTCCGACATGTCAGCTTTGCTTATACAGATGGTAAGGACGATGAGGGCAAGCCAGAACTCCATTGGGTATTGAAGGATATCAACCTCGTTATTCCAAAGGGTAAGACTGTTGCCTTGGTAGGACAGAGCGGTAGCGGAAAGTCTACCTTGCTCGACCTCATCCCACGTTACTACGATGTGCAGGAAGGTGAGATTCTCATTGACGGAATCAATATTAAGGATTTAGGAGTACACGACCTTCGCCAGCTTATTGGTAATGTAAACCAAGAGGCAATCCTCTTCAACGATAGTTTCAAGAATAACATCTCTTTCGGTGTCAATGCTACAGACGAGGCAATAGTCGAAGCTGCGAAGATTGCCAATGCTCATGAGTTTATCATGCATAGTGAGCGAGGATATGACACAAACATCGGTGACCGAGGTGGACGCCTCTCTGGCGGACAGCGTCAGCGTGTGAGTATTGCCCGCGCTATCCTTAAGAACCCACCAATCCTCATCCTCGATGAAGCAACATCAGCCCTCGATACAGAGAGCGAACGCCTTGTACAGGATGCCCTTTATAAGCTTATGAAGACGCGTACGACCATAGCTGTGGCGCATCGCCTATCTACTATCAAGAATAGCGATGAGATTTGCGTGCTGCATGAAGGTGAGATTGTAGAGCGAGGTACGCACGATGAACTTATGGATATCGAAGGCTACTATAAGAAACTGCATGATATGCAGGAGATATAAAGGCCTAACAGGATTGAAAGATATGAAGGGATTATTAAAAACAACATTTGGTTCGCCAATAGCATTAGTGTTCAACTTGCTATTGGCGTATGCCATTTTCTTTGTGGCACGATTGACATACTTCTTTGTCAATTACAGTTATTTCATTGATGGTCTTAGTGCTTCTTCGCTCTGGATGTGGGTAAGAGGAAGTCTTCTCTTTGATACAACAGCCATCCTTTATACGCATATTCTCTACATCGTGATGATGCTTTTACCGCTATGGAGGAAGGAAAACCAAGCCTATCACAGGCTTTGTAAGTGGGTATTCATGGTTGTCAATGCACTTTCACTTGCTATAAACCTTGCCGACTCTGTGTATTTTCCTTTCACATTACGCCGCACAACAACCACTGTGTTCCGTGAGTTCGATAATGAAAACAACATTGCTGGCATCTTGTTCCACAATGCTATTACACATTGGTACCTTTTCCTTATTTTTATTCTTATCCTGTGGCTTGCCAATAAGCTGTATGTTATGCCACGTACTGACTACCGCAGCTATCAGAGTCTGCGTCAACGGTTGGTTTATGCAGCACAACTATTCATATGCTTTGCCGTTGCTGCCGTCCTTACAGTGGCTGGTTGTCGAGGTGGACTACAGTCGGGTGTGCGTCCGATAACCATCAGCAACGCCAACCAGTACGTAGAACGTCCTACTGACTGCGCCTTGGTGCTCAACACCCCCTTTGCACTCATCCGCACGATAGGCAAGTCCGACTTCTCCGTTCCTGATTACTTCCCCTCTTTGGCAGCTGCCCGTGAGGTCTACGACCCTGTTTATTGGATGCAGTACAAGGAGCCTAATCCTGCTTCAGGCGTACGCCTTCCCAATAAGAAGAACATTGTTATTCTCATTGTCGAGAGTTTTGGACGTGAGTATATAGGAGCCTTTAACCGCGATTTCTTCGATGGTAAATACAAGGGGTATACACCAAATGTTGACAAACTCATTGATAAAAGCCTCGTTTATCGCTTCTCTTACTGTAACGGACGTAAGAGTATTGATGGCATGCCATCAATACTCTGCAGTATTCCTCGCTTTGGAGAACCCTTCATTCTCACCCCCGCTTCAATGAACAACTACACTGGTATGCCTGGACTCCTTAGTAAATGGGGCTATCAAACAGCCTTCTTTCATGGTGCCAATCGTGGTTCTATGGGGTTCCTTGCATTTGCTAATAAGATTGGATTTCAGCACTACTATGGTCGACAAGACTATGACGAAGACCCTCGCTTTGGTGGGGATAAGGACTTCGATGGTAACTGGGGCATCTGGGACGAACCTTTCTTGCAGTATTACTGTGCGAAGATGGGCGAAATGAAACAGCCTTTTATGACGGCTCTCTTTACTGTTTCAAGTCACGACCCATTTGTTGTTCCGGAGAAATATAAGAACATCTATAAGGAGGAACACCTCCCTATTCAAAAGTGCATCCGCTATACCGACATGGCGATAGGCAAGTTCTTCGAGTCTGCAAGCAAGCAACCTTGGTTTAAGAATACTATCTTCGTCCTAACAAGCGACCATACCAACCAGAGCGATCATGAGCAGTATAAGACCGACATAGGTGGCTTCTGTTCACCTATTATTATATATGACCCATCTGGAGAGATAAAGCCAGGACGTGTAGATGGTGTGGCACAACAGATTGACATTATGCCAACACTACTCTTTCACATTGGCTATAACGCAACACCATACCTCGCTTTCGGTAAAGACCTACTACATACACCAGCGAAGGAGACTTGGGCTGTCAATTATCTGAACGGTATCTATCAATACATTAAGTATGGTTATGTACTCCAATGGGACGGTAAACAGACAAAAGCTATCTATCGAGTAACCGATGCACTGATGAAGCACAATCTTCTCGGACACGTGCCTGAGCAGACAAAGATGGAACGAGAACTGAAAGCTATCATCTATCAGTATATGTATCGTATGGTACACGATAAGATGCACCCAACGATTAATAACCCTGAAGATCAATGAAAAGAGCCCTCAATAAGACCCTTTACATCATCGCTTACGGCTTCTGGTACCTGGTAGCTCTACTTCCTTTTCCAGTGCTGTATCTACTCTCCGATGGCCTTTATCTGCTAATGTCACGAGTAGTGAAGTATCGCCACAAGGTGATATGGACGAACCTCAAGAACAGCTTCCCAGAGAAAACAGATGACGAACTTCGTCAAATTGAGCAAGGCTTCTATCGCTGGTTCTGTGATTACATTGCTGAAACACTAAAGTTGATGACAATGAGTAAGATGCAACTGATGAAGCGTATGACCTTTACAGGTACAGAAGAACTGAACAGAGTGCTTTCTGAAGGCAAATCAGCTGCTGTTTACTTAGGACATTTAGGTAATTGGGAATGGATTACTTCACTCCCCTACTGGGTAAATAACACTTTATGCTGTCAGCTTTATCACCCATTGGAAAATGAATACTTTGACCGTCTTTTCAAGTTCGTGCGCGAGCGTCAGGGTGCACTTTGTATTCCGATGCAAGAGTCATTACGTAAAATTATACAATTTGGGCGCAATGGTAAACCACTTGTTGTGGGCTATATATCGGACCAAGCACCATTTTGGTGGAGCATTCATCATTGGGTTCAGTTTATGAATCAGGAGACCCCTGTACTCACGGGAGGGGAAAGAATCGTTAAACACATGAGCCAGGTCTTCGTCTATGGTGATGTGACCCGTACGCGTCGTGGGCATTATAACTGTGAGTTCCGCATCATTCGTGAAGAGACCAAAGGACTACCAGATTATGAAATCACCGACCTCTACTTCAAAGAGCTTGAGCAGTCAATTCGTCATCAACCAGAGATTTATCTCTGGAGTCACAACCGTTGGAAGCGTACACGCGCTCGCTTTGATGAATATTTTGAGGAGATTGATGGTAAGGTACGTCTACGTGAGGGCAAGGAAATGATTTACTAAACCACGTGAACATAACAGAGCTACATCTCTCCACAATTGACTAAAGCGGAGAGAGGGCTCAGAACGTTAGAAAACCATAACAGAAAGGATACAATCCTGCTGTTCTTCTCACATCATAATCATAAAAGATAAACCAGCCACATGATACAAGTTGTATTGAAAGACATCATGTTTAATACCCCCCTAAACAGTTCTTTTACAGCAGTTAAGACCATGTTTTCTCAACCTTTCTATGTGTCTGCCCATTCTAACAGCGTGTCAAGTGCGAATTTTTTTCATGAAAAAAAATATTTTTCTTCATGAAAATAATTATTTCTTTTCATGAAAATAAATATTTCTTATCGTGAAGAAAAATGATTTTAAACTATAGAGAGGGATTATTCATGAGGCACTTTAGACGTAGAGATGACAGTGAAAACAATGACTATCGACGCTCTATTCTTACCGAAATTATCCTATCATAAATTCAAAATAAACCAAAAGAAATAATGTATAAGAACTTAACATACCTAATAAAGCATTCCGCTGTAATCCTTGTTATCCTATTCTTCGTACGCATTTGCTTTGCTATTGCGTTCGTCCCGATGAGTATTATCAGCAATAATTTGGCTGTTTTTCCTCACTTACTCTTCAATGTCTTTCGCTTTGATTTGCAAGTAGTATGCTACGTGTTATTACTTCCTACGGTTCTAACTTTCATCTTTGCAGCCATTAGAAAATCATGGACAGAATGCGTGTTAAGTCGTTTCCGTAGGCTTTATTTCTCTATTATCAGCACTCTTTTACTGGCGATTAGCGGCATTGATATAGGCTTTTATGACAATTTCAATAGCCATATCAATATCACCTTCTTTGATTTCTTCAACGAAGGACCAATGGGTTTGATTCAAACTATATGGGAAGAATATCACTGTGTCTATGAGGCTATAGCTTTTCTTCTTATTCTTTCACCAGTCCTTCTACTTATCCGTAGAATTGAGTTGAGCAAGTCTTCCTCTCGTCACCCTCTCCATTCGACAAGCAGACAGCGACTTTCACGTTTCGAGATTACTAAACTATCAGCTACCATCCTATTATATTTAACCTTTTTAGTCATCGGTCTGCGTGGGTCAGTCTGGCGCTTCCCTTTACAGATAGAAGACACGTTTGTGTCAAACCAGAAACTGCTGAACGACCTTGTTCCAAATGCTATTTATATGTTGAAAAAGGCTTATAAAGAGAAGAACAACGCTTTCAAGATAGCAAAGACAGACGACTTACTGCATGAATATAAGTTCAAGAGTTTGCAGGAAGCCTTGGATTTATATACAGACGGAAAGGTGAAGATGGCGAATAACGACACACTAAGAGCACTGCAGCATGCTCTCTTTGAGGAAGTAGGTGACAGCTTGAAACAGCCTCAACCGAATATTGTAATCATTTATAGTGAGAGTTGGAGCAATTATCTGTTCAATCTCCAACAAAAGAATGCGGAGATGTATTTCGGTTTAGAGCGTCATTTCAAGGAAGACCTACTCTTCCGTAACTTCCAATCAGTGCAGAATGGTACAGTAGCTTCGCTTGAAAACCTCTATGTTTCTACCCCTTTCCCACGCTTCTTTGCCTCGGCTTATCGATTCAAGACACTTCCTACATCAATTGCCTTACCTTTCAAAGCCAGCAATTACACAACAACATTCATGTCAGGAATGGATGCTGCGTGGGAGAACTGTGCTGAAGCATTGCCTCACCAGCAGTTTGATGCAGTCTATGATAAGTTCTTCATTTTGAAGGACTATCCTCATGCGACTTATAATAGTATTGGTGTTTATGATGAATACCTCTTCCAAGCGTTGTTAGATAAGTTAAATAAGCCATCAAAGAAACGGCAGATGATTGCAGTGATGACGACGACAAATCATCCACCTTTTGAGTTCCCAAAGGACTTGAAACTTCCTCCTTTGCCCGATTCTTTCTACGGTAAGAAGTGTTTTGCAGAGCATAATCGTAAGGTCTTGGATAAGTATCTCACTGGATTCCGCTATTATAACAAAGCACTGAACGACTTCCTCAATCGCTTCAAAGCCTCTGCAGCAGCAAAGAATACGATACTTGTTATCACAGGTGACCATAACGTGCGAGTTATTCTTAATCATGATGTAATTGATAAGCGGTATGAACATTCCGTTCCGCTCTATGTCTACCTCCCACCTTACCTACGCAAGGAGGCTTATAACAAGCTAACTAATCGATGGGGAAGTCATGATGATATCTTAGCAACGTTAGCTCCTTTTGCTTTCCGCAATACTAAGTATTTCAAGATGGGTAAGAACCTCTTAGATACGTCTGTTTCGGACAGTACTTATTATAGTGCAAACGTTGACCAGATAGAAGCTATACCAACCTATCAAAAGAAGGCTGAGCGACTTACGGCAGCCCGCAACTTTCTTAGACTGGTTTACTTTGCAAAACTGTTTCGTTGATATATTCTTTAATTTGATTATTTTCATTCATCTTAAAATAATAAAAAACGATGATAAGTATAATAACACCTGTTTTTCAAAGTGAGAGATACTTAGAAAAACTTATAAACTCTATTCTTAATCAGACATACTGTGACTGGGAATTGTTGTTGATAGACGATGGTAGCACGGATGGTTCAGCAGAAATCTGCGATCGTTATGCTCATAAAGATAATAGAATACGTGTCTTTCATAAAGCCAATGGGGGTGTTGCTTCTGCTCGTAACCAAGCTATGGATATGGCTACTGGTGAGTATTTAGCATTTGCTGATAGTGATGACTGGGTGGAGCCATGCTGGTTAGAACGATTATACAAGACAGCAAAGGAACAGGAGGCAGATATTGTTGTGTCCGATTACTATGAAGAATATCCTCAAAAGACCATTATGCGAAGTAAGGATGATGATGATGTAATTGTCTTAAATAGAAAAGATGCTTTATTTTTGACTTTTCAGGACAAGATAACAAGTTATCTGTGGTCAATGCTTATTCGAAGAGATATTGCTCAAGAACGGTTTGCTCCTTATCGCGCATTTGAAGATTATGCTACTTTGTTTGCCTGGATGTTCCAGGCAAATAGAGTTGTTCTGTTACATACACCACTCTATCATTATAGGCAATATGCCTATAGTTGTCTTCATAGTAATATGAAACAGAACATAACAGACTATATAGAAGCTACTATAACTCGTTATAAGTTGGTTAAAGAATCCTCTTTTCTGCAAGATAATATCTCTCAATTTAATGCTGCTTATATTTACTCGTTAGTGAAGGGACTAAAAGATATTGTGCGCTCTCCCTATGATAATGACTTTAAACAAAAATTATTGAAGAAGGTATCAGACGAAATTCGAACCATAGAACTTCCTTCTCCATATAAAATGTTAGGTTTTAAGTACTATGTGCGTTATACATTGCTTTGTAAGAGCTTAAAACTGTTCAAGCACATAGTAGGAGGGACAGCTGTATTCTCCTTTAATCGTAGTAGAAAGAAAGTCGAGTTATTCTCATAATCGATTTGTCTGTCAATATTATTCAGATATCACTTGTTGCCTTAATTTTCTTCTATGAACTTTACAACTGTATGAAATAAGAGTTATAATTATTTTTTTTCTTTAGTACAGGAGAAATAAGGTTTAGTTACAAATAAAGGGTGTATGCTTTTTATGCTTACACCCTCTATTTGTATAAGTTTTTTGTTTATTTCTATTCATCTTCTGTCTGTTTCTTTATCTTTGATTCTATTATTTTCGCAACAATCATAAACTGATAAAAGCCTGTCATCACACTATCAATGAAGCCAGTGACACCATTTCTTATCTCTCCATTCATAAAGTAGGACTTGAAGAAACGCCAGAAAGGACGGAAAAGTAATGCACCAACTCCATAGTTCTTCCCTTTCTTCTTAAGGACTTCGTTAGTGGTGTATCGATTGCATTTCTCTAACATATCAGCCAAATAGTTTTCTGCAAGGTGGAGCAGTTTTACATTGTAAAGATGGTTGTCAATGTACTCTACTTTTCCCTGTACTTGTGGAATGGTATGTATAAGTGGAGGCCAAAAGGTTCCTTCACGAATAAAGAAGCGTAACTGATAATCCTTTGAAAAACCTTTTTTAGGAGTGTTCATAAATCGGTTCTGCCTTGGAATATAAAGACCTTTCGCGCAATTAGGTTTATTGATATGTTGATATAGATAGATTCTCAGTTCTGGTGTCACCAATTCGTCGGCATCAACGACGAGTAGCCACGGACCTTTAGCACTCTGTAAGGCAAAGTTTCGAGCTGGTTCGACGCAGGTATGATTACCTTTTGGGAAGGTGACAACCTTACATCCGGCACGTTGAGCAATCTCCACGGTATGGTCAGTACTCTCCATATCGCAAATAACTATCTCATCAAAGCCCTTAACAGAATCAAGTACACGTTGCAGGAATTTCTCTGCATTGTAGGTATTGATAACAACTGATATCTCTTTTTTTTCCATCTTATGGGCAAAGATACAATTTTTTTCTGTACATTTGCATTATACCAATTGAAAAAAAACAAGTAATCAATAAATAAGCATTATAGTTATGATACCCAAAGTTATTCATTACTGCTGGCTCAGTAACGACCCATATCCTGACAAGATACAGAAGTGTATGGACACTTGGAAGAAGGTGTTGCCCGACTATGAGATAAAGTTATGGAACACCGAGAACTTTGATATGTCAAAAGCTCCAACTTATGTACGTGAAGCTTTCGAGCAACGTAAGTGGGCTTTTGCAGCTGATTATATCCGTATGTATGCGCTTTACACTGAGGGTGGCATCTATCTTGACTCTGATGTGAAGGTCTTGAAGTCGTTTGATGAATTCCTTAACTATAACTTCTTCACCTCTTTGGAATACCATCCAAAGCAGATAGAGATGACGGGTGCAATGGATATGATTGATGACGAAGGCAATCGTATTAAAGATGGTTTCGTCTCTGGAATACAGATTCAGGCTGCAGTGATGGGTTCTGAGGCTGGCTGTCAATTTGTGAAAGATGTCTTGGATGACTATGAAAAGCGTGAGTTTATTTATCCAGAAGGTCCAAGATTAGTTTGTAAGGGGGTAATCTCTCCATTTGTCTATGCAAGAGTAATGGAAAAGTACGGTTTCAAGTACTTGGATAAGGACCAACCGCTTGAAGATAATATGATGGTATTCCGTTCGGAAATCTTTGCAGGCAATAAGTATGAGGCAACACCAGCTTCATACGCCATACATTATTGTGCTCATAGCTGGAAACGAACCCCAGTGGAGAAGTTTAATAGATGGTTGAAAAGGAATATCCCTTGTCTGTTTCCTAAGAAGTAAAAGTAATGAAGGATAAAATAAAACAATTCATAAACTATCCCCTGTTTTCTAACCGATGGTTCTTGATGGGCTTATGGTTTATCATTGCCCTCGCGGGAATGCTGAAGTATAAACGAAGTTTTAATAACTTCCTAATCTTCCGTGGTGTTTATTGGCACACAGTGAACCAAACTTCACTCTATGCAGCCTATCCTGCGGAATATGGGGATGTGAATCATTATGGTCCGGTGTTCTCTCTTGTCATCGCACCTTTTGCTATTCTGCCTCTTTGGGCGGGTATGTTGCTGTGGTTATTGTTCCTAACAGCGTGGCTATATTTAGCTATTATCCGTTCAGGACTACGTGAACAACAAAAGATATTCATACTTTGGTTCTGCGGAATAACGCTCCCTACGGCCCTCTTTATGCAGCAGTTCAATATTGCTGTGGCAGCAATGATTCTCTCTTCTTTCTTCTTTATTGAGAAAGAGAAGGACGGTTGGGCGGCTTTCTTCATCGTTTTAGGTACGTTGGTCAAGCTATATGGCATCGTAGGATTAGCTTTCTTCTTATTCTCTCGACATAAGTTGCGTTTCTTGATGTGGCTTGCAATATGGTCAGTCGTACTCTTTTGTGCGCCAATGCTTATCAGTTCACCTTCGTATGTCATAGGACAATACCACGAATGGTTCACTTGTTTAGTGGAAAAGAATGCAGAAAACCTTGGTTCTATACAGCAGAATATCTCACTTTTAGGTCTTGTTCGTCGTACAACAGGTTGTATGAACTATTCAGACCTATGGCTGATTCTGCCTGGAATGATGCTCTTTGCCCTTCCTTACCTGCGTTTCTCACAGTATAAGAACCTTGCCTTCCGTGAGACAATACTTGCTTCAGTCCTTTTATTTGTTATTCTTTTCAGTACAGGTAGCGAAGCCAGCGGATATGTGATAGCCTTGTTAGGCGTTTGTATATGGTACACCGCTGTTCCTTGGAAGCGTGGAAAGTGGGCGATAGCACTGCTGATATTTGTCTTCCTGCTCTCTGGTATGGGTAGTAGCGACATCTTCCCAAAGTTTATTCGAGAAGCATATATCAAGCAATATGCTCTCCGTGCGTTACCAATCAGTATTCTTTGGCTGTGGCTTTGTTATGAGTTATGCACAAAGGATTACACCCCAATAGAAAAGGCCGATGCTCATGAATAAGAAGATAATAGGTTATGATGCTAAGCGTATCGTAAGAAATGGTACCGGATTAGGTAGCTATGGGCGTACGCTCATCAACGACCTTGCCCCGTTGATGCCTGACACAAACTTACGACTCTATGCTCCTGATGCTGGACGTGACGACCTGCGTAATCAAGTTGAGCTACGAGATAACGTACAATTCTGCTATCCCGACCACCTTCGTTTTCGTCTGCAGCGTGACTGGTGGCGTGTGAAAGGGGTAGTAAAGGACCTAAAAGCAGATGGAGTAGAACTTTATCACGGTCTTTCGGGTGAACTGCCTTCAGGCTTGGCAGCAGCAGGAATCCCTGGAGTTGTCACTGTTCACGACCTTATCTTCCTACGTCATCCAGAGTTCTATCCCGCTATTGACGTTTTCTTCTATAAGCGGAAGTTCTATCAGACACTACGCGAGGCAAGCCGTATCATTGCAATTAGCGAATGTACGAAGCGTGACATCTTATATTATGGTGACTTTCCAGAGGACAAGATAGACCTTGTCTACCAGAGTTGCAGCACTCGGTTCAGTCAGTCGGTCAGCCCCGAACTGATAGAGGAAGCTCGTCGTAAGTATCAACTTCCACAACGTTACATTTTGAATGTAGGAACGGTAGAAGTGCGAAAGAACATTCTTTTGGGTATTCGTACTATGGCAAAGCTACCTTCCGACTTACATCTTGTTATCGTAGGACGGCAGACCAAGTATCAGAAAAAGCTCGATGCAGAAATCAAACGTTTAGGAATTGGCAATCGCATACACTTCTTGCAGGGCGTTCCCAACGACCTTCTCGCAGCTATTTATAATCAAGCTGAGGCTTTTATCTATCCTTCTCGTTATGAAGGTTTTGGTATTCCAATTATCGAAGCCATACAAAGCGGATTGCCAGTCGTAGCTGCTGCGGGTAGTTGTTTGGAAGAAGCGGGTGGTCCTGATTGCCTTTATGTAGGTCCAGACGATGTCGACGGTAATGCCGCTGCTATCCTTTCAGCGATAGAGCATCGTAAGGAGATAGTCTGCAAGAGTCAACGCTACGTAAAACGATTCGAAAATCAAGATGTAGCTTCTCAGATTCTTGAAGTGTATAATAAGGTATAAAGCATCATCCCCAAGCCCTTTTCTTATCATAAAGAGCTTGGGGATGAGTTTTTTCTTCCCTTTTTTATTGCTGTGTTACTGCTTAGCACCACTCGTGCGAACGCTCCGCACCACTCGTGCGGATGCTTAACACCAATGGTGTGGATGCCTAATACGAATCTTGCAAACCATTAACACCCATCATTCAACACCCATCACCCATGCTCCTTCTTCCCTTTCACGAATACAAGTCGTAATAAAACGAAGTTGATAGGAACAACTATCACCATCACAAGGATAGGCGACAGCCATTTGCTGACACCTAACCATAGGAAGATATGGAGCAATCCTATCTCTAAAAGATAGTTGAGTATGTGGCTACCAACGAAGCCAGCAACATTATTTTTTGACGGTTTTCCCTTAAAAGTAAAGTAGGTTGTAAGTCCATAGTTACAAAGGAGTCCTACTCCGTAACCAGCTGTATAAGCTATAGTTGTATTCGTAAAGAGTAGAAAGAGACAATAGATTCCATAATGGATAAGCGAACATATAGTGCCTGTTATACCAAAACGGAAGAGTCGCCAGAAGTCTTTTCTCCAGCGTTGCCAAAGCTCTTTTATGCGTATCACCATGTGAGAAGGGATTAATCGAGTATTTGACTGATGTTATAAAGTGGACGCTGTTTTACCTCTTCATATATTTTGGCAATATAAACTCCCACCGCACCGATAGAAATCATCAGCATAGCACCCACGAGCCAGATACTAAGAATGAGTGAAGCCCAGCCCGCTACTTCTGTATGATTGACGAAAGCGTGGATAACGTAGATACCTATGCACAAGGTGACGAACAAGAAGGCGATACCAAGATAGATAACATAATAGATAGGTTTCACGGAGAATGACGTGATACCATCCAATGCCAAGCTAAGCATCTTGCGCAAAGTATATTTAGAAGTACCAGCTTTACGTTCGCTGATACGGTCGTCAACAGTCGTAGACTTGAGTCCGATAGAAGGGATGAGACCACGCAGATAGAGGTTACGTTCCTTATATCCAGAGAGTATCTCTAAGGACTGACGGCTCATCAGACGGAAGTCGGCATGGTTAAAGATACTGTTCACGCCCATCTTCTCTTGTAGATGATAGAATGCCTGTGCAGACATACGCTTCAAGATTGGGTCGGCTTTGCGCGAAACCTTCACCCCATAGACAATCTCATTGCCTTCCTCAAAGGCGTCAACCATCTGCGGAATACATTTCTGATAGTCGTCTTGCAAGTCGGCATCGAGTGTGATAACAGCATCAGCCCAGTCTTTTGCCGTCATCATACCAGCCATGATAGCATTTTGATGCCCCACGTTATGAGCGAGGTTGATACCCTTTATACGTGGATGCTGGCTGTGGAGCTGTTGGATAATCTCCCATGTTCGGTCACGGCTTCCGTCATTGACAAACACAATCATCGAGTCATCGGAAATCTTTCCTTGACTGATGAGTTCGTCGAATAGCTCCATGAGCTGTGCTGCCGACTGTTCTAAAACCTCTTCCTCGTTGTAACAAGGAGAGACCGTTGCAAGTTTTATCATATCTTATATTCTGCTTGTTGGGGTGTTTATAGGGAGTGTTTCTTAGCCTGCTGTCTGCTGTTCAGATCGGAAATCGAACTTATTTCTTCTGTCTGTTGACAAAGTCTACGTAGGTAATAAACTCCTGCTTGTCTGCTTTCATTGCTTTGATAAAGCGGTCGAGTCGCTGTTCCAATTCGTGTCCACTGTGGTTCTTGATGATAAAAGGCATCTTGAACTCTGGATGTGACTTTAGATCATAGAACTCCCATGGGTGGAAATAGGTCACGAAATAGCCATCGTGGCGCAATACCTGCCGTACCAAACGAAGATAGAACCACTCTGGGAAGTTATGCATAGACAACCAAAAGAGCGGAATACGTAGGTGTGGACTAACGCTGGCAGGTATCTGCATTACCTTACCTTGCATAAACCATGTACGTGGAGTGGTGAGGTGCATATATCGACCCGGTATAAAAGCAGGATTCAAAGAAGAGTTATAAAGGTAGCCAGCCTTCTCTATATCCTCATCCGATACAGGGAACATACGTGGCTGACGATAGCCCGCAACCTTCACACCAGTTATACGTTCGATGATTTCCTTAGAGCGGAAAACGTCCTCAGGCTTAGGTTGCCAATGGTCAACACCATGGCAAGCGACCTCGTGACCTTCGTTCTTAATACGCTCCATGACCTCTGGTGCCAGTTCTGCAAAGTTGCCAGTGCAGAAGAAGGTAGCACAGACGTTATTCGCCTTCAGTATGTCGAGGATGCGATTCGTACCCTCAATGGATACCTTCATACCCTCTTCAAGGGAGAAGTCTACCCCATGTTCACGTGGTACATCAAACTCTTCTGTATCGAAGCTCAGTAATATCATTTCTCTTCTGTTTCTTTATTTGTCCAATTTCCTTCATCAAAAGAAAGCTATTCTACAAATCCTTTTCCCTTTTGAGGATAGCCTTAACAACGGCTTTGACCATGTCTTGTTTTATTGTTGTAAGCTTTCATTTGTGGAAAGTATTGCAAAGTTACAATAAAACTCTGATATTACTTGTATAATAAGGTGTTGATTTGGGGCTTATTAACCATCAATAATAGGGCAGGAGAGGATTAATAAGGTTCTTCTGTTGATGTATAGATTGTAAATAAGTACTATGTCTATCCGTCTTCTATCAACAATTTATTCCCATTTTATTGGTTCTTGTAAATTATTTTCGTACGGTTTAAAACCAATATATGCTCTTTTGGCTTCTTAAAGACGCCTAATAGGCTTGCAAAAGGTGCCCTTTTGAGGTCCTATTAACGCCCTCTTGGAATCCAATTAAGCACCTTTTATTGTACTACTTTATAACTAACTGATTCCGTGTTTGTTACAAACCTGCTTTCTATACGTGTATTTGTCATTATATACGGATGTTTTATTTGAAAATATGTAATGGTTTTTCAAAACATTATCTTGAATCTTTGAAGTATTGATTGGTGGGTGTTGGGTGTTTAATGTTAGGTGTTGATGAAATGATAAGGTGGTTGATAAAGATAATCTACAATATGAGTTGGCATTTTATATGCTTTTTATTGTTTTTAAGTGAATGGAGGGTTGATTTCTGGATGCTTTTTACTTGTAAGATATAAAAATATATTTTTTCTCCTCAAAAGATTTTGTTTTCTCAATAATATTTCGCACTTTTGTCCTCAGAATACACTAACGTAAACAAAAGATAATCTAAAAAACGGAAAGTCGAGAAAGCAACGTGGGGAAATGTAGACCTATGTTATGTCAAATTCCTTATGTTTTCATCTGTGCTATAGGATGATTCTATGCTTTTCAGATCGTACCGCTTCAGATAGAATCTTCATAAAATCATGTCACAAAAGAAGAACAACAAGAGATTGCTTGCAGTGCTTACAATGGCATTGTTTTCCATAGTATCCTTTGCACAGGGAGTCAAGTTGGCTGATGGTGTTGAGCCATTGCCAGCGGATGCAGAAACACCGGGCTCAGAATATACACTTGTCTTCCATGATGAGTTTAATGAGCCGGATGGCACCTTGCCTAATACAAAGGTGTGGAGATACTGTACGCGCCGTCCCCAAGTGACATGGGCACGCTTCTTGAGCAACTCTCCTGAGGTCGCTTTTATGAAGGATGGTAATCTCGTTTTGCGTGCCATTCCTAATTCTGATAGGTCAAAAGATGATGTGGAAATGCTTTCAGGCGGTATCGAAACCAGTCAGAGTTTCACCTTTCGCTTTGGTCGTGTAGAGTGTCGGGCAATGGTTAATCCTTTTATAGGTAATTTCCCTGCTATCTGGATGATGCCAAAGTCAAAGTTTGGATGGCCGAAAGGCGGTGAGATTGATATCTTTGAGCAGATTGATAATGAGCAGCGTTGTTATGCAACCGTGCACTCTGCGTGGACACAAAGTCATGGAAATGAGCCACATTCTGGCAATCTTTGGATGTCGATGAATCGTTATCATACCTATGCCGTAGAGTGGGAAGAGGACGTGCTGACCTTCTTTGCTGATGGTAAGCGCGTGTTCCAATATAAGAAACAGAATGATAGTCAGGAGCAATGGCCGTTTGATAAGTCTAATTTCTACCTGATTCTCAATCAGTCAGTGGGCAATGGTTCATGGGCAAAAAAGGCAGATGTCAACCATACCTACGAGATGCGCGTCGATTGGATACGTGTCTATCAAAAGGAGAAGCATATCCCTATGAGTATCAGTGTCCCAATGACAAAGATACAGGAAAGTACTGAAAGCGATGATATTTATTCGTTGCAGGGTGCTAAGATAGGGACTCATGAGAGCGAATTGCCAAAGGGAATCTATGTTCTTAATGGTAAGAAGTTTGTTAAATAAGCTTTACCGCTATGGTGGAAAAGCTAAGAAATACAGAAACGATTTACTAACATAAACAAGAAATAATCTATGGAAGAACAAATCGAAGTGAAAGAACTCGACAGTGTTGTAGTGCACTTTTCTGGTGACTCAGGTGATGGTATGCAGCTTGCGGGTAATATTTTCACCACTGTCTCGGCTACAGTCGGCAATGGTGTGTCTACTTTCCCAGACTATCCGGCTGACATCCGTGCCCCGCAAGGCTCCTTGACAGGTGTGAGTGGATTCCAGGTTCATATCGGTGCGGGCAAGGTTTATACGCCTGGTGACCTCTGTGACGTTCTTGTAGCAATGAATGCCGCTGCGTTGAAGATGCAGTATAAGCATTGTAAGCCTAACAGTACAATCATTATCGACACTGATTCATTCGGACAGCGTGACCTTCAGAAGGCTGAATTCCGCAGTGATGACTATTTAGGCGAGATGGGTATCGACCCTGATCGGGTAGTGGCTTGTCCGATAACAAAGATGGTGAAGGACTGTTTGGCTGATACTGGCATGGATAATAAGTCTATGCTAAAGTGCCGTAATATGTTTGCCTTGGGTCTTGTCTGCTGGCTTTTCAGTCGTGACTTAGAGTTGGTAAACAACTATCTTGAGACAAAGTTTAAGAAGAAACCAGCCATTGCAGAGGCGAATATAAAGGTAGTACGTGCAGGATATGACTATGGTCATAACGTACATGCTTCTGTTCCTAATACCTATCGTATTGAGTCAACAGTGAAACAGCCTGGCCGTTATATGGATATTACAGGTAATAAGGCTACTGCTTATGGTCTGATGGCTGCGGCTGAGCGTGCTGGCTTGCGTCTTTTCTTAGGTTCTTATCCTATCACGCCTGCAACAGATATCTTACATGAGTTGTCAAAGCATAAGTCAATGGGTGTGACAACGGTACAGTGTGAGGACGAGATTGCTGGTTGTGCATCGGCTATTGGTGCTGCTTTCGCTGGTGCTTTGGCTGCTACTTCAACCTCTGGTCCGGGTATCTGTTTGAAGAGTGAGGCAATGAACCTTGCACTTATTGATGAACTTCCATTGGTGATTATCGACGTACAGCGTGGTGGTCCGTCAACGGGTATGCCTACGAAGAGTGAGCAGACCGACCTCTTGCAGGTGCTTTATGGTCGTAATGGTGAGAGTCCAATGCCTGTCATTGCAGCGACAAGTCCTACAGACTGCTTCGATGCAGCCTATAATGCTTGTAAGATAGCATTGGAACATATGACGCCAGTAGTGCTCCTTACCGATGCATTCATTGCTAATGGTTCTTCTGCTTGGAAGCTTCCAAACATCGAAGATTTGCCTGAAATCCATCCACATTACGTCACAGAAGACCAGAAGTATAAGTACACTCCATACAAACGTGACCCTAAGACATTAGCACGTTACTGGGCTATCCCTGGCACGGAGGGCTATACACACATCCTTGGTGGTTTGGAGAAAGATGGTGAGACAGGTGCTATCTCAACCGATCCAGAGAACCATGACAAGATGGACCACCTTCGTTGGAACAAGGTGGCACGTATTCCTGTACCTGATTTGGTTGTTCAAGGCGACGAGGAAGATGCCGACTTGCTTATTGTTGGCTTCGGTAGTACTTACGGTCATCTCTATTCTGCAATGAAGGAATTGCGTAGAAAGGGAAATAAGGTTGCTTTGGCACAGTTCAAGTATGTGAACCCATTGCCAAAGAACACTGCAGAAGTGCTTAGTCGTTACATGAAAGTCGTTGTTGCAGAACAAAATCTTGGTCAGCTTGCAGCCCTCTTGCGTATTCGTATCAACCACTTCGCTCCTTATCAGTATAACCAAGTTAAGGGACAACCATTCGTTGTCACGGAGTTGGTTACTACTTTTGAGAAACTTCTCAAGGCTCCACTACCAAAGGAGGAAACCGGTACTTTCTATACGAAGATACTTGAGTAGAATAGTTGACGAGTTTACAAGTAGACGAGTTTACAAGTTGCTTGCGACGTTGGGAAGTTTACATGTAGATGAGTTAATGAGTTTACATGTTGACGAGTTAACGAGTTTACAAGTTGCTTGTTAAGAGCTAAGCGAATAGAAGTAATCATAATTAAGGATTTAATGAGTTTACAAGTAGACGAGTTAACGAGTTAGCAAGTTGCTTGTTAATAACTCTAAGCGAATAGAAGTAATCATAATTAAGGATTTAATGAGTTTACAAGTTGACGAGTTTACGAGTTGACAAGATGCTTGTTAATAGCCCCAAGCGAATAGAAGTAATCATAATTGTGAATTATGAATTCTGAATTGTGAATTACAAACAGTGAATTCTGAATTAAAATAAAAGTCATGAATCAATATACAGCACAAGATTTTAAGAAGGGACAACCACGTTGGTGTCCTGGCTGTGGCGACCATTTCTTCCTTGCCAGCTTGCAGAAAGCAATGGCAGAGTTAGGTGTTCCACCTTATGAAACAGCCGTTATCAGTGGTATCGGATGCTCAAGCCGATTACCTTATTATGCTAATACATACGCTATGCAGACCATTCATGGTCGTGCAGCAGCCATCTCTACTGGGGCAAAGGTGACCAACCCAAACCTTACCATCTGGCAGGTTTCGGGCGATGGTGACGCACTTGCTATCGGTGGTAACCACTTTATCCATGCGATGCGTCGTAATGTGGATTTGAATATGATTCTTCTGAACAACCGTATCTACGGTCTAACGAAGGGACAGTATTCACCAACCAGTCCACGTGGCTTCGTCTCTAAGTCAAGTCCTTATGGTACTACGGAAGACCCATTCCGCCCAGCAGAACTCTGTTTCGGTGCGCGTGGCAACTTCTTTGCACGTAGTGTTGCCAGCGATAATACCGAGACAATTGAAATTCTCAAGGCTGCTTATCTGCATAAGGGTGCTGCCGTGTGTGAGATTTTACAAAACTGTGTTATCTTCAACGATGGTTGTCACAACTCAGTCTATACCTCACAAGGTCGTAAGGAGAATGCTATCTATGTCAAGCATGGCGAACCATTGATCTTCGGTCCCAACCAAGAGTTTGGACTTGTACAAGAAGGCTTTGGCTTGAAGGTGGTTAAAATCGGTGAGAATGGTATTACTCGCGATGATATCCTCGTACATGATGCTCACAGTCAGGATAATACCTTACAGCTGAAACTCGCAATGATGAGCAACGAAGACGGCTTCCCTGTAGCCCTCGGAGTTATCCGTGACGTTGAGGCTCCTACCTATGACGCTGCTGTCAATCAGCAGATAGAAGAGGTGAAGGCGCAGAAGCATTACCATACCTTTATGGAGATGCTCGAAACCAACGATATTTGGGAAGTAAAAGAGTAAAATTTTAAGACGAAATACACTTGCACGAAAAGAGGAAAAGATGTAACTTTGTGGACAACCAACCATTTAAGACATCATGAGTAGACTAACCTCATTTCTACATAGCAGGTGTACGATACAGACAAATGCCACTTCCTGGCGCACGAGTGTTGCGTTAGGAGTTGGCATTTTTTTGTTTCTTTACCTCCTACAACCCTTTGGAATCAGCCAGTATCGGGGTAATACATTCCTGATGTGTCTTGGTTTTGGTGTCATGACTATCTTCGTTCAATGGCTTTGTGCTTTCCTTTTCTTCAAAAGACCATTACGAAAAAATGTCCCAATCACCAATGGTTATATAATTCTTTATAGTATTGCTATTGAGTTGGCAATAGCAATCTCTATGACGCTCTATGCTGCTTTCTTCTTCCAGATGCCATTAACATGGCGGCTATTCAGTATATTCTTTTATTGGACTTTCCTTGTTTGGGTAATCGTTACGGCTATTTTTACGTTGGTAAACTATAACCGTATGTTGAATAGTAGACTGGAAGAAATGATAAAGAAGACTACGGATGAGCAGGAGGATATCCTTATCACGCTGCATGATCAGAACCTGCGTGGAACCGATCTTACCTTACCTATCAACAATCTACTCTATATTGAAGCCCGAAAAAACAATGTCTGCGTATGTTATCTAAAAGAAGGTAAGATACAAAAAACCGAACTTCGTTCTACGTTGACAGCCTTGAAAGATGACCTCCCTTACGATAATATCTTTCAGTGTCACCGTTCCTTCCTTGTGAATATCAATAACATATCTTCTGCAAAAGGCAATTCCAACGGTTATCAACTTCGTCTTTCAGGTTGTGATGACTTCATTCCAGTCTCCCGCACCTTTGTTCCCGGCCTCCGCCACTTCGTTGGTTAATATCTATCCATTAGCATGTTTTTCTATTTTTTACAAACAGCTTATTCCCTTATCAATAGATATTTGTAAACTATTTTCATGCACCTCGAAATTAATCCATGCTCTTTTGGGTTCTAAAAGACGCCTAATTGAAGTGCAACTAATCCTTGAAAAGGAAGAAAAGTAGAAGTTGGTGTAAACTGACTGATAATGAGCAAGAAATGGAGTTATTTGCATAATACTGCACAATTCGTAAAGAGTAGGAATATGCAGATTTAGGCAGAAGTTCAGTTACCAAAGCGTTACCCGATTTCGTCATAGGTAACGATGAAGTAATGTTCGGTAACTGAACTAAAGTTTCCCACCCTCAAAAAGTTGGCTTAAAATAACAGTTTCTCAATAATTATTGGTAACTTTGTAGTGCTTTATTACATTGATTATCAACAAATTAAAGAGTAACTGTTATGGATGCAAAATTAGACAATTTAAGCGAGATATCCAAGCTTTTAAGTGTTAAAAGTAAGATGAGTAGCGATATTCTCTCACTTTTCTCAAAATTTGGTTTTGGACGTCTGCTCTGTAGGCTTTCTTTGGAGAAACACGATGGTATCTCTGCTGTTCAACAGATTCTTTCCCTTTGTCTTTTCCGTATTAATGGTGAGACGATACACTCCATATACAAGAAGAATTTCTACCATCTTCTCACCACTGGAAAGAACTGCTATTATCGTATGATGGTCAGGCAGGCAATGAATTGGCGTCGTTTGCTTAGCTATACTGTTCTTCGTTTTGAATGCATTCTCCGTAAGAATGGCATTCAGACAGAGAGCGAGAACTCCTGTGTTATATTTGACGATACAACCTTGGAAAAGACTGGTAGGAAGTTTGAGCATATTACCAAGGTTTTCGACCATGTACGAATGAACTATGTCTTAGGCTACAAGCTTCTTTTGTGCCTGTTCTTCGATGGTAAGTCCTCTCTGCCGTTCGACTTCTCCATCCATGAGGAATTAGGAAAGAAAGGGGACGGCGGACTTGGCAAGAAGGCACTCCGCAGCAGATTCTCCAAGAGACGCATGAAAGAGAGCCCAGCGTATGAGCGGAATCAAGAATGCGGTATGAGCAAGATGGACTCCGCCATAAGGATGCTCCAGCGCATGTGGAAGAGAGGTATTCATCCCCATTATGCCTTGGCGGATAGTTGGTTTGCCTGTGAGAAGTTCATTGAGGAAATCAGGAGAGTAGGCAACGGAGCTATACACTACATTGGTCTTGCAAAGATGGGAAAGACAAAGTACTTTGTGGAGAATAAGCGACACAATGCTGCTGAGCTCGTAGCAATGTATGCAAGACGTACCAAATGCTGCCGGAAGTACAAGTGTCAGTACATTGAGTTGAGGGGCTGTCTGGGGAATATACCAGTCAGGATATACCTGATTAAATATGGGCGTCGACAGACTTGGAACATCATGCTTAGTACGGATCTATCGATGAGCTTTGTGCGTGCCTTCGAGTTATACCAGATACGATGGAACATTGAAGTGGTCAACAAGGAGACAAAAGGACATCTCGGACTCGGCTCATACATGGGGAGAGACTTTGATGGTCAGATTGCTGATGCAACGCTCTGCTACATTACATATATCGTGATGTCGTTAGAAAAACGGATGTCAGAGTATGAGACCATGGGTGAATTGTTTGCTGACATGGAAGATGATGTCATGGCACTTACGTTATGGCATCGTGTGCTGAATTGCATAGAGAGATTGCTTGCTGCTCTTTGTGACGTTCTTGGGTTCTCTGTTAGTGAGATAGGGCAGTTAATAGTCACCGACTCAGCAATGCGGAACAACTTTGAGATTATGGTCCAAGCATTGGAAGACAGGCAACAAGAAAAGCTCACAACCGTAAACATATTTTAGACAAGTGTTAACGGCTCACGTTCATGGGTATTCGCAAAGCAGTTTGGTTGAAATACCCATGAAATAGAGGGGTGGGAAACTTTAGTAACTGAATTATTTTCGCTCGTGTGGCTGTTGCTGCGGTCGGCAGTTTTCTGCATAAGTGAGGAACGCTTTAATTCGGGTAACTTTGCCCATAAAAATTAAAGCGTATGAAACAAGAGAAAATGAAGGTGTTGCTCTACCTCAAAAAGAGCGGTCTTGACAAGTCGGGCAAGGCTCCCATCATGGGGCGTATTACACTTGGAAGGAGTATTGCACAGTTCAGTTGTAAACTCTCCTGCAACCCCGACTTGTGGAATCCACGAGAGAGCAGAATGGATGGTAAGAGTCGTGAGGCGGTGGAGATAAACGGTAAATTGGAAAATCTGCTGTTGTCTGTTCAGTCGGCTTATCAATCTCTGCTATCCAAAGGTTGCCTATTTGATGCAGCCGATGTGAAAGAGCTGTTCCAAGGGAGCGTACAGACACGATGCATGCTCATTGAAAGGCTGGATATGCTCATTAAGGAGAAGGAAAGCCATGTTGGTATAGACATCAAGGAAGGAGCCATACACGGCTATCACTCTACCCGAATTCATTTGCAGAAGTTTATTCAACGGAAATACAAGGTGACAGACTTGGCTTTCTCACAGCTCACAGAGAACTTTATCTATGAGTTTGGGCAGTATTTCTTAGGTGAGTGCGGTTTTCAAGAAAGCACATTCTATAATGCAGCCACGCATTTGAAGACGGTATGCAGGTTGGCTTACCGTGAGGGATTGGCTGATGTACTTCTATTTGACAAAGCCAAAATTAGCAAGGGCGACAAGAGACTGCCCAAAGCATTGGACAAGGAAGCATTAGACAAATTGAAGGCTCTCAACTTTGAGGACTTGGAGGAGGAAATGGAAACTGCAAGGGATATTTTCCTCTTTGCCTGTTATACAGGTGCTGCTTATTGTGATTTGATGGAACTGGACAAGTCCCATCTTGTGCGTGACGACGAGGGTAGCCTTTGGCTGAAGTTCAACCGCCACAAGACAGGTGTGCCTTGTCGTGTCAAACTGCTGCCCGAAGCCATAAGGCTGATGGAGAAGCTCCACAGCGATGGAAGGGAAACATTACTCCCCTGTATCAAGTACAAGAACTATCAGATCTGTTTGAAAGCCCTGCGGCTTCGTGCAGGCATATCGTTTCCCTTTACCACACATACGGCAAGACACACCTTTGCCACGCTTATCACGCTTGAGCAAGGAGTGCCAATAGAAACGGTGAGCAAGATGCTGGGACATTCGAACATAAGCATGACTGAACGCTATGCAAAGGTTACACCCCAAAAACTCTTTGAGGAGTTTAATCGTTTTCTTTCTTTCACGGAGGATATGCAGATGAGTATTTAGCAATAGACATATTAAAACTAAAATCATTATGAGAAGTACATTCAAGATACTGTTCTATATCAACAGACAGAAAACTAAGGCAGACGGCAATACCGCCATTCTTTGCCGTATCACCATAGACGGAAAGAACACAGCCATTACCACAGGCGAAGAGTGCCAGCCTGCCGAGTGGAACTCCAAACAGGGTTTGACAACCAATAGGAAGACCAACCAAAGAATCAATGAGTTCAGGGAATTGGTAGAAAAAACCTATCGGGACATACTGACGAGGGACGGAGTGGTAAGTGTGGAACTTATCAAGAACAGTTTGCAAGGCATTGCCACTAACCCCACCACGCTCCTTGCAATGAGCAAAGCGGAACTGCAAGCCGTCAAGGAAAGCGTTGGAAAGTCAAGGGCAGAGGGGACTTATCTGAACCTTTACTATTCTGATAAAAATCTCCGAGATTTTATCGAAAACAAAGGAGTACAAGACATATCTATCGTCACCATTACGGAGAGTTTGTTCGAGGAATACCGTTTCTTCCTAAAAAAGCGTGGGCTGAAAGCATCGACTGTCAATACCAATCTCTGTTGGCTGAGCCGACTGATGTTTCGTGCGGTGAGCAGCAGGATTATCCGCTGCAATTCCTTTGAGAACGCCAAGTATGAGAAGGAGGAAAAGAAGATACGCTTCTTGCAAAAGGGCGATGTAATGAAACTCATGGCAATGACGATGAACGACAGAGAATCGGAATTGGCACGGCTGATGTTCGTCTTCTCCTGCTTCACAGGTATGGCTATCGCTGATATGGAAAATTTGGAATACAGGCATATCCAAACGGCAGCGGATGGGCGGAAGTATATCCGCAAGGAGCGTCAGAAGACAAAGGTTGAGTTTGTCGTACCATTGCACCCGATAGCAGAGGCTATTATCCGCCATTGTCTGGAAGAGCAGAAAGGGAATGAAGAACAGCAGACGGTGAAAGAAAAAGGTAAAAAACATATCTTTCCCCGTGAGTGCAGCCGGAGCGTGATAGACGGCAGACTGAGTATTGTTGGCAAGGCTTGCGGTATCAGACAGAGATTGTCGTACCATGTTGCAAGGCATACCTTCGGTACGATGAGCCTAAGTGCAGGAATACCTATTGAGAGTATAGCCAAGATGATGGGGCACGCTTCCATATCAAGCACGCAGATTTATGCGCAGGTAACGGACAACAAGATTTCGGAGGATATGGACAGGCTTATTGCCAAACAATCGGCAAAGGATAAAGAAACTATGGAGAGAGAGGCTTGTGAACCTTCGGAGGTATCAATCTATAAAATGGAGGAAACGGCATGAAAGCAAACGATAACTTAAAAGCCGTAACAAACACTGCCTGTCATCGCAGTATCTTTGATTGGGGCAGCAATATGCAGGTTGTCAGAAAAGGAAACGGAGACATAACCATGACGGAGGGAGAACTTGCGAAGTTCTTCGGTGTAACGTGGAGTAAACTTAACCATAGACTGCAAGCGTTGATGAGATTTTCTAACCTGCATCCCGATGAAAGGAGTGCAGGTGAGGATGATATTTATGTAAACGAACAACTAAAAGGTTATGCTCCGCTCTATCCGCTTCCTATCATCATTGCCCTGTCTTTTCAGTTGGACAGCACAGAAGCGCATTTGTTCAGGAAGTATCTCTGTGAGAGGTTGCAGAAACCTGCATCCGTGATAACACCGATATTTCTGCTTGGCAGCACGGATAACTGATAATCTGTATTGATTTCCTTTTTCTTTCACCGATATTATCCTACTACTTACTACAACAAGAGATAAGGCAGTGAAAGAAAAAGGGTTATAATGTAGTTAGAACAAGAAATGAAAATTACTACCCTATGACTACATTCTATCTTATATGGGAATAACTGAGAGCCGTTTAGCCCTTTGGGGGCATAATATTTAGGTATCTTACCTTTATTATATCTTCTTATTATGCAATTGCCTCTAAGAATGATATGTCTCTGTGAAATTATGTCGTGTGTTATTGGCAATCCTTACTAACATCAACATCACCGGAACTTCGACCAACACGCCCACCACCGTAGCCAATGCAGCCCCAGATTGTAAACCAAAAAGAGAAATAGCTACAGCAACCGCCAATTCAAAGAAATTACTTGCCCCAATCATTCCGGCAGGTGCGGCAACATCATGGGGTAATTTCCACCATTTCGACCAACCGTAAGCAACGAAAAATATCAGAACCGTTTGCAACACAAGCGGAACAGCAATCAATAAGATATGCAGGGGATTGTTCAGTATCGTTTCTCCTTGAAATGAAAACAGGATAATAAGTGTTAATAGCAACCCACCTACCATGTAATTATTAAATTTCTTAATAAATATATTGTTGAAATACTCCACACCTTTGCGGCGGATAACCATTATTCGAGTAATGACCCCAGCCGCAAGTGGTATCACAATAAAGAGCCCTACGGATAGCAACAGAGTGTCCCATGGGATAGATACGCCGCCAACTCCCAGCAAGAAAGCAACGATAGGGGCAAACGCTACCAATATGATTAAATCGTTCACAGCCACTTGTACCAGTGTATAAGCGGCATCCCCTTTAGTAAGGTAACTCCACACGAACACCATAGCTGTACAAGGTGCAGCCCCCAATAATACCGCCCCGGCTAGATATTCTTCGGCTAATCCGGCAGGTATAAAGGCTTTGAAAACCACATAGAAGAACAAATAAGCAATTCCAAACATGGTAAATGGCTTTATCAGCCAATTTGTAACGCCAGTGACTATTATTCCTTTCGGACGCTTGCCGACATTCTTAACACTTTGAAAATCTACTTTTAGCATCATCGGATAAATCATTAACCAAATCAGGATTGCCACGGGTATAGACACGTTGGCATATTCAAATTTGCTTAATGTTTGCGGAATTGCCGGAAGCCATTGTCCCACGGCAATTCCAATAATGATGCACAAGGCAACCCAGACAGTCAGGTATTTTTCAAAAAATCCAATTCCTTGTTTCTTTTCCATAACAATATCTATTTATTTTAATTGTGGTTTTAATTCGTTCAGGTAAAAGTCATAGAAACAGGCTTTAATTTCATCCCGTACCCGATGGAACTCACTGTTAATAAACTCGGGACTTCCGGTTGCTTCCGAGGGATCGTCAAACCCTATATGCAGCCTGTTTCTTACTTTACCTGTAAACATAGGACAACTTTCGTTTGCACCACCGCAAACGGTTATTACGTAATCCCATTCCTTGTCAAGATAGGTGTTAACATGTGTTGGGACATGTGAGGCAATGTTTATTCTGGCTTCTTTCATTACTTCCACCGCCTTGGCGTTTACCTGTTTCGCTGGTACCGTTCCACCAGAATACACTTCTATATTTTTGTCGAATGACTGTAGAAAGCCATGAGCCATTTGGCTACGGCAGCTGTTTCCTGTACAAAGAATCAATACTTTCATCTTTTTATTTTTAAATTTGGGGATTTGACTTACTATATAGTTTGAATGCTTTTTGGAAGGAGCTTCTACATATTATAGAATATAATTAAACAGATAGCCGGACAAGATGATGAAAAACGTCACAGTGCCGAAGAATATGCCGATAAGTCTCCATGTCATTACTTTCTTGAGCAGTGTTGCCTCTGGCAAGGAAAGACCAACGACAGCCATCATGAAGGCTATCGCCGTTCCGATGGGAATGCCTTTCGCTACAAATACCTCGATTACTGGGACGATACCTGCGGCATTAGCATACATCGGTACGGCAAGTATAACAGACAAAGGAACTGCATACCAGTTGTCTTTTGACATGTATTGCTCAAAGAATCCTTCAGGAACAAAGCCATGCATGAAAGCACCGATACCTATACCTATCAGAATATATATAAGTACACCACTGACAATTTTCCATGCATCACGGATAATAGTGGGAAGCCTCTTGGTAAAGGTGGTATGGTCTTTTTCCCATTCCCCTGCCTGAGCGGATGAATTTGCCTGCATCTGCTTTACCCAGTCACTCAGATAAGGAGCAAGGCGCATGCGACCGAGTACTATACCGCCTATTACTCCTAACAGAATGCCGCTGATGACGTAGATAAGAGTCACCTTCAATCCGAAGGAGCCAAGGAACATGGCAACAGCCACCTCGTTTACCAACGGTGATGTGATAAGAAATGCGAATGTTACGCCCAAAGGAATGCCGCCCTTTACAAATCCGATAAACAGAGGAATGGAAGAACATGAACAGAAAGGAGTGACCGCTCCGAATATGGAAGCCAGCAAGTACTGCAATCCGTACATATTGTGTGTAACCAGATATTTTCTCAAACGTTCTATAAGGAAGTATGGGAGTAGAAAGCAGAAAATGGCATAAAACTCATATCTGACTGAAATACAGCGGATATTGCTTGTTTCTTCTTAGGGTTGCATCATAGGAAACAGGCAGAAAAGGGAGCGAAAAGGAGGGAGTTCAGTTACCAAATCGTTCGAAAAACGATGAAAGGAAAAGGACGGCTGAAAGTGGTAACTAAAACGGTGTTTTCTCTTTCATTATCAATGTTTTGCATCGTTCAAAGTTCCTCAAAGAAGTGTAATTTTGCAAGTAAAAAACAATGGAAAAAGAAAAATTCAAGCTGCTTTTCTACCTCAAGAGAGGTACGCAGGACAAAAACGGAAAAAGTCCCATCATGGGACGCATCAGCGCAGGACGCTCTATGGTACAGTTCAGTTGCAAATGCTCGTGTACTCCTCGTTTGTGGGACAGTCGCAAAAACCGACTGCTGGGCAAGAGTGCCGAAGCCGTATCGGTAAACAAGGAACTTGACCGCCTTCAGGTGAGCATACACAAGGTTTATGAGTCTCTTTCGGGTAAATCCGATGCTCCCATCACGGCAGAGCGAGTACGGGAGCTTGTATTCGGACTGAACAGTGAGTCACAAGGACTGCTGCATCATACAGACGAGTATATCGACCGCTTCCGTGAGCGTGTGGGCATAGACCGCAGCGAACGCAGACTAAAATGCCTGTTGCTCTTTCACAAGCATCTGGCAAACTTCGTCAGGTATCGCTACCGTGTGGAGGATATTCCCGTGCAGAAAGCCGACATCGCCTTTATCAAAGACTTGGAGGACTACTTCGCCAAAGAAAAGGGATTCAAGCTCAACACTTCGGCTGGCTATCTCTCCATGCTGGCTTCCTTGCTCAAAGACCTGCATAAACGGCACATCATTGACACCTATCCCTTCATCAACCATTCCATTCGTTGGGAAGTGGGTACTCCACGTTACATCACAAGGGAGGAGGTAGGTCTTATCGCAGCCTTGGGAGAAGATAAATTGCAAGGCTATGAAAAAGTGTCGAGGGATATGTTCCTTTTCTCCTGCCTGACGGGGCTTTCCTATACCGACGTGTATCACTTGACGGAGCAGCACGTCTTTCACGAAGCGGGAATGACTTGGATACGCAAGCCGAGAATAAAGACGGGCAACGTGTGCCACATCCCCCTACTTCCCGAAGCCACTGCCATTATCGAGCGTTATCGGGGCATTCACACGAGGGCTTTCCGACACGAACCGCCCAAGGGGTATCTGCTGCCCATACCCGGATGCGACACGGTAAACATACACCTCAAAAAGATAGCACGGCTTTGCGGTATTCAGAAAACGCTGACCTATCACATGGCACGGCATACCTTCGCATCTCAGATGACACTGTCGGAGGGCGTGTCCATTGAGAGCGTTTCCAAAATGCTCGGACACAGTCAAATCAAAACCACGCAAGTGTATGCGGAGACATCTCCCGAGCGTGTCTTTCTGGACATAGAGAAAATACTTCCACAACTCGCACATTATCAACTGACCAACTAAAACCGCAGAACAATGAAAAGTACATTTGCCATACTATTCTACATAGATAGAAGCAAGACCAATGAAGACGGACTATGCGTAATCCGTTGCCGTATCACCTGTAATGGAACGTCCTCATCGTTTTCCACGCAGTTGCAAACTTCCCCCGACGAGTGGCTTGCCCGAAAAGGGTGCATCAAGGCGACAACAGGTAATTCAAGCGGCATCAATCTGCAACTGAACTCAATAGAAGAGTGCTTGCATTCACTCTATGAACGTACATTAAGGGAAGAAAACTATATCACGGCGGAATACCTCAAGGAGCGTTATATGCAGCAAAGTCGCCCCATGCCAACACTTACGGAGCTATATCAATCCGTTTGTGAATACAAGGAGGAATTGCAGGGCAGAACATTAAGCAAGGCAACTGTCAGGGCTTTTAAGGACAGCTACAAGAGTTTTGTTCATTTCCTGCAAGTAAGGGACAGGGCAGACTGTATGCCCACAGAGGTGGACAAGACTTTGCTTGAGGACTATCGCCTTTTTATGCTTCGGGACTTGGGAAACAAGGAAAGCAGTGTCGGCAACCGCCTACGCCACTTGCATCAGGTCATTCGCAAGGCATTGCAGGAGCGATACGTTCGTGAAGACCCTTTTGAACTCATAGACATAGAAACGCCTACCTACGAGCGCAATGCACTTACGGCGGACGACCTGCAAAAACTCTTGGCTTACCGTCCGCACCGCTCGACAGATAACCATTGCAGACTTATTTTCCTCTTGGGATGTTTCACGGGGCTGGCATTCTCAGACTTAAAGAAACTCCGAATGGACGATGTTTATACATTCGGGGATGGGCGTAGGTACATATCGCTCTGTCGAACAAAGACACAGAACAGAAGTATTGTCCCGTTGCTGCCCGTTGCCGAGAAAATACTCGCCATTGTGAGCCACGGACGAAGGGAGGGGCTTTTCTTTCGAGAGTTTCCCAGCAACAGTAATTTCAATAGAACTATTCAGGAGATATGTATTAAGGCAGGACTGCTACCGCATACTCAAGCGACCTCGCACACCGCACGGCACACCTTTGCCACGACCATCTGTCTGGAGAACGGACTTCCGATAGAGACGGTGAGCAAGATGCTGGGGCATCGCTTCATCTCCACGACCGAGATTTATGCACGGGTGACCAAGAGCAAGATTGCCAAGGAAATGCAACCCCTGATGGGTAGTGAGCATACAAGGGTACTGCGTAAAGCCTTACGGCTGTGTCCGTCAAGAACACCGAAAAAGTCAAGTCCCATAATTGGGATGTAACAGCCGTAATGAATGATTCAAAAAAAAGAAGTCCAACTTTTTAACAAGAAAAACAATGAAACAGAAGAACAAAAAGGAACTTTCCTACTTCCGATTGAAGTTAAGAAGTTACATGAGTGAGCATCACCCCGAAAAGTTGCAAGATACGGAGTTTATCACTGCACGGGCAGATATGGCTCTCACAGTTTACTGCGATGCTGTAGCACAAGGCTTTACACACATTGAAGCGGAGAGCATGGCAAGCGAGGCATTGTATCAAGGCTTGCACTTTTCCAAGTACGATACGCTTATATCCGTGTTGGAAAACGAGTTTGAAAGGGAACTTCCTGCACCGCTCCCAGAGAAACTCGTACCTATACTGTTGTCGAACAAGGCTGTTCAAGCCACATTCGACAAGTTCGGTTTGACGGACACATTGGCTTCTGACGAGCAATACGGCCGTCTTTACACCGAACTGACAGGCACGATAGTGCTGCTCATCGAGAGCAACAATCTGCCAACGGTCAGACTGACGGAGGAAGCAAGCCTGAAGGCGTTGTAGGCAAAGGCGGCGCACGCAAAGTTCCTGATGCCGTTTCTTATCGTGCAAAGGTACAACGGCAGCCTGTCTGCCCTGACAAGGTCGAGTCCTGCGGATGGAGAGAAGAATCTCCACCGCAGGATTTCTCTGTTTCAAGGTGGTATTGCCATTTTCTATATCCATGCGGTCGTATTCATCTCTCCCAACCTTGCAGGGCTGGGCTGCCGTAGAGAGTATAGGCACGACAAGAATACGGCATACTCAGGCTCTTTGGACGCAAGGCGTAACAACTAACAACAGATAGGACTGACGATAATACGGACAATCTATTGTTTGTACAATTTGTTGTCATGACTATCTGTTGTCAAAACTATATATCGTCAAAATAATCTATCGATAAAACTATCTATCGACACTTCGACATCTCGATTTGTCGAACTATCGAATTATCGATAAAACAACAAGATAATAAAAGGAACGAGCCGGCACCTCATCTCATTACCGCAATAACACAGACGGATTTCCTTTGTTTTTCTATTGCTTTCTCTCTATTTCCCTGCTTATCCTCATTTCTTGCAGTGGTGCTTCCGAGGGGTTACTTTTGCACCCGAGAAGTACGGCAATGGACTGCATAACAGTTTGTTTGCTGAGTAACAATAAAGTAATCAAAACAAAATTAAGGCAATGAAACTCATTATCATCGACCGCAAAGCGTGGGAGCGACATCGCTCCGAATTTGCAGACTTTATCCATCGTGTGGAAAAACTCATCGGTAATCCTCCCAAGACCGAGCAATGGCTCGACAACGAAGCCGTGTGCAAGCGTTTAGGCATCAGCAAGCGTACCCTACAATCATACCGAGATACGGGCAAAATCCCTTTCTCCATGATTGGACATAAGTGTTATTACAAACAGACCGACATCTGTGAAATGCTGAATGCAGTCAAGGATTGAAATCAAAGAATGAATGAATTATGGCAGAGAATGAAATCATTACGCGGGAAGACCCTCAGATGCAGTTGTTTTCACAACTGATGGAAGGCACTTTGAAGAAGTTGGAGCGGTATTGCTCTACCGCCCGTCCGATGCTGAATGGTGAGGTTTACCTTTCGGGTGAGGAGGTTTGCAGCCAATTACGGCTCAGCACACGCACGCTCCAAGAGTACAGAAACTCAGGAACGCTTCCTTTCTACAAAATCGGAGGGAAGATACTCTACAAGCAGAGCGACATACAAGCCATGCTTGAAAAACACTATAACCCGATACCCAAGAAATTATGGCAAGAATAGATGAAAAAAGGAAACAACGCTTGGAACAAGCCATTAGAGATATGGGAAATTATGGCGTTAAGCTCCGCAAGCCCGAAGAGTTACCCGATTTTGACCAGCCCTTCGATTATGAAGAGGAAAAGAGAAGGTTTGAGCCTGTTGATAAAGTTGAGGAACAAAATGACAAGGAGAGTAACAAGGATTTTTCTCAACCGTCCTATCAAGAAACAGCGTTGTCGCCAACAGAAAGGGCTACTTCTACCGAAGAATTTCATCAAAGAATGGGAAAAACAAAGGACAGAAAGCAATTATCCGAGTTTCAGGGGAAATATCTCCAGCCCTTTCGCAACAGCCACCGCAAAGCCGTGTATGTATCAGAGGAAACCCAACGAAAGTTAGACTTCGTGGTGCGGAGAATCGGTGAGCATGGAGCGAGCGTTTCGGGATATGTCGAACAGGTACTGCGGGAACACCTCGACCAATACAAGGAAGATGTGGAAAGATGGAGGAAACTCTGAATTACTGCATTCCTCGAATGCAAGCCTACGCCGAGTTACTGTATTCAATGAATGCAGTAACACAGCAGGGGCTTATAATCCCATTTTCTACATCAGCAAGGTGTGTCTTTGTACCACAAATTGCCATTTGTACCACAAAGACCCTTGCCCCGAAAGGGGATTAAATCACTCCAAAGTCGTGATTAGAAAGCAATGAAGAAGCAAAAACAAAAGAAGCCAGACGGCAGATGTGCCACCTGCCCACGATGGGACAGATGGCACATCAGAATACCTAATTCCGAAGACCAGCAGAAACTTATCAGACTCTATCGCAAGTCGGGAGCAAAGACAAAGAGCGACTTTGTCCGAGCAAGGCTTCTTGGTGAATCTTTTAAGGTCATCACCCAAGACCCTGCAAAAGAACCTTACTTGGAGAAACTCTCAGAAATCGTTGCCTTGGCTCATAAGATAGGAGTTCTGTACAACGAAGTCGTGAAAGTCCTCAATACTTATCATTCTGTTGCCACTGCTCAACAACTGCTCGGCAAACTCGAAACCTATTCCCAAATTCTCATCAGACTACAACAGCAAGCAGTACAACTGACAAAATCCTTTGGGAGTAGAGAAGAATGAATGCTGATAAATCATAACACCCATACTCGTATCGTACCGCGAATGTCCAATCCCTCTTTGGATGATACAAAAGGGTCACTTTGAACGATTACATAGGACCAGTTTCAACGATTTTTCCACTCTGCCCTAATACTTTATCTTTTGGAAAGTACATTGATAATCAGATAATTATTTCAATAACTCCCGATTTGGAGTATTACCCCACATTTATTATTTTTTTATTTTGACAATTCCCGATTTGGGGCATTACCATGACCATTAACAAACACAAAGTCTGTATAATCCCCTATAACTAACGTATCTTTTGAAATTTTCCGTATTTTGTAATCAACATATGGATAGAGCTTTTCCACAGGATGTGGAAGTTTCCAATAAATAAAAACTCGCATGCCATCAACATCAAACACTTTAGGGAATAAAATGTCCTGTTGGGAAGTAAATTCTTCATCTCCTTTCTTATTATAAGCTGAATTCAACTTGCAAATGCAACAGAATTCTGATTAATAATTTGTTTAAATTTTTCGTTTGGCGTGAGGTATCCAAGTCTTTTACGAGGTCGATTATTGAGTTTATTTTCAATCCACTTAATCTGTTTGTTGGTTACTTCACTAAAGTCCTTACCCTTTGGGATATACTGCCTGATAAGCCCGTTGGTGTTTTCATTGGCACCACGTTCCCATGAGTGGTATGGTTTGCAAAAATAGAATTTTATTTCCAATTTTTGCGCAATTTCCTCGTGCTTTGCAAACTCCTTTCCATTGTCAGCCGTAATTGTGTGTATTAAGTTTTTCACTTTCCGCAGTGCCCATACTGCAATCTTAGCTACCGGGATGGCTTCTTTTCCCGACAACTTGCGTATCCAGACCCTGCTTGTTGCTCTGTCGTTAATGGTAAGAATGGCACCTTTGTGGTTCTTACCAATAATTGTATCTATCTCTAAATCACCAAATCTCTCCTTCAGTTCCACTATCTCGGGACGCTCATCAATATCCACCCTGCCTGGGATAAATCCTCGCCCTGCATTTTTAGAACCACGTTTGGCATACCTGCGACCTTGTCTGCGAAGATATTTGTGCAGTTTGCCACCCCGCCGCTTATCCTCCCAAATCCAGCGATATATCGTTTCGTGAGATACCATCGCAATTCCCTCCAAGCGGCTCCTGCCGACAATCTGCTCCGGGCTGAATCCTTTCTTCAACAGCTTTATTATCCGTTTTCTCATTGCCGGTGTAAGCACTTCCTTGCGATGTTTTTGCTGCTTGCGCCTGTCTGCTTTTCGCTGGGCAAGCTCCATGCTATAGCTACCACTTCGGGCGTCGCAATTGCGCTTTATCTCCCTGTAAACAGTGCTTTTATCTACTCCGATAGCTTCCGCTATTGCTTTTTTGCTCATCGGTATTTGCAACATCATAGAAAATTGCATACCTTTGTTCCTCGGTTATATGTTTGCTCATCTGCAACTTTTTTTTCTTTGGACGGACAATTAAAGCAAAGATAGCAAACTTTATCCATTCAGAGTGAGAGAAAGGGGGACATTGTCTCTCTTTCCTCTCTGAAAAATAAATGTTTTTATTGCTTATTATCCGCACCCAAAAAGTTGCATTTATAAGTTGAACTCAAGAAGTATTCACCTGTAAGAAGTTACTAATGACAAAAAAGAAATTGCCCGTTCGTTTTACGGGTCAGCACTTTACTATTGATAAAGTGCTAATAAAAGATGCAATAAGACAAGCAAATATAAGTAATCAGGATACGGTTTTAGATATTGGGGCAGGCAAGGGGTTTCTTACTGTTCATTTATTAAAAATCGCCAACAATGTTGTTGCTATTGAAAACGACACAGCTTTGGTTGAACATTTACGAAAATTATTTTCTGATGCCCGAAATGTTCAAGTTGTCGGTTGTGATTTTAGGAATTTTGCAGTTCCGAAATTTCCTTTCAAAGTGGTGTCAAATATTCCTTATGGCATTACTTCCGATATTTTCAAAATCCTGATGTTTGAGAGTCTTGGAAATTTTCTGGGAGGTTCCATTATCCTTCAATTAGAACCTACACAAAAGTTATTTTCGAGGAAGCTTTACAATCCATATACCGTTTTCTATCATACTTTTTTTGATTTGAAACTTGTCTATGAGGTAGGTCCTGAAAGTTTCTTGCCACCGCCAACTGTCAAATCAGCCCTGTTAAACATTAAAAGAAAACACTTATTTTTTGATTTTAAGTTTAAAGCCAAATACTTAGCATTTATTTCCTGTCTGTTAGAGAAACCTGATTTATCTGTAAAAACAGCTTTAAAGTCGATTTTCAGGAAAAGTCAGGTCAGGTCAATTTCGGAAAAATTCGGTTTAAACCTTAATGCTCAAATTGTTTGTTTGTCTCCAAGTCAATGGTTAAACTGTTTTTTGGAAATGCTGGAAGTTGTCCCTGAAAAATTTCATCCTTCGTAGTTCAAAGTCGGGTGGTCTACATCAATGCCACTGTTTATCTTCCATTGCTTACCCTTATAATCCATTCTCAGGGTGAGTTCCTGCCCACATATAGATAGTGTGTTCTCATAACTTAGGCTATCTATGTATGGTCTATTCGGTATAGTATAGTCGTAAGTGTTGCTTGTGTTTCTATCCTCTTCGTGATGCAGTCCGTACCCTGTCTGCAATTTCAACTGTTTGCCAAAAGGATGGGTATATTGCAATGATATTCTGCTTTCGTTGCGCAGGGTGGGCAGTTGTTGGCAAAGATTGCGCAACAGTAGTGAATCTCCGCCCACAGCGTTGCGCAGGTGGTGGAATTTCGTCAGTGAAAGGCTGGTATTATTAGTTTCATTCGAGTTACCGCCAAGTGTCGCCTTCACGGTAAATGATGCCCCAGCCTTGCCAATCCGCCGTGTGAGGTCGGCAGATACATGGTAATTCTTTCCATTGCTTTTTGTGTTATTTCGCAGCGTTCCCGAGGTCAGCGTGTCCGCAGCCGTATTGCGCTCATATAGGTATGTTGTGTTGTCAGTCAGGTTGTCTGACCGTCCGAAGTTTCCATTTGCACTTATATTCAGCAAAGTCTTTTTGTCTATGTTATACTGCAGATTTATGTTTGCGGCATTACTGTGATTCTTGCTCAAGGAAAGCAGCATTGATTCCCGATATTTTGTTCCCGATGAAAGATATTGCTCATCATAGTCATGATTCTCGCTTCCATTGTGGAAGGCATTGAGTGAGAGGCTTGCATTGAGCGTAATTTTCTTACCAAATTTCTTCACGATATTGCCCGACAATATGTTTTGGAAATTGTTTCCCCCAATGTTCATATTACTAAGATTGTCAGAGCGCAAAGTCAGCGAGGTGTTTTCGCCATCGGCATTGAATAGATTGCCCTGTACCTCATCCCTGCGTCTGTCGCGATTGCCGTGTTCAGCCGTTAGTGTTCCTGTCAGGCTGCCATTGTAGGTAGATTTGGTCTTGATGTCCAGCACATAATTGTCGGCACCATCATCTACTCCCGTCATTTTCTCCAATGCGCTGAGCATGTCATACAGTTTCAGTAGTTCCACTGCATCGGTTGGCATATTCTCCAACGCTGCGATAATGTCGTTGCCCATAAAGGTCTCGCCATTGATGTTTACGCCGTTCAATGACTTTCCTTTGAATGATAGTTGCCTGTTCGCCTTGTCGTATTCCATGCCCGGAATATTCCTGATTAAGTCTTCCAAGTTAGCACCTTTCCTTACTCGAAGGCAATCAGTATTGATAAACGTGGTGTCTTTTCTTATGGAAAACAATTTCCGCTGTCCAATAACTTGAACTTCATCGAGTTCTATCGTTTTATGTAATGAAGAAACATGTTTTCGAGTAGGGTATATAGTATCACCCACAACTAAATTCAAAATAGTAGCATTAGCAGTGGGAAACAGCAGAAGTAGAATGATGAAGATTAAAAGAATTCTTTTGATTATCATTTTGCAAAATTACCATTGTTCATAGATATATGCAATACCTTAAAATGGCGATTTTATAGAATTAGAAATGTCTAAGGTTGATTTTCATTGAAAAAACAACGTAAATACTTTGCTTATATGAATTATATCGCTATCTTTGCAACATCAAACAGAGAGTTCTTTGAGACTTTGCAGAATAAAGAAAGGGAAAGAAACTCGCTCGTTTCTTAGTCGTTCACCTTATCAGATTATATATACTGCTTTTTATTAGTAATCAGTCGATTACATTCACCCCCATTACTTTAATTGGGAAGTAGGCGTTGATAATTCCCATCAATACGCTGATGAAGAACAAAAGGATAAGTATTTTTATCGTATCATAAAAGAAAAAGTTTACGGCAATTCCTATCGGTGTGTCGGCACTTAGTCCGAGCAGTCCGTAAACAAGCCTGTCTGCAAATTCTTGTATCATAGAAGTCTTTTTTTGTTCGCTTAAATACGAACAATGTTCTTGAAAAAAAGCGGCAGGTACCATAATGGTTGTTTCTGCCGCTCGTGGTTAAACATATTCTGTCAATCAGATGCCCAGAAGTTCCTTTACTTCACTTTCTGTCGGTACCTTCCCCTTCAATTTTACCACTTCGTCAATGACAACGGCTGGCGATGTCATGATATTGTAATTCATCATTTCCATGATGTCGTCCACCTTGGTGAGTTTTGCATCGATGTCGTTCTCTTTAAGTACCTTTTCAATTACATTGTAGGTTGATTTACATTTGGCACAACCCGGCCCTAAAACTTTTATTTCCATATTAGTAAAAATACTATTGTTATTAAATTCATTTTACAAATACATTATCCAGCAATAATATATGCCGATGATGATGAATACCACGCCTACAATAAGGTTCGCCCATTTTTGCACTTTCTGTATCTTTCCGTAAAAATTTCCCATTTGTTGTACGCTGAAGGCGAGAACCCATGCAACAGCAAGTACCGGTATAGCCGTAGCGACAGCAAATATCATGGGTAGAAGATAGCCTGCCGAGGTCGTGGCAGACATCGGTATCAGCATGCCGAAGTAGAACACGCCACTGGTGGGACAGAAAGCCAGGGCGAACAGAACCCCTATCATCAGAGCACCCCAGCCGCCTTTCCTGGCAAGACCTTCCGGATTTCCAGTGAATCCAAACTTGGGGAGGTTGAGTTTATCTCCCCAAAGCATGAACAGGCCTATCACGAGTAGAAGAGGTCCAAGTATAAGCTCCCCCCACGTTCCTATTGTCTTTTGTATGCCGAACATACTGGAACCTTCTTTCAGAATAGTAATCAGTATTACACCAAGTAGGGTGTATGAAAGAATTCGCCCCAGCGTATAAAGCAGGCCATTTCGGAATATGCGCTTCCTGTTTTCAATATCTCTTCCGATAAACCCTATAGCTGCTATGTTCGTTGCTAACGGACAAGGTGAAAGTGCTGTCAGTAGTCCGAGCAGAAATGCTGTCAGTATAGGCGTGGAACTGTTATCCAGCAATGTCTGTAACCAATCCATATCCACCATTATCTCAGCATTTCATTTACGGATTTTACGACACCAGCCCTAAATACATCTGGTGATTTGCGTGCATTAGCAAAAGCAAATTCAGTCATATTCTTGTATGTTTCCTTTCCATTCTTATGTCTAACGATAAATAGTGAAGACCATGTTACCTCATACTTTTCTGCTATCTTCTCATTTTCCTTTTTGCTGATGTCTATTACCTTAAAAGTCACCTTGCCTTTTTTTATCTGGTCAGCGAAGTTCTTTTTCATTGTAGCTTTAGTGTTGCTTTCGATAGCCATACATGTGGCACAGCGCTGTTTCCCATGAAAATACAACACTTCTACATAATCCTTTACCGTCGTCTTTTTTAGAGCCTGGGCGTCTGTTCCGTCCTTTGCATTCATGTTGCAAAAGATAAAGGTGAAACATGCCACGATTAAAAATAAACACTTTTTCATACCTTTTTATATTTTGTTGTTAGTCATTCGCAAAACTACGAACATATTTTTCAAAAAAAATCACCTACGACAGCCCTTATTATTGCAGGGTTGCGCAAAGAAATCTGCAAACATCTTCTTCGCAGCTTGCCAATTATCCTTGTTGATACAATATTTAACTTTGGGCGCTTCCACTTCACCCTGGATTAAGCCGGCTTCTTTCAATTCCTTCAAATGCTGCGAAACGGTTGCTTTGGCAATAGGTAGTTCTTCGTGAATATCACCGAAGAAGCAACTATCTTGTTTTGCCAAGAAAGCAAGAATTGCCATCCTCGTTGGATGTCCCATTGCTTTGGCAAAATGAGCTATCTGTTCCAGATTTGTTGTGTGCAGTTTATCTTCCATTATTCTATATGTATCATTGTTTGTTGTTTGCAAAATTACGAACAATATCTGATACATGCAAATAATATCGTTATTTTTTGGGAAAATCGTTTTTTTTTCTGTATCTCAGAAAAATATAAGTAGTAATCCTATGCTATAGTCGCAAGTCTAAGTTGTTAATGATTCTATGTGAAAGCATCTTATGGTTTCCAAATCCATAGGAATAGCTGCTTCCTTCTTGCAGGGTACTTGTGAAATCATAAGCTATTAGTTTAACTTTTGAAATGTAATCTAAATATCCTAAGGCACTTGTTTCTGTTCCCTATAATTATCTTTTAGCATCTTTTCCAAATCTGAGGCCTTATAGAGGATTTTTCCTGCGAACTGGGTGTAGGGGATAATTCCCCTATCCCGATAGTCCTGCAAGGTGCGAGGGCTGATGTACAGCCTTTCGCACACCTCTTTACTCGTGAGAAAGTGCTCACCGCCAAAGAGCGGTTTGTGTGTCTTTGCCACTTCCTTAATCCGCTTACTTACCCCTTTTAGTGCGGACAGCACCACCTGCATATCGTCTGCCTCCATGTTCAAATCTCTTACTTGTTCCATAGTTCTTTCGCCTTATTTGTTATTCATGGATTTGTCCGTTTTTGATTTCTCCGATTTAGTTTGGAGCAATAGCTCCACATCCTCACGCCTGTAATAGCACTTATGCCCGATTTGAGAGAATGGAAGTACACCTGTATCCCGGTAGTGCTGCAATGTGCGCTTGCTGATGTTGAGCAACTTGCATACATCACCATTGTGCAGCCAATCGGTATGCTTGCTCTGTTCCCCGAATGCCTTGTGGCAGGTCTCGGCAAGGCTGAGAATCTCATTCCTGAGCCTTGTCCAATTTGAATCCGTAATGATAAAATATCCCATAGTTTTATTATTGTTTTGTTTGTAATTCTGTCTTATTGGTATTGACAACACCTTTGTCTGTTCTGCGTTTCATCGCACGTTTATGCCTGCAAAAGTATAATGAGTTTGTCATACTTCAAAGCAGCAGGGAACAGCAGGGAAACATCGGGAAGTTGAAGGAAAAGCTAACGCATTTTATCGGCAGCTGTTTGCACATTCTTTCCCTGTTTTCTTCTTTCGCCGTCCGTTTGAAACAAAGATAGGGCGGTGTATGTCCTATTCAATCATTCTTCGTTCAAGAGACACCTTGTAACACTCTTAGTATGGACAAACGCTACCCTATTTCTGCGCGGATTCTATTGTTTGCAATATCGGTGCAGAATACTGCAAACGTGTGCAAAGGGTACACTTCTACCTCTGTCTTTCCTTATTATTTTATCCCCTGTTTTGACTTAATTCGGGCTTAAATCAGTCATTTCTTTTCCTGTCTCCTCAAAAAAACGTGCGAACTTTATTGCGAATGAACGCAACATCATGCAAGCACTCTTTGAATGCTTGGAACTTTCCAGTTCTCTTCATAACTTCACTCTTAGAAACCAAACCAAGCATATAATGAAGAAGAATGCAGATAAAAGCAAATCGGAGGGAGGAAACAATATGCCCAAGCGAAAAAAGACTTCCTCAAAAAACGGTGAGATAGAAATCTATCTGTCCTCTCGCTATGAGTTCAGATACAACACTGTATTGGGAAGAACCGAATACCGAAGCAAGAACGATGCTCATTTCTCAAAAGTGGGTCGCTATGAAATCAACACGCTCCGAAGGGAGATAGACAACGACATCGGGATAATAACCTCATCAGAAAATCTATACTCTATCATCGAGAGCAGCTTCTCTCCACGCATCAACCCCATACAGGAGTATTTCAAGGGATTGCCATTGGTGGATGTAAGTAGCATTTCTCCCTTTTCACTGAAAGCCATTCCCCACTTGGCAAGTTGCGTAGTCGTGCGCAACTCTGACAAGTGGTTACAATATCTCACCAAGTGGCTTGTGGCGGTGGTCGCCAATGCGATGGACGACCGTGAGTGCTGTAACCACACCTGCCTTGTGCTGACGGGCGAGCAGGGAAAGTTCAAAACTACATTCTTGAATTTGCTCTGCCCACCTGCATTGCATGGCTATAGCTACACAGGCAAGATATATCCGCAGGAGAAGGACACGCTCACCTATATAGGACAGAACCTCATAGTGAACATCGACGACCAACTCAAAGCCCTCAACAAACGGGATGAGAACGAACTGAAGAACCTCATTACCTGCCCGATGGTCAAATACCGCATGCCCTACGACAAGTATGTAGAGGAGCATCCCCACTTGTCAAGCTTTGTGGCATCAGTGAACGGCAATGACTTTCTTACAGACCCTACAGGAAGCAGACGCTTCCTGCCCTTTGAAGTGCTTTCCATAGATATTGAGAGAGCAAAAGCGATCTCGATGAACAATGTTTATGCGGAAGCCAAAGCCCTGTTAAAGTCAGGTTTTCGCTATTGGTTTGATGATGATGAGATTGCCGAACTATACAGAGAGAGTGAGGACTTTCAAGTACAAACTGCAGAGATGGAGCTTTTGTTGCGTTGTTTTGAAAAGCCAACGGAGGATGAAAGTTATTCGTTAATGACCACTACGGAGATACTCACCTATTTGGGTATTTATACCCACCAACCACTTGTTGCCAAGCGGATGGGCGAAGCCTTGAAGAAAGCAGGATACATAAAGGTGAGCAAACGAAGAAACGGTGGTAGCCCCATCTATGTCTACAAGATTAGGAAAATCTTGCCCTGCCCGCTCCTTCAAACTTGTAGTAGCCAAATGTAGTAGAATGTGTAGTATTGTCTTATACTACAAAGTAATACTGATTATCAATCACTTATCACAGAATAGTGTGTAGTAAGAAGAAAGATGAAAAAGTTTGGAGGGGAAAAACTTTGGAAAAGGTAAAACCATAAAAACAGACAAACATAAATAATTATCATTCAACCCATTAATGTATCAAAACAATGAAAGAAGAAGATTTATCACGTATCAAGCGATACCCCATCGTGGAGTATCTCGAAAGGAAAGGTATCAAACCTGTCCGCAAAACACCTACCTATGCCATGTACCGTTCACCGCTCAGGGAGGAAACGCATCCGAGTTTTAAGGTGGACACAGAGAAGAACCTTTGGATAGATTATGGCGAAGGTAGGGGCGGAAGTATCATCGACCTCTGTATGCGTATGGAGGGATGCACGCTATCGGAAGCCATCCGCCGTTTGGGACAGAACGCTTCCCTTGATGCAGCGTACGGTCTTTCAAAAGAGAAGTCAGACATCGATACCAGTCCAGTCACGCCATGGCAGCCAAGTGGGGCAAGGAAACTGATAGAGGTATCAGACACCTTGCCTTCTCACTTAGAGGCCTATCTTGCCGATAAGCGCTGCATCGACCTTAACAGGGCAAGACCTTTCCTCAAATGTATCTGCTATGAGGTAAGGGGCAGGCGCTATCAAGCCATTGGCTTTGCCAATCTCTCTGGCAGCTATGAGCTTCGGGACGACAAGACGTTCAAGGGAACGATAGCACCGAAGGACATTACTCCGATATTCACGGACAGAGCGGAACCTGTATGTATCTTTGAAGGCTTCATGGACTTCCTCTCCTTCCTTTCGATGAAAGAAGAGATTACCAACCACTGCCTTGTGATGAACTCCGTGAGCAACGTGGCAAGGACTATCCGCTATTTGAATGACCGACACCTCACCAATATCCGCGCCTTCCTTGACAATGATGAAGCAGGACGGAGGGCTGTTCAAGATTTCATAAAGACAGGCTTCCATGTTGAGGACATGAACATACATTACAAAGACTTCAAGGATCTCAACGATTTTCATGTCAGCCGTGTCCGTGAGCAGCAGAAACGGAAAGCGCAGGAACAGACACACATATCAATTACAGGACAAAACAAGAAATCAAAACAAGTCAAACTTAAAATGAAATAGAAATGGAAAAGGAAACTATGATGAGTGACAAAGACCTTTCATGGTTCTTGGGTGTGGAAGATGAAACAGAGAACGAATCTACTTCACAAGAAGCGACTGCAGTTCCTGAAAGAGAAAGACCAACAAACAAGCAGGACACAGAGAATACCATGCACTCCGAGCCTGCACGGAACACTGAGAGTGCAACTGTTCAAAGACGTATCAGTGCCAAGATGAGAAAGAAAACACTCGAAGCCTACAAGCAAGCCTATCTTGTGCCGACCAAGTTAAACAACCGTAAGGCAGTCTATCTGAGTAGGGATACACAGGAGCGTGCCGACTTCATTGTGCGTAGGTTAGGCGACAGGGGCAGCAACCTTTCAAGCTTTGTGGAGAACATCGTTCGTCAGCATCTGGAGGAATATGGTGAAGATATAGAGAAATGGAGAAGGTTATAAACCGCAGGAAGGGGGCGAGGGATGAATTTCAAAAGATTTATTTCCCGCTCTAATCCTACTATCGCATTAAAATATGATGTCATATCTCGTAAATGAGACGTCATATTTGGGCAAATATGACATCATATTTTTAGCAAGCAGACATCTGAATGATGAGAACACCACGAACACAGTTAAACACAGAATACACGGCATTCGTTTTTAGGCTATAAAACGTTTTAAGCGTAAATGGTTTGTTCGGTAGCATTGCAAGACGTCAGTTTGTACCCACAAACTGCTCTTGCTCCCCTCGTCAGACTGTCGGGGAGATTAGACCGTAATCACTCCGTTCTCATCGGTCAGTATTCAAGAATTAAGAGACAATGAATCATCTATAATGATTAACTTTCAAAGAAGCTTATATGAGCAGATACAAGGGAAAAGCTGCCAAATGGCAGCAACAGGATAAGGAAGAACAGAAGATGAACAAGACAGAGTTCATCAAAGTAAGATGTACCTTAGAGGAAAAGCAGCGTATCAAGTCAAAGGCGGAAAGTGCGGGGCGGAAGTTCTCCGATTACTGTCGTGAGATACTCCTTAACGGAGAAGTGACTGCCGTTCCCAAGATGACAGACAATGAGAGGGAAGCCATTGCCATCCTCCAGCATACAGGAAGGTTCTATGGGCAGGTTTCCAATCTCATCAAGGTCAAGGACGAAGATTGGCTACATATCACAAAGAACCTCTCGCTATGTGCCAAAGAAGCATTTAAGCGATTTTACGACCCGCATTTTCGTGTGGACGATGAGGTATATAAGGTCTTAAATCTAACAAGAAATGATAGGAAAATGTAAGGCGATAGCACACGGCAGCACGGCTCTGGACTATATCTTCAGAGAGGGCAAGCTCGGCTATCGGCTTGCCTTCCACAATCTTTGCAGCAGGGAACCAAAGACAATCTATGAGGAAATGAAAGTGGTCAACGACTATAACAGCCGTTGCAGGAACAAGTTTCTCCGTATCGAAATAGGCATTGCACCGCAGGACGAGAAAAAGCTGCCTGTATCCGAGCTTATGGGAATAGCCCATCTGTTTGCCAAGCGAATGGGACTTGACAACCACCAATGGGTGGCAGTAACGCACAAGGATACTGATAATAGGCACATTCACATCATCGCCAACCGCATCAGTCTGTACGGAGAAGTCTATGATACCACCTTTGTGAGCAACAGGGCAGCAAAGGTGGCGGAGGGAATCAGTAGGGAGAAAGGTTTGACTATTGCAAAAGAGGTCAAGGCGGAAAGGAAACACCAAAAGGCAAAGACTAACCCTACAAGAGAACAAACAAAGCAGCAGGTGCAGAAGATTTGTTATGCCTTGCTTGAGAAGTATAAAGATACAGGTATCACGGGGCATTCCATGTTCCTTTACGAGTTGAACAAGAACAGCATCACCATTGAGCGCATGAAGAACAAGCAGGGCAAGGTCTATGGTTTGAAGTTCTCATTTGGCGGACAATCTTTCAAGGCATCGGAAGTGGGCAGGGAGTTTGGCTACCATTCCTTGCAAAAGAATTTCGAGGCAAGTCAGAAAGCCGAGACGAATGTATCTGCCCAAGTAATACGCAAATCGTCAGAGCATACAGATACTAAGGATGCTGGCTATCAACTCGTACCCCCAAGACTTTCATACAGCCCACGAGCAACGGAGGATACTCCACAAATCGCACAGGCTATAAGAGCGGTGGCAGATACAGCTATCAGCGCAGCCGATGAATTGGTGGAGGGAGTAGGTGGAATGATTACGCCAATGACACATGGCGAGGACTATGCCGAGACCGCATGGCAACGTAAGCTCAGATACCAAGCCAATAGGAAAAAGAAAGGACGAAGGCTGTAGAAAATTTGAATAGCAATACTTTCATTGTTGGCACATTATTTGCTAGTTGACAATAAGAATTTATTAATTATTAATACAAACAATATGGAAAGAACATACAATGTGCTGTTAACCTACGATATAGATAGCAGACATACCGAAGTTAGGAATACATTAATTGAAGAGTATGGTTTTAAGGATATAATCATAGGTAATAATGGCACGAGGTGTTATTTGCCGAATACCACATTACTAAAGAGAAATACCACCAAGGAGGATGTCCATAATATAATAAAGAACGTATGTAAGATGCTTAATGCAAATCTAAAAAGGACTATTTCCTCAGAATGTTCAAACTGGATAGCATTACAAGGCGAAAAGTTTTAGATTTGTAAGTAGAAACTATAAGTCCAACCACTTGTTTCATTCAAGCTGGTAAAATTATGTGTGTTTTTCATCAAGAACGCTTGTTATTCGGTAACAAAGTATTATCTTTGCAGATAGAATAACAAGCGTTCTTTGTTAGGTAGAAAACAGCAACTTGAAGTAGCTCGCTCGTTTCCAAATCGTTACCTGTTTAGTTATACCAATAAGGTAACTTCTTTATTTTCAATTAGATACAATTTTATAATTAATTGACTTGCAATAGGTGCCCTTTTGAGGTCCAATTAGCGCCCTTTTGAAGTCCAATTAAGCACCTTTTCCTTTACTGCTTTATAACCAATTGATTTCCTGTTGGTTACAAACCTACTTTTTATCCATGTTATTGTCCTTATTTATAGCTGTTTTGTTTGATAATATGTAATGATTTTTCAACACGCAGTCTGTATTTTTGAAGTGTTAAGATGAGAAGATTTCCTGTTGTCGTAGGATGATAATAGAGTAGACACCTGAGAGACTCAGCTATGTTTTTCTCAAATGAGCAACTTCTGTTCTTCCGTCAAAGCTATACGAAAAGCAGGTTCTTCCGAAATCTGGAGTGATAAACTAAAAGTCTTATGTAATAGGTACACGGAGTCACGAAGGGAACGGAGGTAAACGCAATGTCACGGAGGTGCCGACGGCACAATGAGCGACGGAGGTGTAGCGTACAGATTCTTGATAACTTTTGGGATAAATGCTTTGGGTATAAAGTTACTAAAAAAGTGTGCAAACAAACTTCGTCGCTCTATGCACCGACGGTGCCTCCGTGCCTTCCACTACTTTGTTTTATAATCCTTCGTCCTCTCCTTTACTCCGTGTGACATTTCGTCAGAGACCTAACCTTAAGTGGTAAATCTTATCACTCCAAAATCCTGAAGACCCGAAAAGCATTCACACATTTAACGGAAGAATTCAAAAAAAGGCACATAAAAGACTTTATATTGCTTTTATGCACCCTTCAGTGTTTTATTGACGTGTCCCGATAGGATTATACGTTCAATGCTGTGTTCTTCTGTAATGCTTGTGATATTGTTGCAAAGAAGTCATTTATCTCTTCCTGCTGATCCTCTTGGAAGGTATTTCTTTTCCTGATTTTCAGTTTAATTGATTCTCCTTTAATAACGAGAAAGAAGTGTTTCTGCTTTTCATCAAAGCCAGCCTGCTCTATGCTTGTCATAGGATAATAGAACATATCCCATTCAGCTTGCTCATTAGATTTGATTCTGTAGAAGCCTGGTATAGGTTGAGCGAGAGCGGATATTATATACATGTCCTCATCATTATAGGCAATAATTGCTGGGTCTATCTGTCCTAAACTCCCCTTAGGAATATAAAATTCTACACACTTGATATTGCTTGTATTGATAGAAGGATATTTCTTGGTGATGAACTCCATTGCCTTTGCTGTGTAGACTCCCTTACTATTCTTCCCTTTTCTACGGACATAGAAAATTAGCGAAAAGGCAATGACGATCATTGCAATGAATATGAGAATGAACGGAAAAATACTTTGATCCATAATCTTAATGATTTAATATGTTATTAATAAATTATTTCAACTTAACTTTTATCCATGGGCTCTCGGGATGTTTCATAAGCCATTTCACTACGTTACAAAAGCCTAAGACATCACGCTCCTCTGGATGAGAAGTCCAACAACAACGTCCGATGATATAGGAGTGTCCGAACTCCTCCCATGTGTCGAATGTGCTGATGGCTCTTTGGTAAGCTTTTTCCAGATAATCCCATGCCTCGTCAGAGTTGAGGTATTTCATTTCCACACCAACACGCACGAGATAGGCTGTGCGCCCTATATCCCATCCTATAACATCTTTTTCTGTTATAGTATCCCATGAGGTAATCAGTTCATTAGCAAGTAGACTATCTTGTGCTGCAATATAGTTGGTTAGCATATTAAGCAAGTCACTTAAATCTCCAACTCGTGTAATATAATGTTTATCGACAATACTTGCCATAGACCATATACGTCGTACCTCGGTGTTGATCCCGCTGTCTTCTTGTATCTCTGCCATCATTTCTTCTTTTATAACAGCAATATCAAGTGAACGGCAACGTCCGAGTAATTCTTCTATCGTATCGCATAATTCTTGTCGATTTGTGATACCCCATCCTTGTTCGAGGAGTACTTTTGCACGTGAACCAATCTTAGATGAAAGTGTAAAATGGTCTCCTCCCTGCTGTCCTTGATATTGTGCACTTAGGGAGATGCGGCGTAATTGTTCGTCGGATAGTTTACTTGAATAGTTGAATAGACCCATTATTGTGGCTTTTAAAATATAAGTTCAAAGGTATGAAAAATCATTAGAAATGACGAAGCTATTATTTTCTTTAACATTTATATAGAGGTTGTCTACTCTATTCTTTTCTGCCTATCGTAAGGTAATTCTTTTATAATTGAGTTTCCTGTCATTGCTGTCATTCGTTATGATGACTTAACTTGTTAAATGTTAAAACGATGTGAAGTAAATCTGGTATAAGACATTAGACATCTAACAACTCAAATAGGACATTTATTTCCTTTATAACATTCTGTTCTATTTCTTTCTCAGTACTACCAAATTCCGTAAGTTTTCGATAGCCAAGCCATCCTTTACCGCTTTCATAACCTCTTTCTTTTAGCTTTTCTATGACAACACTATCTTTTGGGTTGATTTGAGGAGTTTTATATTTATCTTCATAAGCTTGCCGAACAAAAATACAATTCTTAGCAATTGTAATTCCATATTGGGCATTTTCATCTTTGCGTATCCTATTTCCATTATTGTAAATATAGGTTTTCTTCCTTTCGAGGATAGAATGTTCTATACTTTTTACATCAATATTATTTTTTATAGAAGCAGGTTTCTTCTCTTTTAAACGCTTATGATATGCTTGAATTTCATTTATACAGAAAGACTCCAAGTTATTAAGGTCTATCTCGTCAATACTTTTATAATTAAAGACATAAGAAAAGAATTTTGCAATTAAAGTCCTTTCTTCTGTAGTTAGGAACGCTCCAGGGTGGGGAATCCCAAAACATGGTATACCATTGAATGTACCCATATATATACGCGCCATTATCGGATTACGTGTCTTATCATACTTGAAAGAAAAGCCATCTATCGAAATCGAAGCTAATCTGTTGAACGCATTCCTACCACTTAACCATACAATCATCTTAGGCTTAACTCTTCTGACTAAATCTATAGTCTGTGGAAACGTAGTCTTTAATAGTGATTGGTTCAGTTCTTTCTCCTTAACAGTGTTGAAAAAAGTGGCATTCGTCAGGACAAATCTTCTTTCGTCGTCAAGAATATTAGGTTCCTCAACATCTTTAAAGAATCTCTTTAAATTCATAAAATAACGCCAAGTATGATGACGACTCCAGTTTGTACAATTCCCATACTGGGGGTCTCTACCGAAGTTCCCTGATATAAGTTGTTCTGCTGTCATCCCTGTAGCCGAGCTTATTCCCCAGTTTGGATTCTCAATCATTTGTTGGTAAGTTCCGCCAGAACCAGGGTTAATACCTGCTATTAAAATATCAACAGAATTTACTCCTATAATTTTGTTTAAGTTAGATTGAGTATAGAATGCAGGAGTCTTTTCTCTACCACGTTCGTCTGCTATCTTATTATACAGCTGAACCGTTTTCTCTCCCCATAGCAATAATTCTTCTTTTGTCATATTTTAAGCAATTATGTACTCTCAATTATAATGATTCAATTTTGCCACCTATTCTAAAATATTGAGTTTTACAAGTTCTAAAATATTGAGTTTTACAAGATAAGCATAACGCCTCTTATTTTTTCAACGATGTCATTGTGTTTCTGAAGCAACACGCTACAAAATTAACATTTTTATTTTATTATTAGGTAATAAACGTGGATAAAATTTGGTTTATCCATTTTATATAGAGTTACTATAAAAAAAATACTGGTAATCTTCCCATAAAAACATACTGTTTGCTATTATATTCTTACCTTTGTAAGGTGATATTCTGAAATCGAATGTAATGATAAATCTAAACTAAAAAATACTTCAAAGAAATTAGAAATATGGGAAAGATACGTTATTTTCGCTTGTTGTAGGTGTTGCGATACGGCATGAAGTGTTTTCTATAAATCAAGGTTGCAACTATCTCTTTTAGATAACGAAACAGCTATTAAAAAGAGGTTTTTAGTCATATCTTTTAAATATTTTTCTAAGTTTCTCGAAAAAAAAGTTCCTAAATCCGTGCAGTCTTTTAAGCAAAACGTGCTCCTTTTAATAAAAAGGTATGGTATATCTATGAAAATAGATGTTAATATAGACGCATGTAAACAGGGAGAACGTGAGGCTCTCGGAAATTTATATAAGGCATATTCCGACAGATTAAAGAGAATATGCCTGCACTATGTGGAAGATGAAAGTACGGCAGAAGATATTTTACACGATGCTTTTATCATCATTTTTACCTCTATTAATTCGCTGAAGGACAACTCAAAATTGGAAGGATGGATGATAACGATTGTGAGAAACCTTTCGTTGAGGTTCCTACAAAGTACAGAAAAAAGTAATATTCTTTTATCCAGTCTGGGGAAAGATGTGTTGAGCGAAGAAGACGATAAAGAAAAGAATATAGAGCTGGAGTTGTTGCTGTCAGCGATAGAACTGTTACCAGAGGGGAACCGAGAAATATTCAAACTCTCAGTGTTGGACGGTCTTTCACATAAGGAAATAGGGGATCTGCTTGGTATCAATCCACATAGTTCTTCTTCGCAGTTGGCTCGGGCAAAGAAAATGCTACGTGTCATATTGATTAAGTATTGGATGCTATTCTTGCTTCCCATCCTGATACCTGTCTATATCTATTTCGTAACGAGGGACAAGTTCGTTGATACATCTGATAATAGTTCAACGGCTTTAGATACTCATCATAACTTTCCAAAACGAGTTCAACAAAATGGAGCTGCTTCTCAAAAGAATGGGCAGCCAAGGTATTCTATACCTTCAAGCGCTATTGGAAATGATAGGCGTGTTTTGGTAAAAAAGACTATTCCTACTGAAGATATTTCTTCACAGATCATAACAGACAGTGTTGAATCAGAGCAGCAGCCAGTATTCTTCCATGTAGATTCCTTGCCAAAGTATTTGGCTACTGGTGAAATCAGTATAGACGACTCCGTGCTCCGTATTCCACAAATTTCAGAAGATAAAATGTTGGCATCGAATGGAAACATGAACCTCGATGTAAACCATAAGAAGAAATACCCGTGGACATTCAACTTCGGCTATTCCTCCAATGCTGGAGCCAATGGAGCTATGTCTAATTTGAACTATCTCTCGGTGGTAGATTATGCTAACGGCGGTGCGGCTGCCAAACTATATACCTGGGATGATTATGTAAATTATTTAGTCAGGAACAATGCGCTGATGGATTCTGTAGAGAGGGCAAAAATGTCATGGATTGCACTGAATAATGCAACAGAGGGCAATGCGTCTTTAGGTGAGAAGGCGTACCACTACCGCCCCAAAACCTTTAGTTTGTCGCTCAACAAGCAACTAAGTTCCCATTGGACTTTTGGCACGGGATTGACTTACACAAGAATGAAGTCTGATTTTGAGAGTGAGTTTCATGGTGCGACCTTGTTGAAGACCCAGAAGATTGATTATGTGGGCATACCGTTGCGATTGACCTATCGTATATGGAGCAAGGGACGATTCAATGCCTATACGACCGGTGGAGTGACATTCGAGATGCCAGTTCACAGTTCACTTGATAAGAAGTATATCATAACGTCTGACTCGTCCTACACGTTAAAGGGTGACATCAAGCCACGTTATCAGTGGTCTGTAAACTTAGGTGCCGGTGTGCAGTACAAGCTATTCAAACCTTTCAGCCTGTATATAGAACCAAATATGTTCTATTATTTTAGAAATGGTAGTAGTCTCGAAACTTACCGTACAGAGCATCCGTTTATCATTACCGTACCATTCGGATTACGGCTTACTTGGTAAATGAAATAAATAGATAAAAAGTCATAAATATTGTGCAGTCTTTTCGTGGTTTTCTGCTCTTAACAATAAAAGACAAAACTTAAAAAAATGTACAGTATTTATGACTACATCCACAATGGAATGGTATTTGTCAACAATGTAGTACGCAGACAGCATAAGGAACTTACCTCTCTAATGATATATTCCACAACAAGTTGTCAGTCTCGTTGCAAACACTGTTCCATTTGGAAAAAACCTACAGAAAATCTAAGTCTGGTTGATATTAGCAGAATAATGAATAGTAAATGTGTAACAAAAAGCACGATAGTAGGTTTGGAAGGAGGTGAGTTTATCCTCCATCCCGAAGCAGACAATATATTAGAATGGTTTGATACTAACCATCCTAATTATACATTGCTGTCCAACTGCCTTGCAACGAACAAGGTAATTTCTGCTGTAAAGAATCATCATCCCAAACATTTATACATATCACTTGACGGCAATATAGAAACCTATCGTTATATGCGTGGGAGAGATGGGTATGACAAAGTGATTAAGGTTATAGAGGCATGTAAAGACATCGTACCTATCTCCCTAATGTTTTGTCTTTCTCCATGGAACTCGTTTGAGGATATGAGGCATGTCATAGATTGTGCTAAACAATATAACATTGATGTACGTATTGGCATTTACAGCACAATGTCATTCTTCGACACAACCAAAGATTTAATAGAATCCAATGATGCGGATTTCATCAGCCAGATACCCTCTTCCATACATCAAACATATGAGAACTTTGACTTTGTAGCTTTGTATGACGAGTGGAAGAATAAAAGACTGAAGTTACGGTGTCATAGCATATTCAGTGAATTGGTCATACATTCTAATGGGGATGTCCCCTTATGCCAGAATTTAGATGTAATCTTGGGTAATATTCACGAGAATACACTCGATGAGATATTCAATTCAAGGAATACGTGCAAAATTCAATGTCAGTACTCCAAAGAATGCAATCAATGTTGGATCAACTATCACCGAAAATATGACATTATCCTGTTAAGAAATATAGAAAAGATAATCCCCAAACGATTGATAGAGTTGTTTTATGGGAAATATCAATGGACCATCAACAGGCAAACTACCTATAATAAACATTTCAAACGAATAAAAGCAAAGCTAAAATGGGATATTTAGATAACATCATAGGCAGATACAAGTATATACGCAGTATGAGAGAGTTGAATCATACTTACACGCAACAGTATGCTCTTGTTGGGTTTGGCAATCATTGTGCAAACAACCTTCTGCCCGTCATACAGTATCTTCAGTTACCACTGAAATATATCTGCTGTACCTCAGAGAAGAAAGCCGAACTGATTTCTCAAAAGTATAAAGGAGTCAAAGGAACAACTTCTTTACAGGATATACTGCTTGATGATACTGTTTCTGGTGTTTTTGTGGCAGCTAATCCTCATTCACACTTTCAGATTGCAACCGAAACTATAAAAGCAGGAAAGTCCTTATTTATAGAGAAACCACCCTGTGAGAATGAAAGAGAATTAAAGTCTTTGATCGATACTATCATGCTATATGGCTCACAACATATCGTTGTCGGACTGCAAAGGCGTTTTGCCCCTGCCACTCAAGTATTGAAAAAACGATTGAAAGGTGACGGCAAACGGCATTATCATTATCGCTATCTGACAGGATTATACCCTGAAGGAGATACTTTACTTGACCTATTCATCCATCCTCTTGACTATGTAATATTCCTTTTTGGAGAGGCAAAGATAAAGAGCTTGGATGTCATTCGCAGTAGAGATGGTGCCCAAACTTTGTTTCTTGTATTGGAGCACCAAGATATAACAGGTATGTTGGAACTATCAACAGATTATTCTTGGAAAGAAGCACAGGAACAGCTAAATATCAGTACAGATAAAGGACTTTATGTGTTGGAAAACATGGAGCGACTTGATTTCATGCCGAGACGCTCAGCATTGTTAGGGATTCCGTTGGAGAAAGTCTTTCCAAACAATGGAGCAATAATTTGTCTCTACGGAAGAAACAACTTTGTCCCAACTATTGGGAATAACCAAATTGTGTCACAAGGGTTCTTCTCGGAAATTCAAGCGTTTGCCGATATGGTTGAAAACAGATGCGAGGATAATCATGCCTTTTGCTTGGAAAGTGTCAAGCATGTTTATTCCTTAATGGCAGAAATAAAGAAGTATATGAACATAATTGACGACCAAATATTATAATAACTAATTAAATCCAACAAATTATGAAAAGGTACTTTTGTGTATTACAGGCGTTCATTTTCTCGTTGCTGTTTATTGGTTGCAGCAATGAAGATGAGTCTGCTTCAACTCCCACAGTGCAAGCATCGAAAACGGAATTGTTTGCTATAGGGACAGCCCGAATGACAAGAGCCGCTTCAAGCCCCTATCTCTTTACACTTGACAACATCAAGTCTTTCAACGCGCAGACCCGTGAGATTATTTTTCAAGATTTTGAGCCGACAAGTCTGCTCTTTCCCATTTATCGTAACATAGAAATACATTCGTATGGTAAGGTTCTACTCCATATCTCAACGTTTGTGTCATCTTTCAATAGTCAAATCTTCACAGACTTATCATTAGTTTCAGAATCTGGCAAGTTTTATCTGAGTGACTGTTACCCACGCAATATTGAGGACAATAGTCAATATGTTAAAGAGAACAAGGCCATTCAAAAAGCAAAAGAAAAAAGAGCGGCAGAATGGGGAGAGTTTCTCTCAATACTCAAAAAACACGGGAAGTTGATTGAATAGTAAACACTATCCATAAAATGTATGTCTTTATTGCGGATTTCAGCAATAACAGAAATACGTAATAATATAAGCAAGAAATAACTTGTAATTACGTTTATATAAATATCAACATATAAAATCCTTGTAATTATGAAAAAAGTATTTTACAGCCTAATCCTTTTCTGTGGATTATCTGCATGTTCCTCTGAGAAGGTATCTCTTGAGCCATTAAGAATTTATGATGTTGCAAATTCTAATTGTAAGTTAAGCATCTCTCCGACAGATACACGTCCTGACTTCTATGCAGAAAACAATGCTATTCCAGCAAAATTAAGTATAGAGTTGGACAAAGACGGTATAGCCCAGTGTCTACTGGAAGATTTGAAAGCCAACTGTTCCGTAAGAAAGATTTATGTGAATATCGCTAATCAAGATAATCAAATTACCCTTGTCGTGTACCATAATGTACTTGATGCACTTGCCGATTGTATTTGCAAATATGATGTTCGTTTTAAGATGAGTAAATTGCCTCCTGGTAATTATAAACTAAAGGTGTACTATGCTAACCCAAATATGAAATATGATGAATCTAATATTGCATATAATGGACAAGTAAATATTGTTCAGAATAGAAAAGTCTCTGTAAAATTCAATCCAGAAATAGGTTTACCTGAGAATTAAAGATGTAGGTGTCTATTCAAAATATGGCACTTGGGCTGGTATATATCAGGTCAAGTGCCATGTAGTATTGTCAATATTCCATCTTCATCTTATCTTTTTCTCTATAGATATTCCTTTATAATTGAGTTTCCTGTCATTCCTGTCATGCGTCATAATGACTTAACTTGCTAATTTACAGTAGGATTATGCGAAGTGTTAAAAGTAACAGCAAACTAAAAGTAAAATTATTCTTGTAATAATGAGTAGTGCGTGTCTTCTTACTTTAGTCAGAAATATCACATCATGCTCTTAACTATCCAACGAACTAAGCGTATTAGTTATTCGTCCCAAAAGATAGTATTTCAGCGGGCTTGATAGTTATTTAAACCACTTTTTTGCTGTCTGTCCCTATTATTTGGAGGCAATCAAAAGCTTTGATACATTTGCAACAGAAATCATTGTTTCACTTATTAAAATCAAAGCGTATGAAAACTTTAGTTTCTAAAATCGCCGTTATCGTTGCCCTTATGTGCGCAACCAGTATGAATGCACAGAACAACAATCAGTTCGAAGCACAGTTAAAAACCACTTTAAGTAACGTCAAGGCAGACGAAGCTACATCTATTGTAAAGGGAATGGATGAATTGAAGCGTATGGAAACTCAGTATCCTGATGCTTGGCTCCCCACCTATTATCGTGTGTTCTATGCCCTTCAGTATGCTGCTCGCTCTCCACAGAGTGATTATTCCTCCTTATTCTTAGATGCGGTGAAGGCTGACCTTGAGGCATTGCAGACAAAAAAGGGAGTTGATCGTTCAGAACAGTTTACGTTGAAGGGTTTTTATTATGCAGCACTCATCACACAGAATCCATCAGTGAATGGTAAACTTTATTACATTGATGCAATCTGTTATTACAAGTCAGCTATTGGTATTAACCCATCTAATCCTCGTCCTCGTATTCTTCTTTACATGTTCTTTGAGAATATGAGTAAGCAGACCGGACAGCCAAGTATGAATAGTCCAAAGGATTTAGAGACAATCAAAGAGTTGTTTAGCAAGGAAAAGCAGAATGGTCTACAGCCAGCATGGGGACGTAATCTGATAGACTATTGTAAGTAAAAATAATGTTCTGAAAGAACTTAAACCATAAAGATGTGAGAGTGTATCAAAATAGACACATCCTCTCTTTTAAATTCCTAAAACTTAATCGTCAAAAAGGGTTGACCCTTCCGTCAAAAAGGGTTAACCTTCTTGTCAACAAAGAGGATATGTCTATTTTGACACACGCCCTATCTTTGTGAGGTCCTTTATCATACAAAGGAATTATGCTAATAGATACTATAAATCGTCATCAAGTCTTCATAAAAGGGAAGATAAAGAGTATAGATTTGCTCTCTTTAAGAAAAAAATGTATCTTTGAAGCCTAAAAATAGATATTATTGAAAACAAAGAACGATTTAAGCTATGGCAAATTCATTAGACGAAGTGACAGGACCAGTTAATGATGCTGGCCGTGATGTGCATGTAATAGACAAGCAACTTCCTGTTGAAGTTGGTTTTGGTTCAACCCTCTTTCAGATTGCTTTGTGGGTAGTTGGTCCAGTGTTGGTATTGTTGTTTGTGCTGTTATTGGGTAGTACGATGACAAATCCATTGCTTGTAGGTGTTGTAGGCTGTTTGGTGGGAATCCTTCCAGGTGTTATCTTTATCTTTATGAAGATATCAGCTCGCAATTATTTCCAGAAGTTAGAACAGCGTATTCAGGCTGAGGCGTCTAATATTGATAACTATTTGGAACAGCGCGTACAGATACTGCAGAACGTAGTTGGATTGGTAGAACGTGCTATCGATCTTGATAAAGATGTGATGAAAGCCGTTGCAGCCCTTCGTAGTGGTAGTGTGAATGAGGGAAATAGAAGTGATGTGAATGCACAAGTAAATACAGCCTTCGGTCGACTCTTTCCACAGGTTGAGGCTTATCCAGAGTTGAAAGCACACAATGCCATTGCTGATGCGATGCAGCAGAATAACTACTTGCAGCGTGAGATTACGGCAGCCCGTACTGTTTATAACAGTCGTGTGACACAATGGAATACTGATATCTTCTCTTGGCCAACAAAGATGATTGTTGCTGCTCAGCAGGGTTATACAACACGCATACCATTCACTGCAACAGCAGAAACACGAGAGGCTGCAAGAGGTAAGTTCTTCTAAGACTACAGAAGTAAATGGTAGAGGATATATATGATCCACTAAACGAATACATCAGCACCTTCAAAGATAAGTTCAAGAAGGTGGCTGATGAAACCTTTAACGCACTTGCTGACGAGGCGCAGGTTGATGTTGAGGCTAATCGTGAGACGTGTCGACAAATCTATGCAGGTGAGAAGCAACTCACGGATGTGTCTGGTCGTATCACGATGTGGACTATCCTATGCGTCATTCTGTGGATAGCTGTGGTGGCAGGTGGTGCTGTTGTTTATGTGAAATGGAATGAGTTTCCAATGGAATACCTCTTGATGATAGGTGGAGTGGCAGCCTTACTGCTTGTCTTTCTATTACTCAAGGTACATCCAAAATTGAAGTCTTTACGTACTCAGCACAACGATTTAGACAATAAGGTGAAGACTTTAAAGGAGCAAGCATGGAATCAGATGGCTGCTCTGAATAGGCTTTACGACTGGGATGTCTTTACGCGTATGATGTCGAAGACGGTACCCAGACTGGAGTTCGATCCTTATTTTACGACACAACGACTGGCAGACCTTCGTAAAACATACGGATGGAATGACTCTTTTAATACCGAGCGTTCTGTGCTTTATTCCCATTCTGGACTTATTAATGGTAATCCTTTCGTCATCTGTCGAACACGAAAGATGGAGATGGGAGAGAAGACTTATCACGGTCAGAAAACCATTTTCTGGACAACAACAGAGACGGGTCCTGATGGAAAGCCACGTACTGTGTCTCACTCAGAAACTTTACATGCCAGTGTAACAGCGCCTTATCCTAATTATTTTGAGCGTACAAGGCTTATCTATGGTAATACAGCAGCACCCGACTTGACCTTCTATCGTAAGCCAAGTGAGCTGGCAGGAAAAGAAGGTTCGTTACGTTATAAGTGGGATCGGTTTATGTTGAGGCGTAAAGCACGCAACCTTGAGAATGGTGACTTTGCGATGTTGACGAATGAAGAGTTTGAGGTTGCGTTCAATACAAGTAATCGTAATAACAATCAGCAATATGCTTTACTCTTCACACCATTGGCACAACAGAGTCTGATGGCACTGTTGATGGACGAGAAAGAGGGCTATGGTGATGACTTTGATTTTGATAAGCATTACATGATAAACACTATCATGCCAGAACATCTACAAGTGTTAGACCTTGATATGAACCCTGCTCAGTATCGCAGTTTTGACTTTGAGAAGGCTAAAAAAGACTTTTACGAAATCAATGAGAGATACTTCCGTGCTATCTACTTTAGTTTTGCACCCTTGTTGTGTGTACCGATGTATCAGCAGATACGTCCACAGAAGGATATCTACGGACATGATATGGAACAGAAGAGTTCGTTCTGGGAACATGAAGCATTGGCTAACTTCTGGGGACAGGAGAATTTCCAGCATCCTGATTGTGTGACTCCTTGTATCATGAAGACTTCTTCTGCGGAACAGGGCGATGGCAGTACGCTGATTAACGTGACAGCTTATGGCTTCCGTTCAGAACGTCGTATGTCTTATATTAGTAAGTATGGTGGTGACGGTTCATGGCATGATGTACCCGTGGAGTGGTATGAGTTCTTACCTGTTGAGGGCAATGGTCGTATTATGATGCAGGAGGATGAGACACAAAACGATACTGATATGAGTCAGAAACAGCGTATGAATCATATTAGTGAAGTCTTACAGAAATCGCACTTGGATGTTTATAGAAGGCATATTGCCTCTAAGATATAACGATGAAGGAAATGAATAAAAAAACAAAGGACGATAAAAGCATCTCACTTTTATCGTCCTTTGTTGTATATGGAGTAATTTATAACTTCTCACCATAGCACAAGTCACCAGCATCACCGAAGCCAGGAACAATGTACTTATGTTCGTTCAATCCTTCGTCAATTGCTGCACACCAGATGGTTGTTGAGTCTTCAGGGAAGGTTTTGCGGATATGTGCGATACCTTCTGGTGTAGCCAAAAGACAAGCAACATGCACATGACGAGGAGTTCCCTTTGAAAGGATAGCCTTGTAGCCTAACTCCATAGAACCACCAGTAGCCAACATTGGGTCAGCGATGATAAGTGTCTTACCGTTGATGTCTGGTGTGGCAAGATATTCAACGTGAATACCTACCTCATGATGTTCAGCATCCGTATATTCTCGATAAGCACTAACGAAAGCATTACCAGCATGGTCGAATATGTTAAGGAAACCGTTATGGAAAGGCAATCCAGCACGGAAAATAGTAGCCAAAACAATCTTGTCAGTTGGTACATTAACCTGAGCCGTACCTAATGGAGTAACAACATCCTTTGGTTCGTAGTTCAGTGTTTTAGAAATTTCAAAAGCTTCGAACTCTCCGATACGAATAACATTGTTGCGGAAGAGCAAACGATTCTTCTGATAATCCTTATCACGGATTTCTGCTAAATACTGATTGATAATAGAGTTCTGCTCTGAAAAATTAATGATGTCCATTTTAAGTCTTAGGTGTTATAGATAAGCAAGTTAGCAACTTGCTCTGCAAAATTTCGGCAAAATTAAGAAATAAATCTGAGGTTTTGCAAAGTCTGATTTGCAAATATAGCCATGCTTCTTGTTTTTTTTATTTCTTTAACCTTCTAAGCAAATACTTTGATACTTTTTCTTCGGTATTTTTTGTGTGAATTTAATAAATATATTACCTTTGCGGTGTCTTAATAAATAGGACATAAAAACAGTGAACAAATCAATTTTCAACTAAATACATTTATAAGAAATGGCAAAGTTTGATAAGAGCGTACTTGAGAAGTACGGTATTACAGGTACAACAGAAGTACTTTACAATCCTTCTTACGAAGTATTGTTCAATGAAGAAACAAAAGAGAGTCTTCAGGGCTATGAAAGAGGTCAGGAGACTGAGCTTGGTGCAGTAAACGTAATGACTGGTATCTACACTGGTCGTTCTCCTAAGGATAAGTTCATCGTTGATGATGAGAACTCTCACGATACAGTATGGTGGGATTCTGAGGAATACCATAACGACAACCACCGTGCTTCTAAGGAAGCTTGGACAGCTGTTAAGGACATCGCTAAGAAGGAACTTTCTAACAAGCGTCTTTTCGTAGTTGATGGTTTCTGCGGTACTCACAAGGATACACGTATGAAGATTCGTTTCATCGTTGAGGTTGCTTGGCAGGCTCACTTTGTAACAAACATGTTCATCCGTCCAAAGTCAGAGGCAGACTTCGATCAGGAGCCAGACTTCATCGTTTACAACGCTTCTAAGGCTAAGGTTGAGAACTGGAAGGAGCTCGGTCTTCATTCAGAGACTTGCGTTATGTTCAACGTAACAACTAAGGAGCAGGTAATCGTTAACACATGGTATGGTGGTGAGATGAAGAAGGGTATGTTCTCTATGATGAACTACTTCTTGCCATTGAAGGGTATGGCTTCTATGCACTGCTCTGCTAACACTGACATGAACGGTGAGAACACAGCTATCTTCTTCGGTCTTTCTGGTACTGGTAAAACTACTCTTTCTACCGATCCAAAGCGTAAGCTCATCGGTGATGACGAGCACGGATGGGATGACAAGGGTATCTTCAACTACGAGGGTGGTTGCTATGCTAAGGTTATCAACCTTGACAAGGAGTCTGAGCCAGACATCTATGGCGCTATCACACGTGACGCTCTCCTCGAGAACGTAACAGTTGACGAGAATGGTAAGATTGACTTCGCTGATAAGAGCGTAACAGAGAACACTCGTGTATCTTACCCAATCTACCACATTAAGAACATCCAGCGTCCTGAGTCTCAGGGTCCAGCTGCTAAGCAGGTTATCTTCCTTTCAGCTGATGCATTCGGTGTATTGCCTCCAGTATCTATCTTGACTCCAGAGCAGACTAAGTACTACTTCCTCTCTGGTTTCACAGCTAAGTTGGCTGGTACAGAGCGTGGTATCACTGAGCCTACTCCAACATTCTCTGCTTGCTTCGGTCAGGCATTCTTGGAACTCCACCCAACAAAGTATGCTGAGGAGTTGGTTAAGAAGATGCAGCAGAGTGGCGCTAAGGCTTACTTGGTTAACACTGGTTGGAATGGTACAGGCAAGCGTATCTCTATCCGCGATACTCGTGGTATCATCGACGCTATCTTGAACCACTCAATCGACGCTGCTCCAACAAAGCAGATTCCTTACTTCGACTTCACTGTTCCTACAAAGCTCGAAGGTGTTGCAACTGATATCCTCGATCCACGTGACACTTACGCTGATGCAGCTGAGTGGGATAAGAGGGCTAAGGACCTCGCAGAGCGTTTCATCAAGAACTTCAAGAAGTACGAGAATAACGAGGCTGGTAAGGCTCTCGTAGCAGCTGGTCCACAGCTCTAATCCTTTCGGAATATTTCTGAATAGATAATAATGACTCCCATCCGTAGCAATACGGGTGGGAGTTTTTGTTTGTCCTTCTGTAATAGAGAACAGTAAGACCGCTAATTTTAGGTAGAAATATAACGTACTATTACTACAGTAATTTTAATTTTGTTTTGCTGTCACTTTTAACACTTCGTGTAATTGTGCTGATTGTTAATGAGTTAAGTGGTGGTTTTGAGTGACAGGAGTGACAGCAAACTTTGTTTTGGAAAAGTTATCACCCTTGGTTATGACTGAATTTTCAGACAGAAAATCTCTGCTATCATTTCTTATTATAGACATTCAGCCCCCTCACTTCTCTCTGCTTTTCAATATGGTTTATCATGTAGTAGACTTGCTTAATTGTTCTCATCTAATTGTTCAGATTCTTATGGATATGGTGGCGAATGTGTTAAGTACTCCGCACCACTCGTGTTCAGCCTCCGCACGACCTGTGCGGGACGTCCGTACAAGATGTGCGAAGCATCATTACGTTGACTGAAAGAAGTAGAATGAGCTACGATAGATTTTTATTTGAGTAGCAGTAGACTATTAAGGCGAATATAATTCCTTAAATGTGTAAACTATTTCGATACTAATTACTCTATTTTCTTTGTGCTATCAGGTAATATTTTTCTAAATTTTTGTTCTATATTATTCGTGTCAAGTACCTTTAACTGTTCTTTTGCCATTTTATGGAGAATCTCAAAACGTTGCTTTCTTGATACCCCTTGTTTTATCATTTCAGAATTAGCAGATTCCATATTAGATAATACTACTAACTGGTTGATGCTTGCAGTTTCTCTAATATTTATTCCTTTAGATGCCAAATTCGGGTTCGCTTGAGCCCATTCTTTTGCTTTACAACCAAAAAGAATGATATTTAACATATCAGCTTCGGTTGCATAGATAATTCCTTGCTTGATATCCTTAATGTCCATCTTAGGAATAATCACGTTTTTAATAGCATCGGTATGAAGTGTATAATTGGTTTTGGATAGTATTCGCTTTGCGTTCCACTCTAATGAAAGCGGATTGCTCTCTTGTTCTTTTAACCGCTGGTATTCCTTTACAATATAAAGTTGGAATGTAGGACTTAGCCACATGCCAAAATTAAAGGCTATATCCTTGTGTGCGTAAGTTCCACCATACCTGCCAGCCTTAGACATAATACCTATCGCATTTGTCTTTTGTATCCATTGCTTTGCCGTTAGAGTAAATGAGTTTAATCCTGCGCTATTTCTAAACCCATCGAATTCGGTGGGATTAAAATTAGGGTTGTAAAGCTGTTCCCATGCTCCCAAATATTCTATTGTGCTTCTTGTGCGTAACCAGTTCTGTATGACATAATCCGTCCTTTCTTTGTCTTTGAAATGTGCCATATCTGTTAGGCAAATGTAGTCGCTCTCATTTCCTATCAGCACAGATATTTCTGTACTCTGTACTGTTATCTTCTTTGATGTATTCATATTTTTAGTTATTATATCAGCAAAAGTAACAAATAAAAAACACTTCTCAGTATTGTTAGGGTCTTTTTTGCTTCTTATACGATTTTTTCCGCAATGAGGGCAAATGGTGGTGTGATGTAATGTAAAATAAGTAGACAATCAAAGGCGCAGAAAAGTTGAAGAGGGATAAGGTTTTAAGTCGAGAAAAGGCGTGTGGAAAGACAATAGTGTCAGTTGAGAAGTTCATGTGAAGGTAAGGAAGATAGCAGAATCTTATCAGATGTGATTTATTGGTCATTTTTCTTCAAGTTTATCGTTACTTTGGCAATACTTACTAAACAAACTTAAAAAAACGCAGTTATTTTCGATATTTTACATAATTAACCTCGTTAAAGACGTTGATTCTGAAGAATTCTGATTAAATTTGCAGCTAAATTCAATTATTAGTATCTGATGCGTAATAAGATATATATTCTCGTAGCTTTAATGATGGCTACTTTGACAATGACTTCTTGTCTTAAGGACGACGACGAGAAAACCAGCGTAAGTTACAAAGACACGGCTATATTGAGCTTTTCTTTGGGACAGTTGAAACAAGTGCGTGATACCATTGCTAAGAATGGCAAGGATAGTACTTATACAGGCAAGTTCAATGCTGCTAAAGTTAAGTTCTATATTGATCAGGCTCAGGGTTTGATTTATAACCCTGATTCTTTGCCATATGGTACGAATCCAGCCAGTGCGTTGGCAAAGGTTGTGGCAAAGAATAGCGGTACTATTGTTATCAAGTCAACAACTGACGAGAAGTTCACTTATTACCGCAACAATGATTCCATCAATTTTAGTACCCCACGCGTTTTCCGTGTTTATTCAAACAAGGGAAGTGAGTACAGAGATTATAAGGTTTCTGTGAATGTTCATAAGCAGAGGGGTAATGTGTTTAGCTGGCAGGCACTGCAGTCAAACAGCAATTTCGCTTCGTTCACAACAATGAAGGCTGTGAGTGCGGGTAGTAAGGTGTTTGTCTTCGGAACAAATGGTAGTCAGACTGTTGTTTATGCAGCGTCAAAGGACAATGGCAACAGCTGGACAAAGCTCAGCAAGACTTTTACAGCAAATGCTTATAAGAGTGTGGCTGTGCAGGGTGCTAAGTTTTTCGTCATCGACAATGGTACGGTTTATAGCTCTACAGACGGCAGCAGCTGGACTACAGTGGCTACAAACAGCAGTTTGAAGCAGTTGGTGGCAGCGTCACCAGCAGAGTTGTTTGCTCTTTCAACGTCAGGTATGTTGTTGGCTTCAAAGAACAATGGTGTTACTTGGACTAACGAGTCATTAGATAGCAACGCATCACTACTCCCAGTAAGCAATATTGGTTCTTCACTTACAGCAGTTTCATCTGACTTGTATCGCATACTGCTTGTTGGTACACTGTCAAATGGTACAAAGAATGCTGCATGGACGAAGCTTTCTTATCGTCAGAATGAGCAGTGGAGCTATGTAGAGAGTAATGCGGATAAGTTCCAACTTCCTCTTTACAAGAGCCTTTCTGTTGTAAACTATGATAAGGCAGCCCTTGCATTAGGTCTTAATAGTAGTGGTAAGTTGGCTTCTATGCTTCTCTCTCGTGATGGGGGTATCACATGGAAGAGTGATAAGAGCTTCACTTATCCAACAGGTGTACAGGCTGCAACGACTTTTGCAGCAACAGTTGATAGCGACGAATACCTCTGGGTAATCAGTGGTACAAAGGTTTGGCGTGGTAGACTCAATCGAGTAGGCTGGGCATTGAACCTTAGTCGATTGGCTGAATAAGCTATTCAAACAGGACAACAATGAAACGTATCTTCATCAACCTCCTCCTTTTCCTTGCTGCTACGCCTCTATGGGCGCAGTCGGATCCGGAGTATAAGATGGAGATAGGTACCGGTGTCGGTATGATGGGTTACTTAGGCGACTTTAATGAGTCGTTGTTCAAAGACCTACAGCCGATGGGAACGGTGCTGGCAAGATATAATCTCAGTCCTTATATGGGATTAAAGATGAACGTATCGTTTGGAAAGATGAAAGGTTCGTCGGCTGATGTCAAGACTTACTATCCACGTTTTGCCTCAGCTCCCTATACATTTGACAATTCATTGGTTGATGTAGGCTTTGCATACGAATATAACTTCCTGCCGTATGGTACCGGTCGTGACTATCGTGGTGCACAGCGTTTGTCGCCTTATGCAATGATAGGATTGGGTACCACCTACGTTAATATTAAGGGTGGCGACCGAAAGTCGGTGCTCACTGCGAATCTCCCAATCGGATTGGGTGTGAAGTATAAGGTAAATGAACGAATGAACGTAGGATTGGAATGGGCATTACACTTCTCGCTCAGCGATGAGTTAGACGGACAGAAAGACCCTTACAGCATTAAGAGTAGTGGACTCTTTAAGAATACAGACAGCTATTCAACCCTACAACTGACGTTCTCTTATAGTTTCATGGCAAAGTGTAAGACTTGTCATAACGAGGACGAGTAAGGGAAGTTAGTTTCCACCTATTATAATATAGGTAATGTCTAAAGCGTGCAGACGTAAGTGCTGTACAGAACAAAACATAGGTTTATCTCTTCAAAAGATATGGCAGAAGAATTAGATATGACACGAATACCCCAGCATATTGCCATCACAATGGATGGTAATGGACGTTGGGCAACCGAACGCAATAAGCCACGCTCCTACGGACATCAGGCAGGAGTAGATACCGTTCGTCGCATAACATCAGAATGTGTACGATTGGGTGTGAAGTTTCTCACGCTCTATACCTTCTCAACAGAGAACTGGAATCGTCCTACGGATGAGATTGCAGCGTTGATGGGACTTGTGCTTACGTCTTTGGAAGATGAAATCTTCGTGAAGAATAATGTGCGTTTCCGTGTTATTGGTGACATGGCACGTCTGCCAGAAGAAGTGCAGAAGAAGTTGTGTGAGACTGAAGAGCATACCGCAAAGAACTCTGCAATGACAATGGTTGTGGCGCTTAGCTACAGTGCACGTTGGGAGATAGCCAAAGCAATGAGGGAGATTGTCGCAGAGCATCAGGCTAACAGCTCTGAACCTTTGCGCCCAGAAACGATTACAGAAGAGGTGATTAGCGAGCATTTAGAGACAAACTTTATGCCTGACCCAGACCTCTTGATTAGAACGGGTGGTGAGCTTCGCATCTCAAATTACCTCTTATGGCAGATAGCTTACTCTGAGCTGTACTTCTGTGATACCTATTGGCCTGACTTTGATGAGCAGGACTTGCAGAAAGCCATTGTGAGTTTCCAGAGCAGACAACGTCGCTTTGGAAAGACAGAGAAACAAGTAGAAGAAAACGAAAACAATTAAGTTACGCGATAGATGACTAAAATAAATAAGGTGTTAATGCTCCTTGCACTCTCTGGAGTTTCGCTCACAATGAGTGCACAGCAGAAGATTGTAAACCCAGACATCACTTATTCAGGTACTCCTAAGACTTACAAGTTGGCAGGACTGACGGTTACTGGTATCGAGGGCTACGAGGATTATGTCCTCACTGGTATCTCAGGACTCACTGTTGGACAGGAGTTGGAGGTTCCGGGTACGGCTATCACAGATGCTGTGAAGCGTTACTGGAAGCATGGACTCTTCTCAGATGTTTCCATTTCGGCTGACTCTATTGTGGGAGATAATATCTATTTGAAGATACACCTCGCACCACGTCCTCGTATTTCTACCATTAACTATAATGGACTGAAGAAGACAGAGCGTGAGGATATGGAAAAGAAACTCGGTCTCTTGAAGGGTGGACAGATTACGCCTAACATGATTGACCGTGCGAAGATACTTGCAAAGAAGTACTTTGAAGACAAGGGTTATAAGAATGCTGAGGTCTTCATCCGTCAGCGTGACGATGTAGCAGCTAAGAATCAGGTTATCCTTGATATCGATGTAGATAAGAAGGAGAAGCTGAAGGTGCGTACGATTACGATTGATGGCGACAACCAGTTGGGTGAAAAGAAGATTAAAGGAACCCTGTTTAGCAAGGGTGCCTTTGCTAAAACCCATGAGGCTGGTAAGCTTTCTAATCTTTTAAAGTCAAAGAAGTTCACTCCAGAGCGTTGGGCTGAGGATAAGAAGAACCTTATCACGAAGTATAACGAATATGGATATCGTGATGCTATCATTCTGAAAGATAGTGTATGGAACGTTGATCCAAAGCATGTAGATATCTATGTAAAGGTAGATGAGGGTAAGAAATATTATATCCGTAACATCAAATGGGTAGGTAATACTGTTTACTCAACCGACTATCTGTCTCGTTTGCTCGATATGAAGAAAGGTGACGTATATAACCAAACCTATTTGAACAAGCGTCTTTCACAGGATGAGGATGCTGTGGGCAATGCTTATTGGAACAATGGCTACCTCTTCTATAACCTTCAACCAACAGAGGTGAATATTGTCGGTGACTCTATCGACCTTGAGATGCGTATCGTTGAAGGACAGCAGGCACATATTAACCGTGTGAAGATTAATGGTAACGACCGCCTTTACGAGAATGTTGTTCGTCGTGAGTTGCGTACAAAGCCAGGCGACCTCTTCTCTAAGGAAGCACTTCAGCGTTCTGCACGTGAGTTGGCTTCTATGGGACACTTCGACCCAGAGGCTATTAACCCAGTACCAGAGCCAAACTATGAGGACGGAACTGTTGACATCAATTATAACCTCAAGCAGAAATCAAACGACCAGGTTGAACTTTCACTTGGTTGGGGTCAGACGGGTGTTATCGGTCGTGTCGGTTTGAAGTTGAATAACTTCTCAATGGCAAACCTCTTCCATAGGAACCGCGAACATCGTGGTATTATGCCTATCGGTGATGGTGAGACACTTTCATTGGGTGCACAGACCAACGGTACTTACTACCAGTCATACAATGCTCAATACTCAACCAACTGGTTGGGAGGTAAACGTCCTATCCAATTCAATGTGGGTATGTCATATTCAAAGCAGACAGACGTATCAAGCAACTATTATAACAGTGGTTACATGAATAACTATAACAACTATCGTTACGGTTATGGTAACTATAATTACAATAGCTACGAGAACTATTATGACCCAGACAAGTATGTGAAACTCTTTAGTATCTATGCTGGTTGGGGTAAGCGCTTGAGCTGGCCTGATGACTATTTCACCTTATCACTCCAGCTACAGTATCAGCGCTACATGTTGCGTAATTGGCGTTACTTCATTATGTCGAATGGTTCAGCGAACAACTTGAATCTCAACATCGCACTTAATCGTACGTCAACTGACAACCAACTCTTCCCACGCCGTGGTTCTGACTTCTCAGTATCATTGACCATTACTCCACCTTGGTCTAAGTGGGACGGTAAGGACTATGCAAACTTGGCAAAAGACAGCAACTCTCCAACCTTCTTGCAAGAGCAGCAGGAGAAGTATCGTTGGATAGAATATCACAAGTGGAAGTTCAAGGCTCGCACCTTTACAGCCCTTACAAGCGGTCAGAAATGCTTCGTCTTGATGACTCGTGTTGAGTTTGGTTTGTTGGGTAGTTACAATAAAAACAAGAAAAGTCCGTTTGAAACCTACTACATGGGTGGTGATGGTATGAGTGGATATACTACTGGTTACGCTGAGGAAACAATCGGTCTTCGTGGTTACGAGAACGGTTCACTTACTCCTCGTGGTGCTGAGGGTTATGCTTACAGCCGTATGTCATTGGAGCTTCGTTATCCATTCCTCTTGGGTAATACAACCATTTATGGTCTTGGATTCGTTGAGGCTGGTAACGCATGGACAGAGACAAGTAAGTTCAATCCATTTGATATGAAACGTTCTGCTGGTCTTGGTGTTCGTATATTCCTACCAATGGTGGGTATGATGGGTATCGACTGGGCTTATGGCTTCGACAAGGTATTTGGTACAAAGGGTGGCAGCCAGTTCCACTTTATCCTTGGACAGGAGTTTTAGTTTAGTTGACGAGTTGACAAGTTGACGAGTGAACGAGTTGTTTGCAGCAATAAACTAAGTGAGTATCGGTAATCATAATTGTGAATTGTGAATTATGAATTGTGAATTAAAAGAGATGAAGAAGAATATGTTTAAGAGTGTATTGCGATACGTTTTACCTCTTTGTGTGTTTACTCTTATGCCTTTAATGGCTTCAGCACAGAAGTTTGCACTGATTGATATGGAGTATATCCTCAAGAATGTGCCAGCTTATGAGCGTGCAAACGAGCAGTTGAATCAGGTAAGTAAGAAGTGGCAGGCTGAGGTTGAAGCACTCAACACAGAGGCTTCTACCATGTATAAGAATTATCAGAATGAGGTAGTCTTCCTTTCTCAGGACCAGAAAAAGAAGAGACAAGAGGCGATTATGGCTAAGGAAAAGCAGGCATCCGACCTCAAGCGTAAGTACTTCGGTCCAGAAGGCGAGCTCTTCAAGAAGCGTACCAGTCTGATTACTCCTATACAGGACGAGATTTATAACGCAGTAAAGGATATCTCTGACCAGCGCGGTTATAGTTTAGTTATCGACCGTTCAAGCAATGCCGCTGGTATTATCTATGGTTCACCAAAGGTGGATATCAGTAATGAGGTACTGCAGAAGTTGGGATATTCTTATCAGTAAGTAGTCTTTGTGCTAAGTAAACTAACCATCTTAGGAAGCCTATCTACTATAGAAATTATAGTCACACTGGGTGAGTTAGAAATACTATCACCGCAGATAAAAAGTAAATTAATAAACAATTAAACAATAAAAAGAAATGAAGAAGTTATTTTTGATGTTGATGCTTTGCGCACCAATGACATTGTTTGCACAGAAGTTTGGTCACCTTGACTCACAGGCTCTCCTCCAGTCACTGCCAGAGGCTACAGCTGTTCAGAGTAAGTTGGAAGCTAAGGGTAAGGAGTATCAGAAGCAGATTGAAGACATGCAGTCAGAGTTGCAGCGTCAGGCAGAGGCTTATGACAAGTCTAAGAGCACAATGAACGCTACAAAGCAGGCTGAGACCGAGAAGAGCTTGCAGGATATGTACAACAAGATCCAGCAGACTGCTCAGGACAACCAGAAGGCTTTCAATGAGGAGCAGCAGAAGCAGCTCGGTCCTGTTCTTGAGAAGGTTCGTAACGCTATCGCTGCTGTTGCTAAGGCAGGTAACTATGTTTACATCATGGAGAAGGCAGCTGGTCAGCCATTGTATATCAACGAGGCACTCAGCAAGGATATCACTGCAGAGGTAAAGGCTCAGTTGGCTAAGATGAAGTAATACATTGCGGGTGCCTTTGCCCCGTAGTTGATTCTCCTTGATTTAGCGGTTTTTTAAGTTTTTGAGATAGGCAAGTATTCCTGTTATGGCTCGTCTTTGAGAGTCTGTCATTACGATAACTCGGAATTATTTTCATGACAAGAAGAATTTATTTACGTGAAAAAAAATATTTTTCTTCATGAAAAGAATTTAGAAAAGACAGTCGAAGGGGTCGGAAAAGAGCTTTTCCAATTAACTAACTAACACTGTTTCTGAGGAGATAAAAGGGTGAGGTCACCGCACGGATATATGTTCTTGCGATGACCTCATTTTTGTTTATATATTGAAGAGATAATAAAAGAGATAATGAAAAAACTATTCTTTTCCTTTGTTTTCATGCTTTTGCCGCTCTTGGCAATGGCACAACAGAGTGTTCCAGCATTTAAGTTTGCATACTTTAGCTATGATAAGGTGCTTCATGCAATGGCTGACTATGCCACAGCTACACGCAGTTATAACGACCTTAAGGCAAAGTATGATGCCGAGACAAAGCGTTCTGTAGAGGATTTCAATAGCCGTTATGAAGACTTCCTCGACGTACAGCGCAAGTTGGAACCATCTATTCTTCGCAAGCGTCAGGCAGAGTTAGAGGAATTGATGGACCGCAACATCGCCTTTCGTAAGGAGTCTGAGCGTCTGTTGAAGAAGGCTGAAGAAGATATCTATGCACCTGTTCACGCAAAGTTAAACAACGCTGTACGTCAGATGGGAAAGGAAAGCGGTTACGCTTTCATTCTGAATGCAGATAACAATAGTGTCCCATTCGTTAATACAGCGATGGGAGAAGATGTTACAGAGGCTTTGATAGCTGCTTTGAAATAAAAGACTTTACCCGCAGAAAAGGCTTTGCATGGGTGGTGTTGATGCTTAGCACAAAGCGTGCTGGGCATCCGCACAGGATGTGCGGAGCGTCCGCACCACTCTGTATGTGGTGATATCGGACGACGATTAATTGTATTTAAAAAGACTAATGACAAAGTATTCTAAACAGCCGGGACCTATCGGTATTTTTGATTCTGGGTATGGTGGACTAACCATTCTGCATGGTATTCGTCAGCTGCTCCCAGAGTATGACTATCTTTATTTGGGCGATAATGCGCGTGCTCCATATGGTTCACGCTCCTTTGATGTTGTCTATCAGTTCACACGTCAGGCTGTGATGAAACTCTTCGAGCTCGGTTGCCAGTTGGTTATCTTAGGTTGTAACACCGCATCTGCCAAAGCGCTCCGTACGATTCAGCAGAATGACTTGCCCAATCTTGACCCAGATAGGCGCGTGTTGGGTGTAATTCGCCCTACGGCAGAGGTAATTGGCAAGCTTACCCACTCACGACATGTAGGTGTGTTGGCAACTGAAGGAACTATTAAGAGTGATAGTTATAACCTTGAAATACAAAAGCTGTGGGGGGATGTAAAGGTAACGGGTGTTCCTTGTCCGCTGTGGGTGCCAATCATTGAGAACAATGAAGCAGACAGTCCCGGTGCTGATTACTTCGTAAAGAAGCGTATCGACCATATCATGCGACTTGATCCAGAGATTGATACGCTCATCCTTGGTTGTACGCATTATCCTATTCTCATGCCGAAGATATTGAAGCATGTGCCACGTGGGGTGCGTATCGTACCACAAGGAGAGTATGTAGCGGAGAGTCTGCAAGACTATTTCCGTCGCCATCCAGACATGGATGCACGTTGTACGAAGAATGCTACAGTGAAGTATTACACCACAGAAAACCCCGAAAAGTTCAAAGAAACGGCACGCATCTTCCTGCATGAGCAGGTTAATGTGGAGCATGTAGACTTGGAATAAGCTCGAAACGGACAATAAAACAGCCTGTTGAGTCGTTAGATAAGAACAAAAAGTAAAAGATGAAAAAGTTATCTATATTGTTTTTTATGTCAGTTGTCATAATCATGGCAGCCTGCTCTGATGATGATACTTTCACAACATCACGGAGCAATCTGCTCTCTTTCTCAACTGACACACTACGACTTGACACCACTTTCTCCAACGTTCCGACATCTACTAAGATTTTCTGGGTGTATAATAAGTCGGGTGATGGATTGCGATTAACCAATGTACGTCTGGCACAAGGTAATCAAACGGGTTTCCGTGTGAATGTAGATGGTGTGGAACTCTCGGCTGCTAATGGCTATCGAGTAGGCGATTTGGAAGTACGCAACAAGGATAGTATTCAGGTATTCGTTGAGATGACATCACCTTTTAATAATGCTGCAACACCGCAAGAGGTCGTTGATAATCTTTTGTTTACGCTCGAAAGTGGTGTACAACAGAAGGTAAACTTACGTGTCTACAGCTGGGATGCAGAGTTGGTAAAGGGTCGCAAGATTACATCTAATACTACTTTGACCAGTACAAAACCGATTGTTTTCCAAGATACATTGAAGGTAGAAGCTGGTGCTACACTGACAATTCCTGCTGGAACAACCGTGTACTTCTCTCAGAAGGCTGCCCTTGATGTTTACGGAACACTGCGTTGTGAAGGCACAGCAGACAATCCTGTGACACTGCGTGGCGACCGATTGGATAAGATGTTTAAGTATCTTCCTTACGACAGGGTTAGTGGTCAGTGGCAGGGAGTGCGCTTTCATAAGGATAGTTACGATAATGTTCTTACGCATACGGATATCCATTCGACTTATAATGGTATTTTCTGTGATACGGCAACAGCGACTCGTACGAAGTTGACGATTGCTAACTCTACTGTTCATAACTGTCAAGGCTATGGCTTACAAGCGATAAACAGTAAGGTTGTTGCTTATAACTCTCAGTTCTCTAACACGCTGATGGACTGTGCATCCTTTGTGGGTGGTGAGGTTACTTTGACGCATTGTACCTTCGCACAGTTCTATCCTTTCGATAGTAATCGTGGTGCGGCGTTGAGTTTTGGCAACCATATTGACAACAAGGATTATCCTCTTCAGACCTTCCACGTTGTCAACTCGCTTGTGACAGGCTATGCTGATGATGTGCTTATGGCTAATAACAAGGAGGGTGTGACAGCTAATTATCACTTCTATAATTGTATTCTTCGTACGCCAAAACCTAAGGAAACGGCTTTGTTAGCAAACTTCACAGACGTCATTTGGGAGAATAGTAAGGATTATCCAGATGGTGGCTCAAAGCAGTTTTTACTCGTAGATGGCGACAAACAGAAGTACGATTTCCATCTAAAGAAGGCTGAAAAAGGTGAGAAGTATCCTGCTATTAATACAGGACTTTCCCTTGGCGATACTCGTTTTGCAACTGATCATGATGGTAAGCAGCGTGATAGTAAACCAGATATCGGCTGTTATGAGCTGATTGCTAATTAAAGGCATTAGGCTTATTTGCCTTATTAGCCCTATTAGGCTAATTAGTCCAATTAGCCTAATAACCCTCACCATCAATAATAAATATCAACAATGAAAACAATAGACATAAGCATCAAGATTGGTTTTTGCCAACAAGATGAACTCTCGGAGGCTGATCAGCACCTTATTCAAAGAGCTGTGGAGGCAACTGGTAATAGTTATTCTCCTTATAGCCGCTTCCGTGTTGGCGCAGCGTTGTTGCTTGCTAACGGTACAGAAGTTATTGGAGCCAATCAGGAGAATGCTGCTTTTCCATCAGGCTTATGTGCTGAACGCTCAGCAATCTTTGCTGCTCAGTCTGTCTATCCAGACCAAGCAGTGACCACACTTGCCATTGCTGCAGCCAATGAGTATGGTTTGATGCGAGACCCGATAGTGCCTTGTGGAGCCTGTCGACAAGTTATTTTAGAAATAGAAGACCGTTATAAACAGCCTATTCGTATCCTTCTTTATGGTACGGCAGGCATATATGTTATCAATAGTGTAAAGGACCTCTTGCCTCTCCAGTTCTTAGGGGAATCCATGAAGTAGCCCTTTTGTTTTCAATAAATAGTAATTATGGAGTATTTACCAAAAGACCCAGCAATATTAGTAAGCAGTGTTAATATGCTACTACGTGATGAAGAGTTTGATTCTTTAGAGTCACTTTGTTACAATTTCAATGAAGATATAGAGAAACTCAAAGCCAACTTGCGTGAAGCAGGCTATGTCTATAGCGAGGAACAGCATCAGTTTCGTCCAATAGGTTTTGATGAATAAGGTGTTTAATAACATCCTTTTATTACTCTTTTTAGCTTGATTATGCCTATCAGACCCATTAAGTTTGGTAATTCGTGTAGGTTATAAAAAGTTAGAACAACAGTGGTGTAGATGATAATTATTTTGTAATTTTGCATCATTAAGATATAAACAACGGCATTATGCAAGACTTAGTAATTTACAATACACTGCATCGTAAGAAGGAACTCTTCCAACCGATTGCAGCTCCTAACGTAGGAATGTATGTCTGTGGACCAACTGTTTATGGCGATCCACACCTCGGACATGCACGTCCTGCTATCACCTTTGATATTCTTTTCCGCTATCTTAAACACATAGGGTACAAGGTTCGTTATGTTCGTAACATCACGGACGTGGGCCATTTGGAGCATGATGCTGACGAGGGTGATGACAAGATTGAGAAGAAGGCACGTCTTGAGCAGTTGGAACCAATGGAGATTGCGCAGCACTATACCAACCGCTATCACGATGCTATGCGTTCGCTCAACGTTCTTCCACCAAGCATCGAACCACATGCAACTGGTCATATCATAGAGCAGGAAGAGTTAGTAAAACAGATTCTTGCCAACGGCTATGCCTATGAAAGCAATGGAAGTATCTACTTCGATGTAGAGAAATACGATAAAGACCATCACTATGGCGTTCTTTCTGGTCGTAATATCACTGACATGATAAACAATTCTCGTGAGTTGGCAGGCGTTGGTGAGAAGCGTAATCAGATTGACTTTGCCCTTTGGAAACGTGCTATGCCAGAGCATATCATGCGTTGGCCATCTCCTTGGAGCGATGGTTTCCCTGGTTGGCACTGCGAGTGTACAGCGATGGGACGCAAGTATTTGGGCGATCACTTCGATATCCACGGTGGCGGTATGGACCTTATTTTCCCTCACCATGAGTGCGAGATTGCGCAAGCTGTAGCCTCACAAGGTGATGAAATGGTGAAGTATTGGATGCACAACAATATGATTACCATCAACGGACAGAAGATGGGCAAGTCTCTTGGCAACTTCATTACGCTTGAGCAGTTCTTTACTGGCGAGCATGACACGCTCACACAGGCTTACTCTCCAATGACGATTCGTTTCTTCATTCTCTCTGCTCACTATCGTGGAACTGTTGACTTCTCTAACGAGGCACTACAGGCTGCTGAGAAGGGTTACGAGCGTTTGATGAATGGGATTGAGGATTTGGCACGCATTCAGCCTGCTGCAGCGTCAGACGAGAATACAAAGAAGTTTGTTGCAGGCTTCCGTCAGAAGTGCTATGATGCAATGAACGACGACTTGATGACCCCTGCTGTCATCTCAACTCTCTTTGAGGCTTGCCACTTGGTGAACATCCTCATTGACCATAAGGCACAGATTTCAGTCGACGACCTTAAGGAACTTACTGAGGCAATGCAGCTCTTTGCCTTTGATATCCTTGGTCTTCAGAATGAGCGTGGAGCCAATAACGATGCTCGTGAGGAGGCTTACGGCAAGGTTGTCGATATGGTTCTCGACCTCCGTGCAAAGGCGAAAGCAGAGAAGAATTGGGCTGTTAGCGACCAGATTCGTGATGCTCTCGCTGAGGCTGGCTTCCAAGTTAAGGACACCAAGGACGGTGTTACGTGGAAACTTGACCGATAAGGTGCAGGTTCTTTCAGTCCCAACTCTGTTAAAGGCAACCCGCTGAAATTAGCATGGTGTGAGTGGTGGATACTTCTATCTGCCTGTAAATATTAACAAAACAAAGGACAGTTATTCCAGTGTTGTACCAGTGATGCGATTCACTATACACGGAATAGCTGTCCTTTTGTTATTTCTTTCTTGTCAAGTTGATATGCCCTTGCCAAAGAACTCCACTCTTTCTCGAAAATTAAAAGCCTGATTTGCCCTTTGTTTTGACACACTTTAAAGCATTACACGAAGTTTGTTTACAAAAGTTCTGGTAGTCTTTTAGTCTATGATAAGCCCTCTCTTGCAAATTATTTTCATGAAAAAAATATTTCTTTTCATGAAGAAAAATATTTATTTTCATGAAAATAAATTCTTCTTTTCGTGAAAATAATTCGGCAAATGGTAATTCTTAAGGTTCAGAACCTTGGTTTTCACCTTTTTATTCTTTTACTTTTTCACCCTTCAAGATTGGCTTTTAAACAGGAATGTTTACTTTATTTTAAAGAGCTTATATGCTGTTTTCGTTATTATTCCTTGAAGTACTCGGTGTCAGTTTCCCTGTCAATCCAGCCTTCTTTACCGTCCTTTCTGAAGTAATAGAACGACTTGGTCTGCTGTGTCAGCTCTTCAAATACAGGGGATTTATCCCGTTCGACGATACCGATTTTCCCATCTTTATAGAATAATATCATACCGTCTTGCTGCATGACTATTGAATCATTCTCGATGGGCAGTAAGACTTTTCCTTTGATCTTCTGCGTTGGATAGTAATGTAACTCCAAAGGATAATTGTCTGGTTTGTTTGCCACAATCTTTGGTTGTATGTTCTTGTCAAAGTCATAATCGTAACGCAGGATACCGAATTTCCCATTTCTTCCAACCTTGATTAAGGAAGGATTAATCTCAATCTCACCATTGATGCCATAGTTTGCATTATAGCTGAAGTTCTTACTTCCGTCAATAATTGAAACAGAGTCGCCAGGCTGGCAGTCAGTTAAGATAAACTTAACCTTTTCTTGGTATCCCCAACCCGGTCCGGTGCTGGTTTTTTGCATCATATATACGCCCTTTTCATTGACTATGTCATATGACCAGTGACTTACAGTGCCGCATACACCTAAGATTCTACGGATAGGCTTGGATGCCTTTTGTTGAAATTCGTCATAATAGGCAGCACCTTCATCGTTCAGCACCTCGATACGTCCGTAGACACTCCTTGGTACCTCTCTTACTACTTTGACCTTACCAAGATTGAGTTTATTCAAATATAGATTGAAGACATCTATCTTGTCTTTCGTCTGGGCGATGATAAAGCGGTCAGCGTAGCTAATATGGTCATAGTCTTCTCCCAGTACGTTCTCGCCTAATCGGTTTATTAACTGAACTTTGTTGTTTTCAGTTTTCCTTAGACCATAGTAGAATTTGATAAAGTATTGGGTGAAATCATGTGACTTTGTGTCGGCGTATTTCTCTGTAGCCTCTGTAATATTGACAATGGGACGGTCTGATGAATTCTTAATAAGAATATCTTTGTCGTTGCTTGGAATAAGTAGATAATCAAAGTCTTGACCCCATATGGAAGTGAGGACAACTATCTCTTTATTGTCTTTAAACTTCAGTGTCAGTGGGGTGTAAAAGTCTGCTCTGCTTACACGCCATGTCTTCATGGATTCAGGAAGAGTGGTTGAGGCAGCACGGCGATTATAGGGATCATCTTCAATACCATAATACACTTCCTGTATAGAGGCTGTTCCTTGGTTGAGGAACTTCAGGATAAGCGATGTTTTCTCATGCTCACGCCTCCATGTTCCCTTCTCATCGATGTAGAATATCTTTCCGATATAATCATTCAATGAGGTAGATGGCAGGTCGTTAACATTGAGGAAAGTTTTTTTATCAGAGAGAATCTGCTCCTTCGTTACATGATTATCCTCCTCTGTACAGTCCCAATAGACGAGTTTCATATCTGAGTCTCCTTCCAAATCTACATACTTCTTGTTAGTACGCAGGCTTCTCGTGCAGTACTGGTTATGTCCGATAGCTGTATACAGTTCTATGGAAGCGGAATTTGCACTATATCCAATGGCATCAACATCGGGAAAGGAAAGTGTCTGCTGTGCCTTGGTTTCTATCGAAAGTAAGCAGAGAGTTATGAGTAAAGCGACTATATGTTTCATTGTTTTTTCCTTGTTTGTTATTTTGGAAGAGGTTTAATGCTTTCTGATGGTTGCTGTGTTTACTATTGGTAAATCAGCTACTAATAGTCAATAGCCCCCTTTAATACTTAAACGAACTGCCTCCTAAAAACTCTCTTAGTAGGGAGGTTGGAGGGAGATTGCGGAAAGGTAGAGGCGCAAAATACTTGAGGAACTTGCGCAGACGATAGGCTTCAGCATATTCCTCACAGTTCTCTGGCACTTGTTCCAACACCTCTTCCGCTTGCGGTTTGATGACAGCAAGCTCAAAAAGCATTGCTGTATTGAACATTACATCTGCCTGCTCTTGATAAGGGAAAATCCACTTGTTCTCACCAGCACGCACACTTGGCCAGCGGTGAATGGTTTCTTGTGCAGAACAACCACGATACTTGTAATCGCGAACAATACGACGAAGCAGACGATTGTCGGTTGTTGGGATATAGTTATGGTCGTCTAACAGGATTGTAGTGAGGGCAGATGCGTAGATTTTAAACTTCTTATCGTCTGCAATCTGCTCTGTCAGTGCTGGGTTGAGTGCGTGAATACCTTCCACAAGTAGTATGTTATTCTCTCCAAGATGCAGCTTTTTACCGCTCTTTTCACTCATTCCAGTTTGGAAATTATACTTTGGTAATTCCACCTCTTCACCACGGAAAAGAGCATTGAATTGCTCGTTGATAAGTGGAATATTCAGTGCATAGATACTCTCATAATCAAGTTCTCCATTCTCGTCTTTCGGTGTTTCCGCCCTGTTAACGAAGTAATCATCTAAGGATATCTGTACAGGTTTCACACCACTTGCTAATAGTTGGACAGAAAGACGTTTGCAGAAAGTTGTCTTACCGCTTGATGATGGACCAGCTATGAGTACTACCTTTATCTCTTTTCGTGCAGCAATTGTGTCGGCAATCTGCGATATCTTCTTTTCTTGCAGTGCCTCACTGACATTGATAAGGTCGGTTGCCTGTCCATTCTTTACCGCCTCGTTGAAGTCACCTACAGTCTTAATACCTAAGATACTCTGCCATCTATGATGCTCCTTGAACACCTCGAACATCTTATCTTGGCGTATCAATTCACCTAATTTAGATGGGTCTTGTGTGGAAGGGATACGCAAGAGGACTCCATCAAAGTAAGGCTCCAAACCAAAGAGATGAAGTTGGCTCGTGTTGGTAAGCATCGAACCATAGTAATAATCCTTATAATCCTCAAGCACATAATAGACACAATAAAGGCTGCCGCTGCTTTTAAGGAGCTTAGCCTTTTGTATATCGCCTAATTCTGTGAACATCTTAACAGCCTCTTCAGTCGTTGTTTCGTAACGTTGAATAGGCATCTTAGCATCAATAATCTCCTGCATTCGTGTACGGATGCGGTCAACATCCTCTGTTGTAATCTCATGTCCGAGCTGCAAGTTACAGTAGTAACCATTTGAAACAGGAATATCTATGACCACTTGACTACCCGTATAAAGGTCGTGAACAGCCTTGCAAAGCACTAAGAAGAGCGAGCGGGTGTAAGTGCGAATACCTGATGGAGTAAGCAAATCGAGGAACTCTACATCCTTATTATGATAGACACGATAATGGAGTCCTTCCACCTTATTATTCACTTTTGCACTCACTGGTCCATAAGGCATTTGAAGATTAATTTCTTCATAAATGTCAGAAAGTGTACTTCCAATTGGGACTTCTTGAGTTTTTTTATTATTTTTGCAACGGATATGCAGTACTTGTCTCATAATCATTGATGGTTAAAATTATGTCAGGGAACAATATTGTCCTTTGGTAAATAGGATTGTAAAGTTAGGGAAAGTTTTGCAAATATCCAAGAAACAGACATCACAAATTAAGTTATTATATGTCGATTTGGATTTTCTTTAAGCTCATTGGTGCATTAGCTTTGCTGATGTTCGGTATGAAGGCAATGAGTGAGGCACTGCAGAAAATGGCAGGTCCGCAGTTGCGCCACATCCTTGGTGCAATGACAACTAATCGTTTTACGGGTATTCTTACGGGTACATTCATCACAGCTGCCGTACAGTCGTCAACTGCAACTACTGTAATGACAGTCAGTTTTGTGAATGCTGGATTGCTAACATTGGTGCAAGCCATCTCTGTTATCATGGGAGCGAACATTGGAACGACGCTGACGGCATGGATTATGTCGGCTGGTTTCTCGTTTAACATTACTGATTTTGTATGGCCAGCATTCTTTATTGGTATCGTACTGATCTACTCTAAGAGACGTAAACTCATTGGTGACTTCCTCTTTGGTATCTCATTTATGTTCTTGGGATTGGGAACCCTACGTCAGACAGGTATCGATATGGACCTTGCGCACAATCAGGCTGTACTCGATTTCTTTAGTCATTTCGACCCACAAAGCTTCATCACAACTATCGTTTTCCTACTTATTGGTAGTGTGCTGACCATGTGTGTGCAGAGTTCTGCAGCCATTATGGCTATCACGATGATTCTTTGTTCAACGGGAGTATTGCCTATTTACCAGGGTATTGCACTCGTAATGGGTGAAAATATCGGTACGACAGTAACCTCAAACCTTGCTGCTTTGACTGCAAACACGCAGGCTCGCCGAGCTGCTATGGCTCACATGGTGTTCAATGTCTTTGGTGTTCTCTGGGTATTATGTGTTTTCCATCCTTTTATCAATATGGTATGCGATTGGGTGGGTTATGATGTAAATATGCCAAAGGGCGCGCCTGGTTTTGCGGCTAATGCTGCCAAACTAAGTTTTGTGCTTGCTGCTTTCCATACCACATTCAACCTTGCCAACACAGCTATCCTCGTTGGACCAATCAAGTATTTAGAGAAGCTTGTCTGCATTATTATCAAACCAAAGGCAAACAAGGACGAAGACGAGTTCCGTCTGCACTTTATTCAGGTTGGTATCATGAAGACTCCAGAACTTTCTGTGCTTGAGGCTTCAAAGGAGATAAAGTCGTTTGCTGAGCGTATTCAGCGTATGTTCGGTATGGTTCGTGAGCTACTTGGCGAGAAAGATACAGATAAATTCACCAAACTCTATAGTCGTATTGAGAAGTATGAAGGTATTTCTGATAATATGGAGATAGAGATTGCGAAGTATCTCGACCAAGTTTCTAATGCTCACCTGAGTGATGAAACCAAGGAGAAGGTGCGCTCTATGCTTCGTGAAATCTCTGAGTTGGAGAGTATCGGAGATGCTTGTTATAATATTGCTCGTACTTGCAGCCGTCTTGTCAATAGTAAGGAAGACTTCACACAGGAGCAGTATGACCACATGCACCAGATGTTTGAGTTGACAGACGATGCTCTGACACAGATGAATCGTATTCTTGTTGGTCACCGTCAGGACAACGATGTGAACCGTTCGTTCAATATTGAGACCGAGATTAACAACTACCGCAACCAGTTACGCTCGCAGAATATCAACGATGTGAACGACCATAAGTACACCTATGCAGTAGGAACAATGTACATGGACATCATTCAGGAGTGCGAGAAATTAGGCGACTATGTAGTCAATGTTGTTGAGGCTCGTATGGGTGTTCGACAGCAAGACGCATAAAATTTTGAGTATGATTAAACAAGATAAAGGCAGGGGCATCAATGTGTGTCCTTGCCTTTACTATATCATGACTTCCATCTCTTGAATGCTTATAGTATCACCACTTGACGGGTTCTAACATTCGGTTGCACTTTCATTAACCACATAGAGCAGTTCATTTAATCTTCAACACATTTGGTGTTCGCCATTCGCACAACATGTGTTCACCATCAACACAACATGTGCGGAGCGTCCGCACGATAACTATTAGGGACCGAAAGACCAGTTAAGGACATCATTGCCGATTTCGATAAGCCATTAACTCCTCACAACTCAAAGCATAGAGATAGGAACTCCATGTGTGTTCTTTGTTTCGTCAATGATAAAGATACTATGTAAACTTCCTATACAATTAATTGTTCCAAGGGTGTTGAGCATGAATTGTTGATAGCTTTTCATGTCACGCGCATAGACTTTAATAAGAAAATCGTAGTCGCCACTGGTGTTATAACACTCTGTTATTTCCTCAAGATTCTGCACAACGTTCATAAACTCTTGTATGAGTTCTTGAGAGTGTTGTTTCAGTCTGATATTACATAATACCATAATACCATTGCCAACCTTATGAGGATTCACAACCGCCATGTATCTTTCTATATAGCCATCACGCTCCAATCGCTTCTGTCGCTCAAACGTGGGTGAGGTTGAAAGGTGGAGTTTTGCAGCTAATTCTTTTACCGTAAGATCAGAATTGCGCTGTAGAATACGTAGTATTTTACGGTCGGTTTCATCTAAAGTCTCATTGTTGTTCATTTCGATATATTTTGTTTTTGCAGAATATTATTCTACTGTTTGTTTGAAATATGGGGTAAAGATAGTATATTTTTCTGAATTATACAGTAAATTTTGATAGTAAATGGTTTTGTTATATCTTTGCAATCGAACTCAAGAATAAAAACAATAAAGCAAATAATGATATGAAAAGGAATCTTGAAACTATATGTATTCATGGTGGCTGGCAACCTAAGAAAGGTGAACCTCAGCAGCTACCAATTTATCAGAGTACAACTTTTAGATATGAGACCAGTGAGCAGATGGCACGTTTGTTCGACTTGGAGGATAGCGGTTATTTCTATACTCGTTTGGCAAATCCTACCAATGATGCTGTAGCCAAGAAGATTGCAGCCCTTGAAGGTGGCGTTGGTGCTGTATTGACTTCTTCGGGTCAGGCTGCTAACTTCTATGCTATCATTAATATTTGTGGAGCAGGCGACCATTTAGTGACTTCTAACACAATCTATGGCGGAACGTATAATCTCTTTGGTGTAACACTGAAGAAGTTGGGCATTGAGTGTACCTTCATTGATCCTGAGTGGGATGATGAAAAGATTGTGGCAGCCTTTCAACCAAATACAAAATGTTTCTTTGGTGAGACGATTTCTAACCCAGGAGGTAAGGTGTTTGACATCGAACGCTTTGCAGGAATAGCTCATAAGCATGGTGTACCACTGATAGTTGACAATACATTTGCTACACCAATCAACTGTCGTCCTTTTGATTGGGGTTGTGATATCGTCACTCATTCTACGACAAAGTATATGGATGGACATGCCTCACAGGTTGGTGGTGTTGTTGTCGATTCTGGTAACTTTGATTGGGAAGCATATAGTGAGAAGTTCCAAGGATTGACAACTCCTGATGAGAGTTATCATGGACTTGTTTATACGAAGTCGTTTGGTAAATTGGCATATATAACGAAGCTCGTTACTCAGTTGATGAGAGACCTTGGAAGTATTCCTGCACCGCAGAATTCATATCTGCTTAATATTGGTCTTGAGACCTTGCATCTTCGTATGAGGCAGCATTGTGATAATGCACAGAAAGTAGCTGAGTGGTTGGAAAAGAATGAGAAGGTGGCATGGGTGAACTATTGTGGTCTTCCTTCCGATAAGTATTACGCGTTAGGACAGAAGTATCTTCCAAATGGTTCATGTGGTGTCATAGCCTTTGGTTTGAAAGGTTCACGAGAAGACGCCATCAAGTTTATGGATCGTCTTGATTTCGTTTCTATCGTAACGCATGTGGCTGATGCACGTACTTGTGTGCTGCATCCAGCGAGCCACACTCATCGTCAGTTGACAGATGAACAACTTCGTGAGGCTGGTATTGCACCTGACTTAATCCGCCTTTCAGTGGGTATTGAAAACGTAGAGGACATCATTGCCGATCTTGAGCAAGCATTGAAGTAATACACAATAAGGATATAAAAAAAGATGCTCAGTTATTGAGTGTCCTTTTTGATTTTATAATTTTATAAAACATCCTTCCCTGAAGTAGTTCAACCTATTTTCCCTCTTCGGTAATTACTCCCCTCTCCTTTCGGAGAGGGGTTGGGGGTGAGGCTGTTTTGGGGTGAGGCTTTTTTTACCTTAGCACCCTCATCACTTCTACTGACCTATCCAGCCATGCCTCCATTTGTTTATAATCCTTCTTCTCCCATACATCCTTGAAGTCGATAAACTCATGGGCAAGGCGACTTTCATAGGCGTTACGACGATAGCTGGTTAGCTTTCCTTGTTTCATCATCTCCACACTACCAAACTCGTTAGCTGGTGTTGGGATATGTATCCATCCCTTTTCTCCTTGTATGAGGATAAAAGATGGGCTACTGGAGTCCTTTGCAGCTGTACAGGTTGCCGTCATTGTAGGGTAGGAGAGTACCATTACACCTGAGGTATCAATACCATTGTGACCACGGTTGGCAAAATATTGTGTTGCGGTAGGTTGTCCGAAAAGACCGATGACAATATTGATATTGTAGACATTGAGGTCGTTCAGTGCACCACCTCCTAATTCAGGGTTGAATGCAGGGGCAATATCACCCTGTAAATAGCGTTCGAACTTACTTGAATATTGTGAGAAATTACACTGCACAAAGTGGATAGGACCTATCTTCTTTAGGCTATCTTTGACCATACGGAAGTTAGGTGTATGGAGTGGAGAGATAGCTTCAAAGAGGTAGAGCTTTCTTTCTCGTGCCATTGCTGCAATCTCTTCTGCTTCGGCAACCGTGAGAGTGAAAGGCTTTTCTACAATTACATTCCTACCAGCCTCTAATGCCATACGCGTAAATTCGTAATGGGCATTGTTGACTAAAGCGATATAAACGAAGTCAGCTTTGTCTTCTTTTAGCAATTGAGCATAGTCGGTATATATACGTCCAATATGATTCATCTTCGCAAGAAGTTCTGCTTTTTCCTCATTGCTATGTGAGAATATACTGGTGATTTCTATCCCTTTGACTTCTGTCTTGAGCAGTGAGATAACTTCTGTAGCTATCATCCCTGTCCCTACAATACTAATCTTCATCTTTTCTATAGCTTTTTAAGAGCATGTTCTATGGGCTTTTTTTCGGTGGGTGAAGTCTATAGAATGTGCTTCGTTACTTTCCTTATACAACAAAAGTAGGAAATGTTTTCCAAATAATAGGGGAAATGACTATTTTTGTTGTCTCTTAACAAGCATTAGTTGATATGAATAATAAAAATTTTTCATTCCTTTTAGCATCTCTTTTGTTTATTACTACTATGGCTGGATGCAAAGGTGAGAAGGCATCAGCTGCGGAGAAAGTGAGGGACTCTGTGACTTCTCCTTCTTTGATAGCTGACTCTGTTGTAAAAAAGAAAGACGTACCATTGGTGGTTGATTCTATTGGTAAGTCTTATAGTACAGAGAAGGTTGACGTTGATCTTGCTTATTCCTTCCCTGTGTCTGGTCCTCAACCGCTGGTCGATTCTCTCCGTGCTTACCTCTCGTCTGAGATGGTATGGGTTGGAGATAGCTATAGTGATGAGGACGTAGAGTCTAAACCTTATAGCAATTTTGCAGATGGTAAGGGAATGATAAACTACTATGCTAAGAATGCTTATAAGAGTATAAGCAAAACTTTAGATGAAATTGACGACCCAGAAGTGGATTGGAAGCCAGCAATTTCTATGTTTGTAATGAAGCTAAATGAAACGGATCGTTATGTTACGTACTATTCTACTTTTTACACATATTCGGGTGGTGCGCATGGAATGGCTTCAGAATATGGGGCTACTTTCGACAAGAAGACGGGTGTTATGCTGCGGAATGTATTGAATCCGAAGGATGTTAAATCACTTCAACCTATCCTTAGAGCTGGTGTTGAAAGTTATTTTAGGAGATGTGTTGAGGCTGATGGTGAAGGTAATGTTGAAAGTCGTGTTAAGACAGATATGGACGAACTCTTTATTGAAAATGGGATTATCCCATTACCGGGGAGTGGTGTTTATCTTTCTCCAGAGGGTGTGGTGTTTGTCTATGGATTCTATGAGATTGGTGCTTATGCTATCGGAATGCCTACCTTTACTGTTCCTTATAAGAAGATAGGAAAGTTCCTTTCGCCTGAGGCAAGACGCCTTGCAGGGATTAAGTAACTTCTGTAAGTTGGATTGAATTATATTTGGCTTTGAAGTTGAGAAATGACTTTTCATTAGCCCTTTTCACTGACTATTCTCTCTTTTGAAGGGAATGGTCAGTGTTTTTATTGGTGCATCAACCAAACAAATCCTTTTGCAATTCTGACTCCGTTGTCTTGGAAATGGTTGCCTTCATTCCATTCCATCTTACAATTGACACCTTTATCTTTGAATATTTGTTCTTGGCGAAGGATGTCTTTATTGATAGTTGACATCAATTTTGTTTTTGTTTTCTCTTCTTTGTCGCCAAGGCTTAGATATGCATGTTCTACTTGTGGCTGGTGAGAGTTGGCATAGTCTAACCAACCTGTATACCATGCAGAGGGGGATGCTGAGACAATTCCACGGAAAGGAACATTCTGTTGGTAACCTGCCCAAAGGCTAAAAAGGCCTGCTAATGAATATCCTCCTAAGATGGTATTGCTTTTATTGAGTTCTAAAGAAAATTGTGTCTTTAAGGTTGGGATAAGTTGTTCTATTATATATAATAAGGTGGAATGAGCGCCATCACCAAAGGGAACCTTTCCAAATACAGGGGGAGCAGGCCAAGGGGTTAGCTCGGCATTCCATTTATTTATGCGAATGGCAATATGAATGAAAGATGCCTGTGAGTTGTCTTCTATGTAGGTGATTTGTCGCTCCAACTCCGCTGTATCATTACTATCAACAGGCTGAATAATGAAAAACTTTGCGTTTTCTTCGCTATGTAGGATGCAAGTGTGCTCTCCAATCTCAACAATCTCCTTTTTATGTCTCATACTTTTTTAATCTTATTTTAGGGTACAAAAATAATCAATTTTAAACAAATCAGTTGATTTGGATCAATTTTAAATAAAAAAAGTTCATTTCTTGAAAAATAATCTTCAAAACATTTGGTGGTAACGGAAATTCTGTATACCTTTGCACTCGATTTACAAAACAAGCCACCTGGCAAGTTACTTAAAGCATTTAAGAAAGAGTTCTTTGAAAAGATTTACATAAACAGAGAAGTAGTACAAGAAGCGTCTGTTTGGTTTTATATCAAATGGATGGGTAAAAGAAATGAACCGATCAATTCGTTGTTCCTACTTTTGAGACATCGTCTCAAAACAATTAAGGAACAAAAGAAAAGGTGCTTTTTACTTGATACTTTTAGGATAAGCGTTCTGAAACAGAGGTTACTCGGTGGAGTGCTTGGGAAATATTGGTATCCATTATCATTTATCACCCATCACTTATCACCAACACATATTTTACAATGGAGAGTTTGATCCTGGCTCAGGATGAACGCTAGCTACAGGCTTAACACATGCAAGTCGAGGGGAAACGGCATTGAGTGCTTGCACTCTTTGGACGTCGACCGGCGCACGGGTGAGTAACGCGTATCCAACCTTCCCATTACTGTGGGATAACCTGCCGAAAGGCAGACTAATACCGCATAGTCTTCGATGACGGCATCAGATTTGAAGTAAAGATTTATCGGTAATGGATGGGGATGCGTCTGATTAGCTTGTTGGCGGGGTAACGGCCCACCAAGGCAACGATCAGTAGGGGTTCTGAGAGGAAGGTCCCCCACATTGGAACTGAGACACGGTCCAAACTCCTACGGGAGGCAGCAGTGAGGAATATTGGTCAATGGACGTAAGTCTGAACCAGCCAAGTAGCGTGCAGGATGACGGCCCTATGGGTTGTAAACTGCTTTTGTATGGGGATAAAGTTAGGGACGTGTCCCTATTTGCAGGTACCATACGAATAAGGACCGGCTAATTCCGTGCCAGCAGCCGCGGTAATACGGAAGGTCCAGGCGTTATCCGGATTTATTGGGTTTAAAGGGAGCGTAGGCTGGATATTAAGTGTGTTGTGAAATGTAGACGCTCAACGTCTGACTTGCAGCGCATACTGGTTTCCTTGAGTACGCACAACGTTGGCGGAATTCGTCGTGTAGCGGTGAAATGCTTAGATATGACGAAGAACTCCGATTGCGAAGGCAGCTGACGGGAGCGCAACTGACGCTTAAGCTCGAAGGTGCGGGTATCAAACAGGATTAGATACCCTGGTAGTCCGCACAGTAAACGATGGATGCCCGCTGTTGGTACCTGGTATCAGCGGCTAAGCGAAAGCATTAAGCATCCCACCTGGGGAGTACGCCGGCAACGGTGAAACTCAAAGGAATTGACGGGGGCCCGCACAAGCGGAGGAACATGTGGTTTAATTCGATGATACGCGAGGAACCTTACCCGGGCTTGAATTGCAGAGGAAGGATTTAGAGATAATGACGCCCTTCGGGGTCTCTGTGAAGGTGCTGCATGGTTGTCGTCAGCTCGTGCCGTGAGGTGTCGGCTTAAGTGCCATAACGAGCGCAACCCCTCTCTTCAGTTGCCATCAGGTTATGCTGGGCACTCTGGAGACACTGCCACCGTAAGGTGTGAGGAAGGTGGGGATGACGTCAAATCAGCACGGCCCTTACGTCCGGGGCTACACACGTGTTACAATGGCCGGTACAGAGGGATGGTGTAATGCAAATTGCATCAAATCTTGAAAGCCGGTCCCAGTTCGGACTGGGGTCTGCAACCCGACCCCACGAAGCTGGATTCGCTAGTAATCGCGCATCAGCCATGGCGCGGTGAATACGTTCCCGGGCCTTGTACACACCGCCCGTCAAGCCATGAAAGCCGGGGGTGCCTGAAGTCCGTGACCGCAAGGATCGGCCTAGGGCAAAACTGGTGATTGGGGCTAAGTCGTAACAAGGTAGCCGTACCGGAAGGTGCGGCTGGAACACCTCCTTTCTGGAGAGTTCGCTTATTCGTTGATTTAGTTGATAAGTATTTAAGTATACAAGTCAACAAGTTAACGGTAATCAAGCAAATAAAAGAACCTTTGGTTCATTTTTCTTCTTGTACTCACTGACACTGTTTTAAGAATAAGAGAAAGGAAGTCTGGCATGAGAAGCCGCAGTGCTTTCTTCCAACTCAGTCCTATAGCTCAGTTGGTTAGAGCGCCACACTGATAATGTGGAGGTCGGCAGTTCAAGTCTGCCTGGGACTACACATTGGCGCTAAGCCATGTGTGACAGACTTAAAGTGCTTTGATACTTTCTCTATCCCTTGGGGGGATTAGCTCAGTTGGCTAGAGCACCTGCTTTGCACGCAGGGGGTCAACGGTTCGAATCCGTTATTCTCCACTTCGCTGTTCTATGCTTCTGAGGCATTGCCTCAGAACACACAGAACAACAGCACAAGATCTTTGACATATTGACACAAGCAAGACTGTAATGTAGAACTATTCTTTCTTTAAAAAGGAAGAATTAGTATTCTAATTATTGAAGAAACAACTTCAAATTCTTTAGAATCACACAACAGCTGAAAGTATGAGCTACATTCTCTGTAAGCAATTACATAGAAGGCGAAGAAAGTAAGAAAGGGCGCATGGCGGATGCCTTGGCTCACGGAGGCGATGAAGGACGTGATAAGCTGCGATAAGCCTTGGGTAGGTGCAAATAACCTTTGATCCAAGGATTTCCGAATGGGACAACCCAACAGGTTGAAGACCTGTTATCACTACAGACGTAGTGAGGCGAACGAAGGGAACTGAAACATCTTAGTACCTTTAGGAAGAGAAAATAAATAATGATTCCCCTAGTAGTGGCGAGCGAACGGGGAGGAGCCTAAACCTGCTTTGTGGCAACGCTTAGCAGGGGTTGTAGGACCACGCTGTCGTACTTAGATTGTGAGAAGAATGTTCTGGAAAGAACAATCATAGAGGGTGATAATCCCGTATTCGAAGCATGACGAGACGTAGTGGTATCCTGAGTAACGCGGAACACGTGAAATTCTGCGCGAATCCGCCGGGACCATCCGGTAAGGCTAAATACTCCCGTGAGACCGATAGTGAACGAGTACTGTGAAGGAAAGGTGAAAAGCACTCCGATGAGGAGAGTGAAATAGTTCCTGAAACCATGCGCCTACAAGCGGTCGGAGCCGCGTAAGCGGTGACGGCGTGCCTTTTGCATAATGAACCTACGAGTTACCATGTCTGGCAAGGATAAGCGTCATGAGACGCGCATCCGCAGTGAAAGCGAGCCTGAAAAGGGCGTCGAGTCAGATGGGGTAGACGCGAAACCAAGTGATCTACACTTGCCCAGGTTGAAGTCCGGGTAACACCGGATGGAGGACCGCACGGATAAGCGTTGAAAAGCTTCCCGATGAGGTGAGTGTAGGAGTGAAAGGCCAATCAAACTTGGAGATAGCTCGTACTCCCCGAAAGGCATTTAGGTGCCGCGTGCGACGATCTCCATAAGAGGTAGAGCGACCGATAGGTCAAGAGGGCTTCACCGCCTATCGAGACCTGACGAACTCCGAATGCTTATGGACTGCAGTCGTGCAGTAAGGGGCGGGTGCTAAGGTCCGTCCCCGAGAGGAGAAGAATCCAGACCGCCGTCTAAGGTCCCGAAATTCTGTCTAAGTTAGTCTAACGAAGTCTGGTCCCCGTGACAGCTAGGATGTTGGCTTGGAAGCAGCCATTCATTCAAAGAGTGCGTAACAGCTCACTAGTCGAGGGTCCGGGCATGGATAATAATCGGGTATAAGTCAGATACCGAAGGCGCGGGATAGTAATGTATATTAAAAGTATCGGTAGGGGAGCATTCCATTGGCGTTGAATGGTGAGGGTAACCGATCCTGGAGTTTATGGAAAAGCAAATGTAGGTATAAGTAACGATAAAAAGGGTGAGATTCCCTTTCGCCGAAAGACCGAGGTTTCCCGGGCGATGCCAATCAGCCCGGGGTTAGTCGGGTCCTAAGTCTCAGCCGAACGGCGAAGGCGATGGCAGATGCGGTTAATATTCCGCAACTCGCATATACAGTGATGTGGAGACGGAGCAGTGACACTGCCGCGCCCTGACGGAATAGGGCGTTTAAGTGCGTAGGCTATGAGGGAGGCAGGCAAATCCACCTTCCGAGTTGAACCATGAAAGTACAGGTAATCCTTCGGGATAACTTGAGTGCAGGTAATCATACTTCCGAGAAAATCCGCTAAACTTAATGTATGTGCGACCCGTACCGCAAACGGACACACGTGGTCGGGTAGAATATACTAAGGCGTTGAGAGATTCATGGTTAAGGAACTAGGCAAATTGACCCCGTAACTTCGGGATAAGGGGTCCTCATAGCAATATGAGGCGCAGAGAATCGGTCCAGGCAACTGTTTAACAAAAACACAGGGCTGTGCAAACTCGAAAGATGAGGTATACAGCCTGACACCTGCCCGGTGCCGGAAGGTTAAGAGGAGATGTCACCAGCAATGGGAAGCATTGAATTGAAGCCCCGGTAAACGGCGGCCGTAACTATAACGGTCCTAAGGTAGCGAAATTCCTTGTCGGGTAAGTTCCGACCTGCACGAATGGTGTAATGATCTGGACGCTGTCTCAACCATGAGCTCAGTGAAATTGTAGTATCGGTGAAGATGCCGATTACCCGCGATGGGACGAAAAGACCCCGTGAACCTTTACTACAGCTTAGCATTGACCTTGGTCATCCGATGTGTAGGATAGGCCGGAGGCTTTGAATCGGGTGCGCCAGCATTCGTGGAGCCATCCTTGAAATACGGCCCTTTGGCTGTCTGAGGTCTAACGCGCCTGAGGTGCGGACACTGCTTGGTGGGTAGTTTGACTGGGGTGGTCGCCTCCAAAAGCGTAACGGAGGCTTCCAAAGGTGCCCTCGGGCCGATTGGTAACCGGCCTTATAGAGTGCAATGGCATAAGGGCGCTTGACTGGGAGGCAGACATGCCGAGCAGGCAGGAAACTGGGGCATAGTGATCCGGCGGACGTGTATGGAAACTCCGTCGCTCAAAGGATAAAAGGTACTCCGGGGATAACAGGCTGATCCCCCCCAAGAGCTCATATCGACGGGGTGGTTTGGCACCTCGATGTCGGCTCGTCACATCCTGGGGCTGGAGAAGGTCCCAAGGGTTGGGCTGTTCGCCCATTAAAGTGGCACGCGAGCTGGGTTCAGAACGTCGTGAGACAGTTCGGTCTCTATCTATCGTGGGCGTTGGAGTTTTGCGTGGTGCTGACACTAGTACGAGAGGACCGTGTTGGACAGACCTCCGGTTTACCAGTTGTGCCGCCAGGTGCACCGCTGGGTATCTGAGTCTGGATTGGATAAGCGCTGAAAGCATCTAAGTGCGAAGCCAGCCGCAAGATGAGAACTCCTCATAAGGGTCGTCATAGACGATGACGTTGATAGGGTGTAGGTGTAAAGACGGTGACGTCAAAGCCGAGCACTACTAATTGCCCGAAACTTTCTTCGGGTCTCCCGCCTCCAGAGTCTGGAGTGCGGGGACCGGTGACTCAGACTTTGAGCTGTGTATTCTTCTTGAAGGAGAAAAGTTCTATCATGTTTTGCTTGTGGAAATACGTCACCTTATACGGCTGACAACTATCAGTAGAGAAATTAAATCTTGTCTACTTGAGAACGAAAACTTAAGAGATATACGCAAAGTATATGTAACTTTAAGTAAAGTCATCCGAAAGAAATATCAGGTGGTTATTGCGGCGGGGTCCCACCTCTTCCCATTCCGAACAGAGAAGTTAAGCCCGTTTGCGCCGATGGTACTGCAATGCAATGCGGGAGAGTAGGTGGCCGCCTCCTTTTACGAGAGCCTTGAAGAGAAATCTTCAAGGCTCTTTTTGTTGTTGGGTGATGGGTGTTGGATGTTAGGTATTGATGAAGTGTTGGTAGGACTGAAGCTGCAATATTATATTGGGCTAATAAGGCTTATAGGGCGGATAGGGCTAATTAGGCTAATAGGGCTTATTACCCTAATAGGTAAATAGGGCTAATTGGGTATTATTGGTGTCCGATAAAACTTTTTTTGCGTTCATATCTTTTTAATTCAGAATAATAAAAAAAACGGGCTGATTGTTTTGCACATTCAGCCCTTCTTATTTCCTTTGTAGTTGTCAAAATAAAACAATGAAATAAGATGAACAAAAGTACACATTTTATCGGACAGCCACTATATGTTCAACTGTTAAACTATTTTAATCGTGATAAAATTCTCTCTCTGAGCCAAGCTCAGGGAGGTGAACACTATATAAAGAAGTTTGATGCATGGCATCATCTTGTCGTCATGCTTTATGCAGTAATGATGCGTTTAGACTCTCTGCGTGAGATAAAGGCCTCTCTCTTTGCTAATGTTAATCGCTTTAATCATCTTGGTTTAAAGCATTTTCCTTGTCGAAGTACCTTGTCAGATGCAAACAAACGCCGAGATTCCGAGATATTCGGTTCGATCTATATGAACTTATATGAGAAATATCGCCATGAACTTTACTCGGACAGCCGAAATTGTGGACAGCCCAAATGGCTGAAGAATCTAAAGATAATAGATTCTACGACAATCAGTCTGTTTTCTAACCTGGTCTTTAAAGGAGTAGGACGTAATCCCAAAACTGGTAAGAAGAAGGGTGGAATAAAAGTACATACAGAGATATTTGCCAATGAGAATGTTCCAAGCGATATCAAGTTCACATCTGCAGCTAGTCATGATCAATTTGCACTTATCCCAGAACGATACGCCAATGAGGAACTGATTGCTTTTGACAGAGCCTATATAAACTATGAAAAGTTCTCTGAACTGACTCAAAGAGGCGTTATATATGTAACTAAGATGAAAAATAATCTTAGCTTTGAAAGGATTGCTGATACGGATTACCAGATGACTACAGATTATGGAGTTGTACGCGTAGAAACCATTCTCTTCCATAAGCATACAAAGGAAAAGATATTTACCATAAAGCAAGAAAAATCACATATCAGGATAAGACCAAGAAAGGGAAAATCAGATTCATATCACTGCTGACCAATGATTTTCAGATGTCGGCAGAAGATATTATAGCTATCTATAAGAGACGATGGCAAATAGAAACCTTATTTAAACAAATAAAACAGAATTTCCCGCTAAGATACTTCTATGGAGAGAGTGCGAATGCTATAAAAATACAAATATGGATTACGCTTATAGCCAATCTGCTTATAACCCTAGTGAAGAACAAAATAAAGAGACCTTGGAGCTTCTCAGGCTTGGCAACAATGATAAGAATTTTACTTATGAGTTATGTCGCAATACAAAGTTTCTTTGAGCAGCCACATAGAGACTGGGATAGATTGATTACCCAAGTAAAAGCCCCACCAGAAGAGTTGTCATTATTCTAGGGGGCTTGGAATTTGAAATTAGAACTAATCATGCCTATTTCAGCAGGATTGAGAGAGGATATTGCAGTATATGGAGGTTTTATCGGACAGCAATAATTGGGTATATAAGGCAAATATGACTTAAAAGTGGTATTTAGTCGCTTGAATTTAGTGGGGTAATTATTTTATTTAATTTGTTATTTGCTGTCACTACCGTCATCCATATTTGCTTCTTAATTTGTTTGGTAATAGATAATTTTACGAAGTATTAAAAATGGAAGCAAGTAAAAGTAAAACTAAAATTAGTTGTTAACTGGCTCTTTTATTACATTTCAAATTTATTTTTGAGCAGTAAAAAGGTGTTTTTATTGATTAAAGCTCTTATGATAATATTTTATGTGTTTAAGCGTTATAGTTTTTAGGTTATTATAATTTGTTTTTTATTTATTGATTTAGGATGGAAGGAAAGAATATATTAGAGAATGAGTTGAATTATGATGCTCATAAGACTTTAGGGCAACAAGATGGAGAGATTGTATTGAATGACTCTTACTCTCTTATTGATGATAGAGATTCTCTTGATAAGGGTGGTGATGCTAATCGTAAAGAAGAAGTTCGCCGACAAAGAAGGGAGAAAGAAATTCGAAATTTAAAAGCATCAAAGGCTTATAAGTTTATTAGTACAGTAACAACTTTAGCCGATAAATATTTCTTAGATGCACTCTTAGGTTTAGTACCATCAGTAGGAGATCTTGTTTCATCTATTTTTGGTTTGCCGTTTATATACGTTACTTTGTTTAAAGTCAAGTCAATTCCGCTTACATTGGCTGTTATCTATAACTATTTAGTAGATATATTGTTGGGAAGTATTCCTTTTTTTATTGGTGATGCTATAGATTTTTTTAGCAAAGCACACGTAAAGAACTTAGATTTAATTACACGCTATGTAGAAGGAGATAAGAAAACAATATGTCAGGTGAGGTCGAAAGCATTGCTAACAACTTTTCTTATTATCATTCTTAGTGTAATTATTTATTTTGTCTTTAGGTTATTGATAGGCGTTACGGAATGGACGTGGACTTTACTAATTGACATGTTTAAGTGGTTGATAGGACTATTCTAACTAATTAAAATAGTTTATAAGGATAACATTTGGAAATCAAATATAAAAGAAGACCCTACTAATGAGCACCAATTTGTCATTAGTAGGGTCTACTTGTATAGTCCTGAGAACCGTGATTATTTACAATAGAAGATTAAATCCTTAGGAATCTTCACCCATTTATTATTAACCACAATCTTCATCGTGCTACCATCAAGTTTTGTTAGCGTGTAGGTACCATTTGAATTATGCTTTAGTTCGGCTTTGAGATCTTCACTACCATAGTCATTGATGATGGTTAAGATAGCCTTTCTCCCTTTTATGGTAGCATCAGAGATAATCCACTTACGAGTATCACGTACTGCACCAAAGTAGCCTGGAACCTCTCCGAATATCTCTTGTCGTGGTACGGTAATATTGTTATGATAGAAATCAATATCCATCCACACTTGAAATTCATCATTCACAAGATGCGCTTTAAAGATAGAGTCATTTTTCTGTGCTATCTTTCCTGTTTTTGAAGAAGAAGTTTCTGTCTTTGTAGTGGATAAGTTACTTTGAGCTGATATGTTGGTTGAGAAAGCCAACATAGCCATTATTGTCAGTACAATCTTTTGTTTCATGTCTATGAATGTTGGTTAGTTGCAAAGTTAATGATTTTAATTAATTAATACTATGAATTCTTTAAAAATGTACGGATTAAATTGTTGCTTTACTTATTTTGTATTACCTTTGTAGCGGTATGTATCAAATATTTTAAAGGAGAAGATGTTGTTTCCAGATTATATTTTTGAGACCAGCTGGGAAGTATGTAATAAGGTCGGAGGAATTTATACAGTACTTTCTACTCGTGCAAAGACATTACAAGAAAAGATAAAGGATCATGTTATCTTCCTTGGTCCTGACTGCTGGCAAGAGACACCGTCCCCTTACTTTAAGGAGGATAAGAAGCTATTTGCTGAATGGCAGCAGAAAGCCGCCTCTGAGGGTCTATCGGTAAAGGTAGGTCGTTGGGATATTCCTGGTGAGCCAATTGCTATGCTCGTTGATTTTCAGTCATGCTTTGATCATAAGGAAGAATTCTATGGTAAGCTTTGGGAGTATTATCGTGTTGATAGTCTTCATGCTTACGGCGATTATGATGAATCAGCAATGTTTGCTTATGCTACGGCACTTGTCGTAGAGAGTTTCTATAGATTCTATCTTAGTGAGAAAGATAAGGTTGTCTTCCATGCAAACGAATGGCAAACAGGCTTTTCCGCACTTGTATTACAGCATCGTTTGCCACAGATAGCATCTATCTTTACTACTCACGCAACGGGTATTGGGCGTAGTATAGCGGGTAATAACAAGCCCTTGTACGAATATCTCTGGGCATATAATGGTGATCAGATGGCTTCAGAGTTGAATATGGAGAGTAAGCATTCCATTGAGAAGCAGACTGCGTATTATGTTGATTGCTTCACGACTGTGAGTGACATCACTGCAACAGAATGTAAAGAGTTACTTGATAAACCAGTTGATTTGGTTCTCCCAAATGGTTTTGAGAACGACTTTGTACCAAAGGGTACAACCTTCACAAAGAAGCGCAAGGCAGCGCGTAAGCGTTTGCTTGATGTTGCCAATGCGTTGACAGGTGACGATATACAAGATGATGCGTTAATCGTATCAACCAGCGGACGATATGAGTTCCGCAATAAAGGTATTGATGTGTTCATAGAATCAATGAACCGCTTGCGTTATGATGAGAACTTGAAGAAGCAGGTTGTAGCCTTCATTGAGGTTCCAGGCTGGGTAGCGGGTCCACGTCAGGACCTTGTGGAGCGTCTCAACAGTGGTAAACAGTTTGACACACCATTGGAGAAGCCTGTACTTACGCACTGGCTCCACAATATGGACCATGACAATGTACTTAATATGCTCAGTTCTCTCGGTATAAACAATGCAAAGGGAGATAAGGTGAAGGTCATCCTCTTGCCTTGCTATCTGACAGGAGATGATGGTATTATGAATATGAGCTATTATGACCTTGTGTTGGGCAATGACCTCTGTGTCTATCCTTCATACTATGAGCCATGGGGCTATACACCATTAGAGTCAATAGCCTTTAAGGTACCTTGTATTACAACCGACCTTGCTGGTTTCGGTTTGTGGGCAAATACAGAGAAGGGAAAATATAGCGAGATAGAAGATGGTGTGAAAGTATTACATCGTACAGATTATAATTATTCAGAGGTAGCTGATGGTATTAAGGATACCATAGCCCGTTACTCTTGCTTTACGAAGACGGAGGTGAACAAGTGTCGTTCAAATGCCGAGAAGCTCTCTCGTAAGGCTCTTTGGAGTGAGTTTATCATCTATTATGAGCAGGCTTACGACATAGCATTAAAGAAAGCAGCTGCAAGAAACAAGTGATAACTGCTTAGTAACAAAATAACGAAATAACAGTCAAAACTATAATAAGTTATGAAAATTAAATCAGATTATTCCAACGAACCTCAGTGGAAAGAGGTAACTGTAAAGTCAACTCTGCCAAAGGAACTGGCATGTCTTGATGAGCTTGCTCACAATATGTGGTGGGCATGGAATTACGAAGCACGCAACATGTTCAAAGCTCTTGATGAGGAACTCTATGAAGAGGTTGGACATAATCCTGTCCAGCTCCTTGAGCGTCTTAGCTATGACCGTAAGGAAGCTATTGTAAAGGACAAAAAGCTGATGAAGCAGGTGAGTGATGTCTATAAGAAGTTCCGTACTTATATTGACGTTAAGCCTAATAAGAAACGTGCTTCTGTTGCTTACTTCTGTATGGAGTTTGGTCTTAACCAGGCTTTGAAGATTTATTCTGGTGGTCTTGGTATCTTGGCAGGTGACTACATTAAGGAGGCTTCTGACTCTAACGTAGACTTCTGTGCTGTAGGTTTCCTCTATCGCTTTGGCTACTTCACACAGAGTCTTTCTATGGATGGCCAGCAGATTGCTAAGTATGATGCACAAAACTTCAACTCTCTTCCTATTGAGCGTGAGCTCGATGAGAACGGCAATCAGGTTGTTGTTGATGTACCTTACCGCAACTATATGGTACACGCACTTGTATGGCGTGTAAACGTTGGACGTATTAAGCTTTACTTGCTCGATACAGACAACGATATGAACTCTGAGTTCGACCGTCCTATCACTCACTCTCTCTATGGTGGTGACTGGGAGAACCGTTTGAAGCAAGAGATTCTGCTCGGTATCGGTGGTATTCTTACTTTGAAGAAATTGGGTATCAAGAAGGATATCTATCACTGCAATGAAGGTCATGCAGCACTTTGCAACCTCCAGCGTCTTTGCGACTACATTGAGAGTGGCTTGACATTTAATCAAGCTATGGAGCTTGTACGTGCCTCATCACTTTATACCGTTCATACTCCTGTACCAGCAGGTCACGACTACTTCGACGAGGAACTCTTCGGCAAGTATATGGGTGATTATCCTGCTAAACTTGGTATCTCGTGGGATGAGTTCATCGGTATGGGGCGTACCAATCCTGATGATCACAGCGAGCGTTTCTGTATGAGTACCTTCGCTTGTAACACCTGTCAGGAGGTCAATGGTGTGTCAAAGCTTCACGGTTGGGTAAGTCAGAAGATGTTTGCTCCATTGTGGAAGGGTTACTTCCCAGAGGAGAATGCTGTAGGTTATGTAACCAATGGTGTACACCTCCCAACATGGACCGCAACAGAGTGGCGTAAGGTTTACGATAAGTACTTCGATGAAAGCTTCATGAGCGACCAGAGTAACGAGTCTATCTGGCATGCAATCTATAATGTTCCTGATTCAGAAATCTGGGAGACACGTATGGCATTGAAGCAGAAACTTATCAAGTATATCCGTGATAAGTTCACCAAGCAGTGGCTCCGCAACCAGGGTGATCCAGCTAAGGTGGTTTCTATCCTTGAGCGTATCAACCCTAACGCATTGATGATTGGTTTCTGCCGTCGCTTTGCAACGTATAAGCGTGCACACTTGCTCTTCACTGACCTTGAGCGTTTGGAGAAGATTGTAAATAACCCAGAGCGTCCTGTTCTGTTCTTCTTCTCAGGTAAGGCTCACCCAGCTGATGGTGCAGGACAGGGACTTATCAAGCGTATCTTTGAGATTTCACGTATGCCACAGTTCCTCGGTAAGATTATCTTCCTTGAGGATTACGATATGCAGTTGGCTCGTCGTCTCGTTTCTGGTGTTGATATCTGGATGAATACACCAACTCGTCCACTCGAGGCAAGTGGTACATCTGGTGAGAAGGCAGAAATGAACGGTGTTGTTAACCTCTCAGTACTTGATGGCTGGTGGGTTGAAGGCTACCGCGAGGGAGCTGGATGGGCATTGCCAGAGAAGCGTACCTATCAGAATCAGGGCTATCAGGACCAACTTGATGCAGCTACAATCTATGGTCTTCTCGAGAATGAGATTGCTCCTCTTTACTTCAATAAGAATCAAGATGGCTACTCAGAGGATTGGGTTAAGGTTGTAAAGAACTCTATTGCAACTATCGCTCCTCACTATACAATGAAGCGTCAGCTTGATGACTACTATGACAAGTTCTATGAGAGTCAGGCTAAGCGTTCTCATAAGCTCGAGGCTAATGACAATAAACTTGCTAAGGAGATTGCTCTTTGGAAGGAGTCTGTAGCAGAGCGTTGGGACAGCATCTATGTTGTTTCTAAGGACGAGGATGCACTGCAGGACATTTCTACAGGTCATAAGATTAAGGTTACTTACGTTATCGACGAGCAGGGCTTGAACAATGCTGTAGGTCTTGAGCTTGTATTCTTGAAGAATGCACCAGTTGATGACGTTAACATCCACAAGGTAATCCCATTCAAGATGGTGAAGACTGAGGGTAATCACTATACTTTTGAGGCTACTTTCGATGCAACAGAAGCAGGTGCTTACAAGTACGCTGTCCGTATGTGTCCTAAGAACGATCTCCTGCCACACCGTCAGGACTTCGCTTACGTGAAGTGGATTGGATAAAAATAGTCTGAGGACTACTCAATAAATAAAAGCCATTCCTATGCTCTGAAAAGGGTTGGGAATGGCTTTTTTGTGTGTTTATGCGAAGTATTTAGTTCTTTATCTTCTTTTCTTTTCCATACTTAATATATATCTATGTTCTTATTAACTACAAATGTGTTGTCAATCTTATACCAGATAAAACGAGTTTTTCAGCATGGAACTTTTGGAACATGTATATATTTCTTTGTTAGCTGATGATTTTACTCCATATCGTGTTTTAATTTCACAAGCCTTTTTCCACGGACTGCATACTCACTTTTGCGAGAATGTCCTAAACTTGAACGTTCGTTTAACCATTCTTCATACTCGAATAATATTACTATTTTCTTCAGTTTAGGAGTCCTTCCAATCACATGGTTATATAGATGCAATGCTATGGTATCTTCTGTTTTACTTGGTAAAGAATAGAAAGTTACAGAATCCTCTATTTCTACACAAAGCATATAGGCATAATTTTTATTCAAATTAACCAAACGTTGATGTAATGATTCACCGCTTTTATCTATATTGTATATGTTCCTACGCACGTAATCCCATCCCTCTTTTCCTTCCATTTCATTGAAGTACTCTTTCTCCTTGACAGATAGCTCTGGCTGATTCCCTGACGCTGGTCGGAATAGTGCAGCACATGAAAGATAGCATACACAAATAACCACAAAGGAAAGAATCAATATCCATATTACAACTCGTAAAATGTTCTTTGTCTTTATACTTCTTTTCTTTTTCATACCTAATATGTATCTACGTTCTTATTAACTACAAATGTGTTGTCAATCTTATGCCAGATAAAACGAGTTTTTCAGCATGGAACTTTTGGAATATGTATATATTTCTTTGTTAGCTGATGATTTCACTCCATATCGTGTTTTAATTTTACAAGCCTTTTTCCACGAACTGCATATTCACTTTTGCGAGAATGTCCTATGCTTGCCCGTTCATCTAAATCTTCTTCATAATTGAATATTATTTCTATTCTTCGTAGTTGAGGTGTTCTGTCAATCACATGATTATATAAATACAAGGCAATAGTGTCTTCTGTGTTTGCTGGTAATGAAAAAAATGTTGTAGAATCCTCAATATCAACACCGAATGAATATGCATAGATCTTATTAAATAAAACAGAATCATTGGGCAAAGGTTCTCCTTTTTCATTTATATTATAGATGTATCTATCTGGATTTTTCCAATTATTCCTTTTCTCCAACTCCTTGAAATAAGATTCTTCTTTTGATGAATACTTTGGCTGGTTGTTGGGCTTAGCTCTATGCAATGAGACCCACAGAATATAACGTGTGCAAGTACCCACAGAGAGGAGAATACAGCTCCATATTACAATTTGAAGGATAAATCTCTTCCTTGTTTTTCTTTTCTTTTCCATACTTAATATATGTCTATGTTCTTATTAACTACAATGTTATGCCATGTAAAACAGACTTTTCAGCACAGAATTCTCGGAACATATATTTTTTAACTGAAGATATTACTCTGTATCATGCTTTAATTTAACAAGCCTTTTACCATGGACAGCATACTCTTCTGTTCGTGAGTGTCCTATACTTGCACCATCTCCTAACCGTTCTACATAAGAGAAATCAATTACAATTCTCTTTAATCGAGGGCTTTTGTGGATAATGTGATTATATAAATGCAAGGTAATTGTGTCCTCAATCTTAATAGGTAAAGAGTAGAAAGTTGCGGAGTCTTCTATTTTTGTATGAAACATATAGGCATAATTTTTATTCAGATTAATTAAATGCTGATTTGAGGGATCTCCGTTTACCTCTATATTATATATGCTTCTTTGCACGTAATCCCACCCCTCTTTTCCTTCCATTTCATTGAAGTACTCTTTCTCCTTAGTAGATAGCTCTGGCTGATTCCCTGGCACAGGTCGGAATAGTGCAGCCCATGAAAGATAGGATACACAAATAACCACAAAGGAAAGAATCAATATCCATATTACAACTCGCAAAATGTTCTTTGTCTTTATACTTCTTTTCTTTTCCATACTTAATATATATCTATGTTCTTATTAACTACAACTGTGTTGCCAGTCTTATACCAGTTAAAACGAACTTTTCAGTACGGAACCCTTGGAATATATTTATCTTTTAACTGAATATATTACTCTGTATCGTGTTTTAATTTAACAAGTTTTTTCCCACGGACTGCATATTCACTTTTGCGAGAATGTCCTAAACTTGAACGTTCGTTTAACCATTCTTCATACTCGAATAATATTACTATTTTCTTTAGTTTAGGAGTCCTTCCAATCACATGGTTATATAGATGCAATGCTATGGTATCTTCTGTTTTACTTGGTAAAGAATAGAAAGTTACAGAATCCTCTATTTCTACACAAAGCATATAGGCATAATTTTTATTCAAATTAACCAAACGTTGATGTAATGACTCACCGCTTTTATCTATATTGTATACGTTCCTACGCACGTACTCCCATCCCTCTTTTCCTTCCATTTTATTGAAGTACTCTTTTTCCTTGACAGATAGCTCCGGCTGATTCCCTGGTACGGGTCGGAATAGTGCAGCCCATGAAAGATAGGATACACAAATAACCACAAAGGAAAGAATCAATATCCATATTACAACTCGCAAAATGTTTTTTGTCTTTATACTTCTTTTCTTTTCCATACTTAATATATATCTATGTTCTTATTAACTACAAATGTGTTGTTAATCTTATGCCCAATAAAACGAGTTTTTCAGCATGGAACTTTTGGAATATGTATATATTTCTTTGTTAGCTGATGATTTCACTCCATATCGTGTTTTAATTTTACAAGCCTTTTTCCACGAACTGCATATTCACTTTTGCGAGAATGTCCTATGCTTGCCCGTTCATCTAAATCTTCTTCATAGTTGAATATTATTTTTATTTTCTGCAGTTCTGGTGTTCTTTCAACCACATGATTATATAAATATAAGGCTATAGTGTCTTCTATTTTAGTAGGTAAGGAAAAGAAAGTTGTAGAGTCTTCTATCTTTATACCAAGGGAATATGTATAATCTTTGTTAAGAAAAACAGAATCATTGGGCAAAGGTTCTCCTTTTTCATTTATATTATAGATGTATCTATCTGGATTCTTCCAATTATTCCTTTTCTCCAACTCCTTGAAATAAGATTCTTCTTTTGATGAATACTTTGGTTGGTTATTAGGTTTAGGGCTACGCGGCAAGACCCACAGAATATAACGTGTGCAAGTGCCCACAGAGATGAGAATACAGGTCCACATTACAATCTGAAGGATAATTCTCTTCCTTGTTTTAGTTTTTCTTTCCTTTTCCATACTTAATATATGTCTATGTTTTTATTAACTACAACTGTGTTGTCTATCTTATGCCAGATAAAACGAGTTTTTCAGCATGGAACTTTTGGAATATGTATATATTTCTTTGTTAGCTGATGATTTCACTCCATATCGTGTTTTAATTTTACAAGCCTTTTTCCACGAACTGCATATTCTTCTGTTCGTGAGTGTCCAATACTTGCTCGTTCGTTTAAATCTTCTTCATAATTGAATATTATTATAATTTTCTTTAATCGAGGACTTTTGTGGATTATGTGATTATATAGATGCAATGCAATAGTGTCTTCTGTTTTATTTGGTAAAGAAAAGAATGTTATGGAATCATTTATTTTTGTACGAAACATATAAGCGTAATCTTTATCCAAATCAACTAAACGTTGATGTAATGATTCACCGCTTTTATTTATATTGTATACGCTCCTACGCACGTAATCCCACCCCTCTTTTCCTTCCATTTCATTGAAGTATTTTTTTTCTTTGACAGATAACTCCGGCTGATTCCCTGGCATAGGTCGGAATAGTGCAGCCCATGAAAGATAGCATACACAAATAACCACAAAGGAAAGAATCAATATCCATATTGCAAACCGTAAAATGTTCTTTGTCTTTATACTTCTTTTCTTTTCCATACTTAATATATATCTATGTTCTTATTAACTACAAATGTGTTGTCTATCTTATGCCAGATAAAACGAGTTTTTCAGCATGGAACTTTTGGAATATGTATATGTTTCTTTGTTAGCTGATGATTTTACTCCATATCGTATTTTAATTTTACAAGCCTTTTCCCACGAACTGCATACTCTTCTGTTCGTGAGTGTCCAATACTTGCTCGTTCGTCTATTCGTTCAATATAAGAGAAACCAATGATAATTCTCTGTAGTTCAGGATTTCTGTCAACTACATGATTATATAAATATAAGGCAATTGTATCTCCAGTTTTACTCGGTAACGAAAAGAATGTTGTGGAGTCTTTTATCTCAATACGAAGAGAATATGCATAGGGGGTGTTCAAAAAAACAGAGTCACTGACTAATGCTTTTCCTTTTTTATCAATATTATAAAGGTATCTACTTGGAGACTTCCAATTATCCTTTTTCTCCAACTCCTTGAAATAACATTCTTCTTTTGCTGAATACTCTGGCTGGTTGTTGGGCTTAGCTCTATGCAATGAGACCCACAGAATATAACGTGTACAAGTACCCACAGAGAATAGAATACAGGTCCACATTAGAATCTGAAGGATAATTCTCTTCCTTGTTTTAGTTTTTCTTTCCTTTTCCATACTTAATATATGTCTATGTTTTTATTAACTACAACTGTGTTGTCTATCTTATGCCAGATAATATTTCCATCAGCTATCATGTACACTGTTTTCCCTTTTAGCTTTTGAGGAATTACTTTTAGTTTTTTAAGCCTCTTAAGGATATTAAATATTTGAACATCAATAGTAGACCCATGTACTGTTTCAAACTTTGTGTTAAAGCTGATATACACTCCATATCTGTTTACTCCCTGTATTCTGTGATCGCCTACAATGGGATCTATGTGAAACTTTCGTTTAGGTTTTTTGATTGTAGATGGGTGAATTGGGCTTATATAGGAAAGTAGATATTCTTCTTCTTCAATATATCCTGCAGTTATCTGATAGCAGGGATAGTTTCCTTCAACAGTAAACTCGTCACCTTCATCTGCAGATAACATGACAGACTCACCAACTTTGTAACCTTTCTCTATAAGTGCCTTTGCCATGCCTGCAGCGTATGCAGCCCCTTCACTATGAGAAATAAAATAAAACTTTTCGTTTCCCACCCCTTTTGTTATTGCTGCTATATGTTGCATTGCAAATTTATATCCTTTTATTTTTCTATCATTTCCGCTCTGATCACCACCCAAAAGAGAACTTCCATCGACATAGAAAGGTTTGTCTTGATAATTATTATCTTTGAAATATTTTTGTGCATTTTCTATAAATTCTTTTAATATATTTCCGCCGCCAAGAAAATAAATCCAGTAATTCTCACTATCTTCCCCTGGTGACATATTAACAAGGTTCAACAATCTATTCCAATGCCCATTTACCAAGATCAGTTTAGGTCTGCCTGTTACTTTCAACTTCACGCTTCCAACTGCTTGTGGTGATGTAACTTTAATTATAGCCATCTTTTATTCTTTCCTTTTAAATTCAAAATCCTCTATAATAATCATCCCATTGTCATTAGTTTCTCCCGAACATGAGGCATGGTATACCCCTTCGTCGGTCTCTTCCTCAAAGTCGAACTGGACAGTTTGCCCTACGTTGTAATTACCAAGAACTAAATAGAGTTTTACAACTTCTCCAATAGGAAACTCTCTGCATTTCTCCCCATCTGGTTTTATCCAGTAGGCATCGTTGAGGTGCACATCTGTATCGGCTACTACTTCTGCCATCTTCATAGGTTCCTGTAAAGCCTTAGACCAAAGCCAGAATAGTCTCCTCTCAATCTTGATTCTTTTGTTGATTGTCATCTCCATCGGAGATATTTTCACGTAAGTAGTCATCCTGTCATCATCGAGTAGGTTGAACGTCTCTCGAAATTCTGTGATGTACGCTTTACTAAACTTAATCTGGCGAACAGGCATATCGCTCTTTGCATCATATATTTCTAATTGTCCCTCAGCAAGGGGAGTCTCTTCAGTCTTCATCATCAATTCCAGAATGAAGTTGTCAGCAGGCGTATTCATCTGTATACACAGCTGTCCGTCACCAGGCAAGGTATTTCTGGGGTGACCATTCCAGCCTGTGGATAGGTAAAAACTCTGGTTGAGCAGTTCAATGTCATAATGATGACCGTTAAGTGTTAGTTGCGCTGTTGCAGGCATAGACTGTCAGTTTTTATATTTCTACAAAAATAATATTTTTCTTCTGAAAAACAAAGTATTCGGAAGATATTTTCTACCTTTCAGATTACTTTATACGGCACGACGGATGTCGTCCGTCTACGGTTTTTCGTTCTATGCCTTTCTGTAGATTTTGCGATAACGTGAACCGATGTTAATGATTTTCTTTTCACGTTCTAACTGTGCTGTAAGTTGATAGGCGTAGGTTGTAGAAAGGTTCAGACGGCGACGGAGGTCGTTAACAGTGATTATCGGACTCTCTTCAAACAACTCTTTTAGTGCAGCGTTAACGGCTGATTTTATAGGAAGTGTGGATGTACCGTCTTTGTAGGTTTTGTTTTCAAAAATCATCTTTCCTAACGCTTCGTGAAAATCCTTATCGGGGCGGAATCTAATTTTGCGCACAGCAACATTACGGAGATGGTGACGATGCGTCTTAGGGTCTTCGTACATGTCGCCTTTAAGGGCAAGCGAGAAGAATCCAATGCCCAGTAGATGGACTGTATTCCCACTTTTTAGCTCCTCTGCTAATTCTGTTTTTAATGCAGCGATAGTCCCGAGAATGTCGGCTGTTGTAAGCGTTGTTGCTTGTTGGATATGCTGACAGATTCTCTCTATTCCCGTGACATCTTTCTTGATAGGTACGATTCTTAGTGCTTTACGTTGTGCGAGTTTACCGCTTGTTCTTAATAGTTTGTAATTTACAGTCATAGCTTTACGTTTGTAATAAGGGTTAATAATCATCTTTTTCGTGAGCCGTTAGTGTGTGAAACGAGTCTCTATAATCACATACTTTTAGCTTAGGCAGAATTCTTTTCACGAAAGAAAGAAATTATTTACGTGAAAATAAATCTTTCTTTTCATGAAGAAAAATATTTCTTTTCATGAAAATAATTCGTGATTCATGCTGCAAAGATACTGTTTCAATGGTTGCTTGGCAAGTATAAGCTATGTAGTAATCTGTGTATTTGTGCTATTTTGCGTGGGTGTAGATTTGGGATGGGTAGGTAAAAGGGTAAAAGAAAAGCTCTCAGACCAGCGTGGGGTATGGTCTGAGAGCTATGGTTTGAAAGTAACCCCCTATTGATTTACTTTCCGAGTGTACTTTATAGAAGGGGGATGATAAATATATGTAATGATATAAAATATTTTTTTACCACACGAACTTGTATTGATGGCTACCGCTTGTCATTGCAGTTGGGAAACCATTACTATTGACAGTCCACGTAAAGTTGTTTTTGTTGCCGTTCTTATCAATAAGCTGTAGAGGCAAGTTCTTAGTTGCTTTTCCAAGCAATCCTGCATAGTAGGCGTATTTCATTGCGCCAATGTCAATACCAAACGTTGTATTGAAGAGCATAATGTTACCCTTGTTCACTATAGGAGTAGGGGTGGCAGTTGACGTATAAGCAACTTTGCAAGTATCTTTTTTTCTTGTTGTTGTTTGTGAGACGATAGTTTTTGTCTCTATTTCAGAGATGTTGCTATCTTTATAAGTCAAAGTAAATTTTTTGTAGTCATCTGCTGAATGGATTATATTAATTAGTTGGTCATTATCGTTATAAGTGAACCTCCATGTATCTTCCTTTGTATTTTCCTTTTGCTCTATCATGCATCCTCTAACAAAACCGTTGTTGTTCAGATACATTATATAGACTGTTGCTTTCCCATTACGTTCTACTTTCATGAAGACATTTGGGATTACAATAGCACGTGTTTTTGTATTAATGTATTTGAAAGATACCATTTCATCCTTAGTCTTAATACTTGTAACTAATCCTCTTTCATCTGTTTGGATAGTCATACTGTCCACCTCTTTAGGCATGCCATTAGTGAATACCTTTGAAAGGTCAATTGTTACAGGATCTGGCCGGCGATCAATAATCCAGTCATCATCGTTTTTGTTACTGCATGATGAAAAAAAAGATGTTGCACCTATTACTGCTGCAGTAAGAAGTGCGATTGTAATAGTCTTTTTCATTGTCCCGTTTTTGTGTTATAATTAGTAATTGGCACATTCTTGTCAACTCATTGGCTTGTGCTTTTGTTCTCTGTTGCAAATATATAAATTTATTTTTTCAGTGATATGTTTCTATACTATAATTTTATTAGTTTAGGGTGAAAAAGTCAGCAATTAGCTTTATATCATAGCTTCGCTTTGTTCTGTGTTTCTTTTAGAACATTTCCCTTCGATAGTCACCCGTCAATAATTCCTGTTGTAGAAAAGCGTATGTATAGCCCGGACTTTGATAATACAATCCTGTTGATTGGTCCTGAATACGGCTGTAAGTGTCAGAGTTATAGAGCATATCAATTGCTTCGGGCATAGTACAATGTCTGTCTTTCATCAATAAGGCTATAAGTTCTGCACATACATCCTCTTTCATCATATCAATCTGTTCATCAGTTAGTTTCATAATTTCTTTAGTTTTGATATTGCTAATTCAGTTCCGAAGTAATATTGAAATGTTATACCTTGTGAGTACTTCAGTTCGTTGACGAGTTGTTCCAGACTTATCATCCCTGTTTTATATCGTCGTAGTTGAAAGGTTACACCATCATCAGCGATAGGTCCATAAACAATATCATAGTTATGGCAAGGTTGTTCTATGTTGATGTCTCTGTTCTTAAGAACAAAATTAGCCCATTCCTTGCTGTATTTTTCAAAGCGCAGAATCTTTAAGCTGTTATCATCAAGTATTGTCTCATCAAATTGGTATTTATTGAGTGTAGGCTTTCCTTCAAGTAAGATTGATGTTCTTTGTTCTGCCATGCGTTGTGCCTGCTGCTTATCGGCTGACAGATAAAAGCCTTTGCCAAAGTCCTTGTATGGTTTGGACTTTGTAAGATCAATCTTGTCAATATCAACATTAGAACCATGATAGAGAATCATAGGCTTTATCATTTTAGTGCACCGCCATTCCTCTGACAGATGATAGAAATGTCATGAATAGCATCCTCAAAGGACTGTGTGTGCAGAACATCATAAAAGGACATCAAGTAGTCTATTCCCTTAAAACGCTTAAGGTAATTGTATGCCTGTCGCTGACCAAGATTAAACTTTTTGGCAAACTCTGCTATTAAAGCGACGATGTAGCGTATTTGATTTGTTTCCTCTCTTGACATACTTTGTTCATTATATTCACGACAAATATATGAATTATTTTCCGAAATACTACTATCTGTCTACGAAAAGTTTATAGCAATGCAGGTTAATTGGCTTGGTTGATAAGGTTCACCACTACCTTTACCATTATATCCTTTTCCTCTGTTTTGTTCTCGGCAATCATGAGAGTGAGGGCAACGAGTGTGTTGTCAGCAATTCGTTTGGTGCCATCGGGATGATAGAGGATGGCATTGTTGTTCATAAACCATAGGAAGAGAGTGGCTGCAATGCGCTTGTTACCATCACTGAAAGAGTGGTTCTTGGTGACAAGATAGAGAAGCATAGCCGCTTTCTCCTCCACACTCGGATAAAGTTCTGTGCCATCGAAGGTCTGATAGATTTGTCCGATAGAACTTTTGAAGGACTCATCCTTCTCATTACCAAAGAGTACAGAACCACCAAACTTCTGTCGAAGTATATCTATCTCGTGCATAGCATTCTCATATGTGGCATGGAAGGGTTCTTCTTTGGTAGTCTTGGCGATATGGAGTCGCTGGTAATCATAGTTGTCGAGTGTGTCGAGTGCGTAGGTATAGTCCACTACAACATCAAAGAGTGCATTGCTTTCGTCCGTCGTCTTTGCAGGTTGTTGCTGGATAGTTCTGCCTAAGACTTGTATGAGTTGGCGCAATTCTGCAATCTGATGTTTGCGAATATCCTCATTGATAGCATAGCCTTTGACAAGATATTGCTTGAGAACAGAGTTTGCCCATTGGCGGAAACGGATACCCCTCTTCGTATTTACTCGATATCCCACAGATATAATCATGTCGAGATTATAGTAATTTACCCTGCGATGGATGGTTCTTGCCCCTTCTGATTGAACTGTCAAGTAATCCTTGACAGTTGCCTCTTTCTCCAGTTCACCTTCTTTGTAGATATTGTTGATGTGTAGGCTTACATTCTGCTTGCTTGTTTGAAATAGTTCTACCATCTGAGCCTGCGTAAGCCATACCGTTTCTCCTTCCAACTTCACATCAAGTTGGGTCTTACCATCTTCACTTTGATAGATGATAATTTTGTCGTTTAGGTTTTCAGTCATGTTGTTTAGGTTTATAGTTGTTAGTCGATAGGCGAGGGATGGTCTAATCCCTCGTCAGTTTACGACTCATATAACGTACGGGATACCACACAGAAAGCCAGCCAACAAGGATAACTGTGAGGAAGATTGTGATGATATCTTCTGGATGAACGCTAATAGGATAGGCATTGACAACAAAGTTTCCTGCTTGATCACCGAGCTGTACAAGACCGTATGTCTGCTGTAACCAGCAAAGTAATAAGCCGAGCACAATACCGATAACAGCACCAGCAGCAGAAATCATTCTACCTTCAAAGAGGAAGATACGACGTATCTGACTATCTGTTGCACCGAGGTTACGCAGGGTGATGACGTCATTCTTCTTGTCGATGATGAGCATAGAGAGTGAACCAATGATGTTAAAGCACGCCACCATAAGGATAAACGTGAGGAAGATATAGGCAAAGAGCTTCTCTATACGCATGATATTAAACGTGTCAGCTTGCTGCTCATAGCGATCTAATACCTTATATTTATCACCGAGAAGGGTTTGTATTTCGTCCTTTGCCTTGTCAATGTCGACACCCAGTTTCATGCGTAACTCAAGAGAAGTCATTTCTCCCTGTCGGTTGAAGATACGACGTGCAAAGTCGAGAGAGGTAATGATATAACCCTTGTCATACTTCATCTGCTTTACTTGGAAGAGTACTCCCGGAGATATCAATGAGTCTTTTACGAAGGCATCTGTAGGATTAGAAGCATCATACTGTCCTTCACGCTGGGGCGCATAGATGTGTAAGTAGTCTGGCCATGCAACTCCAGTACCGAGGTCTTGTGCCAATCTAATACCGAGAACCCCATATTGTAGATTGGCTGTATGAAGTCTAAAGTCACCCTCACCATATAGAATATTGCTGATATGTGTCAGCGAATCGAAGTTATCCTCCACACCCTTCACATTGACCATGGCTTGTTTGTCGTGATAAATAGCCAATGCTTGGTCCTCTACACATTCTGTAGCCACCTCTACTGAAGGTAGTTTTTTAACCTTTAAAAGTAAGGGGGCGTTAGCCGACATAGCCTTACCCTTTGCTGCTTCAATCTTTATTTGTGGATCGAAGTTGGTAAAAAAGGACGCTACAAGGTCTGAGAATCCATTAAATCCGCTCAATACAACGACCAATGCCATTGTTGCTACAGACACACCGAGTACGGAGATGAGGCTGATAACGTTAATAGCATGTGTACTCTTCTTTGAAAAGAGGTAACGGCGGGCAATGTAAAAAGGGAAGTTCATGATGGGTGTTGGGTGTTGAATGTTGGGTGATGATGGGTAGGGTGTTAGGTGTTGAATGATGGGTGTGTAGGGTGATGGGTGTTGAATGTTGGGTGTTGATGAATTGATAAATGGGGGTGGTGAGTTTCTGAATAGGCTTTGGTACCTATCTACTAATCGTTAACACCAACCTCTTAATACTTATCAACAATTCATCAACACCCAACATTCAACACCCATCACCCACCTCCTACTTCTTTAGTAACTCATCAATACGCTCCAAATAGTCGAGGGAGTCGTCAATGAAGAAGCGGAGTTCAGGGATGATACGCAGCTGATTATGCACGCGCTGACCTAAGTCATAGCGGATAGTCTTCTCATTGGCATTGATGTTTTTCAGTATTTCGTCTCCCTTTTCAGATGGGAAAATACTGAGGTAGGCGGTACAGATACTGAGGTCTGGGCTCACCTTTACGCGTGTTACACTAACCAAAACACCATGCATCATGCGTGTCTGTGTTTGGAAAATACTTGCTAACTCCTTCTGAAGGAGACGTGATATGCGGTTTTGTCTTGTCTCTTGCATTGTCTTATCTATTTATTGTTTTATCCTGCAAAGGTACTGAAAGTTTGAAAAAAACACAAACTTTTATGCTGGCTGTTAGGTGTTGGGTGTTGGATAATGGGTGTTGGGTGGTGATGAAATGCGGATGTTTGGGGATGGAAGTTGGGCTTTGGATGTTTGGTGTTGAGGCTCTGCACATGTGGTGCGAACGCCCCGCACGTGTGGTGCGGATGGTAAGCACCAGTGGTGTTGAGGGCTAACCACATTGCTATCGGTTATGAAACCAAATGCGACGAATGGATTATAAAATCGTTAAGGTTATCCCTTTGCGGTGATCACTCCCCTCTCCTTTTGGAGAGGGGTTGGGGGTGAGGCTTTTGGGTGTAGCTTTTATTTCTTCCTAATCAGCGTTAACCCATCGCGTAATGGGAGAATAACCTTTTCGATTCGGTCGTCTTTAGCAATAAAGTCATTGAAACGGCGGATGCCAATCGTTTGTTGGTCGTGGTCGTAGGCTGGGTCGATGACGTGCCAATCCCACAGTGTGTTGTCAGCGAGGATATAGCCACCAGAACGGATGATAGGTAGCAGTTTCTCATATACCTCCGTATAATTGCGCTTGTCACCATCAACGAAAGCCATATCAAATAGAATCCCCAACTTCGGAGCCTCTTCTGCAGCGTCACCGATACGGAAGTCAATCTTGTCGGCAACAGGCGACCCTTCAATCCAAGGACGGGTGAAATCTTCCATCTCGTCATTGATTTCAAAGGTATAGAGTTTGCCATCTTCCTCCAATCCCTCCGCCATACAGATAGCCGAGTATCCACTGAAAGTACCCACTTCGAGGATATTCTTAGGACGTATCATCTGTACAAGCATCTTCAAGAGACGACCTTGCAGGTGTCCGCTTGCCATACGTCCGTGAATAGTATGAATATTTGTGGCACGATAAAGACGATAAAGATAATCGCCTTCTGGATCAATATGCGAGGCAAGATAGGCATCGCAGCCCGCTTCGTCAGTGAGAGAAGTATAGGTGTTGGTTGTTGGCATGGGTTATAATGGGGATGATGAGTGTTGAAAGGTTATAGGAGCGACAATGCTTCTATAGCCAATCTGTAGCTGTTAAGACCAAAGCCCTGAATAGTTCCCTTGCAGGCTGGGGCAATCATAGAGTGGCGACGGAAGTCCTCGCGGTCGTTAACATTGCTGATATGTACTTCAATCACTGGCGTTTGTAGAGAGCGAATGCAATCTAAAAGCGCAATACTTGTATGTGTATAAGCCCCAGCATTGAGGATAATGCCATCATATGAGAAGCCAGTCTCCTGTAGTTTGTTGATGAGTTCGCCCTCAACATTACTTTGATAATAGTCAATAGTACAGTTAGGATAGCTTTCACGCAGTTGTGAAAGGAAGGTGTCCATAGACAGACTACCATATATCTCAGGTTCACGCACCCCTAACAGGTTCAAGTTGGGACCATTAATAATGATTACTTTCATATCTCTTTCTTCTCAAATATCGTTTTTTGATGTATCTTTGCATATAAATTGCAGTATGCAAAAATAAGAAATTAAATGGAAACAGACAAGAATTCAAAGGATATTGTCAGCCGTTACCGCCGTTATCTGAAGTTAGAGAAAGGCTACTCGGCGAATACGTTGGATGCTTATATGCGTGATGTGGATAAGCTCTTTCGCTATCTTGCTGTGGAACAGGTCGATGTGTTGGATGTGAAGTTAGAAGATTTAGAATACTTTGCAGCCTTTATCTCCGACCTTGGTATTGGTCCTCGCTCTTTGGCACGCATTCTCAGTGGGGTGCGCCAGTTCTATCGTTTCCTCGTTATTGATGGTTATTTAGAAGTAGATCCGACTGAGTTGTTAGAGTCACCAAAGCAACCTGACCACCTACCAGAGGTTCTTTCCACGGCTGAAGTAGACCTCTTAGAGCAAGCGATAGACCTATCAAAATGGGAAGGACATCGCAATCGTGCCATTATCGAAGTCTTGTTCTCTTGTGGACTGCGTGTGTCGGAGCTCACCAACCTAAAACTTTCCAACCTATATATTGAAGAACAGTATATCCGAGTGATGGGTAAAGGTTCGAAGGAACGCTTGGTTCCAATCTCACCGCGTGCTTTAGACGAGCTAAACTATTGGTTTGCCGATCGTAATGTGATGAAAATCAAACCCGGAGAGGAGGATTATGTCTTCCTAAATCGTCGTGGACAGCACCTGACTCGTACGATGATTCTTATCATGATTAAGCGATATGCGGTTGAAGCTGGTATTAAGAAAACAATTTCCCCACATACCCTTCGCCACTCCTTTGCCACTTCCTTGCTCGAAGGTGGTGCCGACTTGCGTGCAATTCAGGCAATGTTGGGACACGAAAGTATCGGAACAACAGAGATTTACACGCATATTGATACCTCTACACTACGACAAGAAATACTCGAACATCACCCTCGTAATATCCAGTATAACGAGCATCAGCAGATGGACTTATTGACAGAATAATCTTTATTGATACTTTAACCTAAATCGATCATTAGATCACAATATGTATTGTTCTTATTACTATGGTATTGTTTCCTAACATCTTTTATTTTCTTATCGGCATCTTGTGTGTCTTTGTAACTTGACGTAGCCCGCTACGCCTGCGTTCCAAAACCAAACAATCTGCTCGATAATAAAACAAAATATGTTTAGGCTCTAATGAACGATTTGGGTTTGTCAATATATAAAAAATAAAAAAATCGGATTGCGTAACGGATTTTTATGTATCTTTGCGCCATAAAACTAATATTAAATTACAAACAACGTTTAAGATGAAAATCAAACATTTATTCTTAATCGTCTTACTCTTTGTCACTGGAATGGTCTCTGCACAGCAGATGGGACCTATCCCTGTGAATAAGAACGTAAGACAAGGTAAGCTCAGCAATGGCTTAACTTACTACATCCTTCACAACGAATGGCCAGAGCATGTAGCTAACTTCTACATTGCACAACGTGTTGGTTCTATTCAAGAGAACGATAATCAGCGTGGTTTGGCTCACTTCCTTGAGCACATGGCATTCAATGGTTCAGAGCATTTCCCTGACTCAACGCTCCTCGAATTCACCCGTTCACTCGGTGTTGAGTTCGGTAGCAACTTGAATGCTTACACCAGTATTGACCAGACTGTCTATCGTATTTGCGACGTACCTACTGCTCGTCAGACAGCACTCGACTCTTGTCTGTTGATTCTTAAGGACTGGTCAAACGGCTTGACACTTGCTGACAAGGAGATAGATAAGGAACGTGGTGTTATTCATCAGGAGTGGCAGCTGCGCCGTACACCAGTGATGCGAATCTATGATGACGTGTTGCCAAAGTTCTATCCTAACTCAAAGTATGGTCATCGTATGCCAATAGGTTTGATGAGCATTGTTGACAAGTTCCCTTATCAGGACCTCCGCGATTATTATAAGAAGTGGTATCGTCCAGATAATCAGTGTATCATCGTTGTAGGTGATATTGATGTAGACCACACTGAGAATGAGATTAAGAAGCTTTGGGCAAACGCTACTGTTCCTGCCAATGCTGCACAGGTTGTAGAAGAGGCTGTGCCAGACACCAAGGACGCTATCTACGTGTTTGGTAAAGATAAGGAGATGCCTTACAGTCAGGTTGGTTTCAGTATGAAGCATGACGCCTTCCCTGACGCACAGAAGGGCGATATGTACTACTATGTAGACTCTTATGCAAAGAACATCATTACCATGATGCTCAATCAGCGACTCTCTGAGTTGGCTCAGAAGGCTGACTGTCCTTTCACTGGTGCTTATTCTTACGATGGCGATTACATGCTTTCTAAGCCAAAGGCAGCCTTCAATATGGCAGCTGATGCAAAGGAAGGCAAGGACCTCGAAGCACTTGCAGCTATCTATCGTGAGGCACAGCGCGTTCGTCAGTATGGCTTTACAGCAGGCGAGTACGACCGTATGAAGGCTGAATACCTCTCTCAAATTGAGTCGGCTTACGTAAACCGTAATAAGATTAAGAATGCACAGTATGGCGATGAGCTCCGTGATCACTATCTTGCTAACGAACCAATCCCAAGCAAGGAGGATGATTATCAGATTATGAAGCAGTTGGTTGAGATGCCTGCATTGAACGTTGACGTTATCAATAAGTATGCACAGGAACTCATCACGGATAAGGATAGTAACTTCGTAGCTTATATCTTTGCACAGGAGAAGGCTGGTGCTACTTACCCAACAGAGGCTCAGATGGCACAGACAATCAGTACTGTACGTGCTGAGAAGATTGAGCCATACGTTGACAACGTAAAGCAGGAGCCACTGCTCGATGAGAAGAAACTCCCTAAGGCTGGTAAGATTGTCAGTGAGAAGGAGAATAAGGTACTTGGTTATAAGGAGTTGACACTGAGCAATGGCGCACGTGTTATTCTGAAGAAGACCGACTTCAAGGACAATGAAATTCAGTTCCAAGCTTCTGCGAAGGGCGGTAAGGGGCTCTATGGTAAGGCTGACTTTAGCAACTTACAACTCTTTGATGCTGTCCTCGGTTACAGTGGTTTGGGTAATTTCTCACGTCAGGAATTGCAGAAGGCACTCTCTGGTAAGCAGGCCTCAATGGGCTGCAGCATGTCAAACTACTATCAGACAGTAGCTGGTTCATGTGTTCCAAAGGACATTGAGACGATGATGCAGTTGCTTTACCTCAACTTCACCAATATTGCTAAGGACGAAGATTCTTACAAGGCATTGATGGCACAAATGGAGTTGGCACTGAAGAACAAGGACCTCTCACCTGAGAGCGTATTCGGCGATTCGCTCAGTTTGACTATTTATGGTCACGAAGCACGTTTCGCTCCAATGACATTGAACACATTGAAGAACGTTAATTACGACCGTATCTTACAGATTTGGAAGGAGCGTTTTGCTAATCCTGGTCAGTTCGTTTACTACTTCGTAGGTAACTTTGATGAGGCTACACTCCGTCCATTGATTGAGAAGTACATTGCATGTCTGCCTAAGGGTAAAGTTGAGAATTGGAAGGAAGTGCCAAGCTATGTGAATGGTAAGGTCGTTAGTAAGTTCACAAATAAATCTGAAACACCAAAAGCGATTGCCTTCGAGATGTGGCATGCGCCAATGGCTTACACGCTTGAGAACGACGTTCTTACTGATGCTGCAGCTCAGGTGCTCTCAATGGTTTACTTGAAGAGCATTCGTGAAGATGCCAGCGCAGCTTATTCTGTAAGCGCAAGCGGCAGGTTACGCCGTCTTGGTAACAAGGCTGTCGCTATTGTTCAGAGCTACTGTCCGATGGATCCAGAGAAGGCTGAGCTTGCTGTTAAGCTCCTTGCTGAGGGTATGAATGACAACACTGTCAAGATGGATGCCGACAAGGTTCAGAAAGTTAAAGACTTGATGCTGAAGAATGCAGACCTTGCTGCTAAGAATAATGGCGCATGGATGAGTGTTCTCTATACTTATATTATGACAGGTGTAGACTTTCATACTAACTACAAAAAGACCATTGAGGCTATCACTCCAGCTAAGCTTGCTGCTCATTTGAAGCAAATCTTGGCAGCAGGTAACCATGCCGAAGTGGTGATGACACCAGCGAAATAATACGTATTCTGTGTATGAAAAAGGACTCTCATGGGTCCTTTTTCATTCAATAGACTATCAACTGCGAATTATTTTCATGAAAATAAATATTTATTGTCGTGAAAATAAATATTTCTCTTCATGTAAATAAATCTTTTTCTTCATGAAAAGAATTTGTAGGAGATAGCTTTTTATCATTTAAAAGAAAGAGAGTCCATTTGTCATTTCTGGCAAATGGACTCTCTTTCTTTAGTCGATAAAATGCTTGTAGAACCTATCGATTTTACGATGTCTACTTTTTATGCACACGGAACTATCATCTTCCTTTGTATTTATATACTTCATTTGCATAGATAGAGAGTCATCAGTCTTTATTGTCGGCAACCATATACGAACAGTATTTATTGAGCAAATCATTCAATAACAAATCACCTTTCAGGTAACGGTCAGCATCAAGCTTTGTAATTCTTTCGCGTATAGGCTTCTTAGCCTTAAATAATGCATGAAGATATGGTACGCCATTTTCCTCTGTTATGTTCACATCCGTGAAGAATTGAGTTAAATCTTCTTTGTCATAAACGATGGAATAGCTTGGTCGTTTTGCGCCAGGTATACTTTCTACAAGGATATTCTTGTCAACCAGATCTTGGATGTCACGAATGGCAGTGTCCTTCGAACATTTTGCTAACGTTGCCCATGTCCTTGATGTTATCTTTGCCTCATAGCCGTCAAGAAATAGATTGAGCATTTGTGTTTGTCGTTCTGTCATAGGCACAACCGATGCTTTCTGCCAGAAGAAGCTCTTGTTTAAGATTGTTGTGACGGTGGCACCAGCTTCGTCAAGTGCATCCACCAATTTCTGCATATACCACACTAACCACTCCGTAACGTCGCCATCTCCACGCTGCATTCGTTCGAGAATGTCGTAGTAGTGCTTCTTATCCTTGTTTATCTGTGATGAAATATTGTAGAAACGGAACCTACTTTTCTCGCCGCGTGCCAAGAGCATATCTGAAAGAATACGTGCTAATCGTCCGTTTCCATCCTCAAATGGATGAACGCTTACAAACCAAAAATGAGCAATGGCGGAACGTATGACACTACTTACAGGTTCTTCTTTATTAAACCATCTGAGGAACTTTTGCATTTCTTCTTCAATACGGTCTGGAGAAGGAGCAATATAGTGAATTTTCTCGCGTCCAAATATTCCACTGACTATATGCTCCTCGTTTGTTCGGTACTGTCCAATCTCTATCTGGCTACCTTCACTGTAGCCAGAAGGGAAGAATGCAGCTTGCCAAGCATATAATCTTTCTTTTGTGAGAATCATGTCATAATGCTGTACAGCTTCGAGCATTACGTTGACAACAGAGTCAACATAGTGAGATGGTGCAGTCTGTTTTACGTTCTCAATCCCAAGTTTTCTTGCTATGGAAGAACGGACCTGATCCACGTTGAGGCGGATGCCTTCAACTTCTGAAGAATACACTATATCATAAGTAAGGTTCTCTGCCATAGCATGTATTTTGCTGTCAAAGCCCAGTGAAGCCAATCTCCCATAAAGCAAACCCTGTTTACGGAATACCTCTTCTTGGAGTAGTTCCACCTTTGAAGTGTCCCAACGGAAGTCAGTCCAATTGTCTCTTTCGTGTATATACATCATCCTTATTATATCATTTATGCGGCGATTTGTGTCTCATATCGTCGCAAATTATGCGACAAAAATACTTAAATAATGCCGAAACTCCAAATAAATTCTCAAATAACGCATATTTTGCGACGTTCTTGGAGAAGAAATGTAGGATAGCTATATTCGTCATCCTCCATCATTTAACACCTAATATCTACTGTTCATTACCACCCAATATTTGGCTCTTCCGTTAAATGTATAGATTGTTAATAGAATGAGATTAATCCACATACATGGTAAGCTTACCTCCAATAAGATGGTTTTATAAGGGGGGTAACTATATAATAAATGTAATTAGGTGCGATGTCTATTTGTCATCTACAACCTGCTTATTCCCTTGTTAAATTATATTTGTAAATTATTTTCGTACAGATCAAACCCAATACATGCTCTTTTGGCTTCTAAAAGACGCCCTTTTGGGTTGCAAAAGATGCCCTTTAAGGCTCTTACTAACGCCCTTTTGAAGTCCAATTAAGCACCTTTTATTTTGTTATTTGGTAACTAATTGATACTCTGTTGATTGCAAACCTGCCTCTTATATGTGGTTTTGCTGTTATTTTTTGATGTCTTATTTGAGATTATGTAATGATTTTTCAAGCCCTTGTCTGCATATTTTTGAAGTCTTAAAACGAAAATATTTTCAATAACAGAGGATAATAATAGGATAGATAGTTGACTGTCGTAGCCATGTTTTTGTTTAATGAGTAGCTATGGTTCTTCTGTTAAAGCAATACGAAAAGCGTCCACATATTTAACAGAAGAACCATTTTATGCGACGATTTAAGGTTTATATCGTCGCAAATTATGCGACAATAATACTAAAATAGCTCCGATGTAATTATTGACTTCTCAAATAAAGTGGATTTTGAAAGGGTAATCTTTGATTGTATTTTCTTCATCATTCACCTTTTAACACCGAATACTACTGCTCATCATCACCCAACATTCACCGCCCATCACCCATCATCTATCACCCAATAATGTATAAATCTTACCTATTTATTTTGTTATCCCGCTAAGTTGCAGTAACTTTGCACTCTTAAACAGAGAGTTAATAGTAAATACAAACATAAAAAGTAGATAAATATATGGCATATTTGTTTTCATCGGAATCAGTATCTGAGGGACACCCAGATAAGGTTGCCGACCAGATAAGCGACGCATTGCTCGACCAGTTCTTGGCTTACGACGAGGATGCACGTTGCGCTATAGAAACCTTTAATACTACAGGTCAGGTAGTGATTATGGGTGAGGTAAGGTCTAAGGAATATGTTGACCTTCAGACAATTGCTCGTAGGACAATTAACAAAATCGGTTATACAAAGGCTGAGTATCAGTTTGATGGCAATAGCTGCGGTGTTCTTTCTGCTATTCATGAGCAGAGTGATGATATCAACCGTGGTGTTGACAATGGTGATGCTGAGAATCAGGGAGCTGGTGATCAGGGTATGATGTTTGGTTATGCATGTAACGAGACAGACAATTATATGCCTGTGACACTCGACTTGGCACACCTCCTTATGACCACGTTGGCTGACATCCGCAAGGAAGGTAAGCAGATGACTTATCTCCGTCCAGACTCAAAGAGTCAGGTGACAGTGGAGTATAGCGATGACAATATCCCACAGCGAATTGACACTATTGTTGTTTCAACACAGCACGACGACTTTATCAAGCCTGCTGACGACTCACGTGAGGCACAGTTGAAGGCTGATAAAGAGATGGTTGAGCAGATTCATAAGGATGTACTTGAGATTCTTATGCCACGCGTAAAGGCACAGATAACATCGGAGAAAGTACTTGCCTTGTTCAACGATAATATCAAGTATCTTGTCAATCCAACGGGTAAGTTCGTGATTGGTGGTCCTCATGGTGATACTGGTTTGACTGGTCGTAAGATTATCGTTGATACTTATGGCGGTAAAGGCGGTCATGGTGGTGGTGCCTTCTCTGGTAAGGACTCAAGTAAGGTAGACCGTTCTGCAGCCTATGCAGCACGCTATATTGCAAAGAATATGGTGGCAGCTGGTTTGAGCGATGAGATTCTCGTACAGTTGGCTTATGCCATTGGTGTTGCCGAGCCTGTTAGTGTTTATGTGAATACCTATGGTCGTTCACATGTGAAGGCTACTGATGGTGAGATAGCTGAGATGGTGAAGAAACTGTTTGATCTTCGTCCAAAGGCTATTGAGAAGATACTGAAACTTCGTCAGCCAATGTATCTGGAGACAGCTGCTTATGGTCATATGGGGCGTCAGAATGAGGTTGTTAAGAAGACCTTTGAAAGTCGTTATCATGAGAAGAAGACAGTTGATGTTGAACTTTTCACATGGGAAAAGCTCGATCGAGTAGAGGATATTAAAAAGACATTCGGACTCTAATAGATAATGCCGACAACTGATTCCATTGTTCGCCCTTCTCTATTGCTAAAGTCAACATTGGCAGCAGGGAAGAAGGCGAATGTCGATTCTGAGGGTAAGGCGGGTCAGAAAACTGACTCGTCTATCTTGTTGCGCCCTAAAAAACAGAAGAAGTTTCAGCTGACGGACTTCAAATTTGCAGAAGAAGGCTACTTTAAAGGGAATAAGTTTTTCAAGTTAGAACGAGGAAACAATCATGCTGATGGAGTTTTGGGCGTTCTTGCTCCTTATGCTGTAAGCAATGATAATGTTATTGCAGCAATGCTCTTAGGTTGTTTTGTGATGGCGATGGTGGCGTTTTCTCTATCGAGAAATTTCATAGAACGACAGATAAAGAGTTTCTTTCGTGTAAGTCGCAGTAAGGAGTTGGCTATTGAAACGAATGAAGAGATGCGCTTTCAGACTATCTTGATAGCACAAACCTCTTTGTTAGGAAGTATTCTCTATTATTTATTTGCGCGAAATTTAGGGGGCGGTAGGCTTCCGAATGATACACAACTTGGAGCGATAGGATGCTTTTTTGGCGTGTTTGTCGCTTATTTCCTATTCAAGTATTTGGTCTATGGATTCGTAAACTGGGTGTTCTTTGATAGGAAAAATAATGGACAATGGAGGCGAACACAGGTGTTTCTTTCCTCTTTGGAAGGAGTCTTATTGTTCCCGATAGTACTCTTGCTGGTTTACTTCTCTTTGTCACTCCATACAGCATTGATTTATACACTAATTGTTATGTTATGCGTCAAAATGCTTGCTTTTTATAAGAGTTACAGTATCTTTTTTAAGAGAATGGGTGCCAGTCTGCAAATAATTTTGTACTTTTGTGCGCTCGAATTGATGCCGTTGATGGTATTGTGGGGCGTTTTGTTCATTACAGATAACTATTTGATAATAAACTTTTAGGACACGATGATAAAAAAGATCTTGGTTTCACAGCCAAAGCCGTCAAGCGATAAGTCGCCATATTACGACATAACGGAAGACTTGGGAGTGGAACTGGTTTTCAGACCATTTTTTAAAGTGGAAGGACTCTCAGCGAAAGAGTTCCGTCAGCAGAAGATAAACCTGTTGGATTATACCGCTGTGGTATTTACTTCTCGTCATGCTGTAGACAATTATTTTAATCTCGCTAAGGAAATGCGTGTCACTATCCCAGAGGATATGAAGTATTTCTGTGTGATTGAAACGATTGCTCTTTATATCCAGAAGTATGTTCAGTACCGCAAACGTAAGGTGTTCTTTGGTAATACGGGAAAGATTGATAGTCTTATCCCTACAATGACTAAGCATAAGACTGAGAAGTACCTTGTTCCGCAGAGTTCTGTACATACGGAGGCTCTGAGCGAGTTGTTGGATGCAAATAAGCTCAAGCACAAGGAATGTGTGATGTATCGTACGGTGAGCAATGGCTTAACAGAGGAAGAAGTTAAGAACTTTGATTATGATATGCTTGTCTTCTTTAGCCCAACAGGAGTAAAGGCTCTGAAAGAGAATATCCCTAACTTTGAGCAGGGAGACATAAAGATAGCTGCCTTTGGTCCTGCTACAGCGAAGGAAGTTGAGGCACAAGGATTAAGACTTGACCTTCAGGCTCCATCTCAGGAGTATCCTTCTATGACAGGTGCATTGCGTGCTTTCTTGGAGAAAGAGAAGAAGAATAAATAATATAACGGCTTCTGCCTCATCTGAAAGGATGGGGAAGGAGCCGACATCAGTACCGGACATACGGTAAATAAAGGCTGATAAGGAATGGAAAAGCATGAAGAAAGACTAAGAAAAGGAGAACGTCTATGTAGCAAGAAGCTCATAGATACGCTCTTTGGAACTGGTGGAAGTCATGCGATGACAGCATTCCCTTTGAAGGCTGTATATAGACTGATTGATAGTAAGTCAGAGACTTCTGTGTCGGATAAAACGGCTGAGGAGCCAAATGTACAGGTGTTAGTCAGTGTTCCGAAGAAGCATTTCAAACGTGCCGTAAAGCGCAATAGGGTGAAACGGCAGGTACGTGAGGCTTATCGTAAGCACAAGAGTTTTGTCACGCTCCGTGTGAATGAACAAACAGATAAGCAGTTGTTGATAGCTTTTATATGGCTTTCAAACGAATTGATAGATTCTGTTACAATTGAACAGCGGGTCTGTAACCTGCTTCAAAGAATAGGAGAACGGATATGATGGATGAGAAGGAGAGAAACGAGAGTATGCCATGTGAGCAGCAATCTCAAAATGTATTTGCCAAGCTATGGCGTCTTTTCACACGTGTTTTATCATGGCTGTTGATACTTCCGATACTCTTTTATCGCCAGTTCATATCTCCTTTTACGCCACCTTCTTGTCGCTTCACTCCTACTTGTTCGGAGTATGGTAGACAAGCTATCCTAAAGCATGGACCTTTTAAGGGTTTGGCACTTACAATTTGGCGTATATTAAGATGCAATCCGTGGGGCGGTAGTGGTTATGACCCAGTGCCCTAACGATGCTCACAATAGAATATTAATACAGAGTTGAGGCTTATGAAGATAGGGCAGAACGCTTTTAAAGTCTTCTATCCCTTGACTCCTTAAAGTATAAAGATATAGATGAAGAACTTTGTAGAAGAACTCCGTTGGCGTGGTATGCTGGCTCAAATGATGCCAGGTACTGAGGAAATGCTTCAGAAAGAGATGGTTTCAGCTTACTTGGGTACTGACCCAACAGCTGACTCATTGCACATCGGTCACCTTTGTGGTATCATGATGTTGCGTCATTTGCAGCGTTGTGGACACAAGCCTTACCTCCTCGTTGGTGGTGCTACGGGTATGATTGGTGACCCTTCTGGTAAGAGTCAGGAGCGTAACCTCCTTGATACAGAAACACTTTACCATAACCAAGAGGCTATCAAGAAGCAGGTAAGTAAGTTCCTTGACTTCGATGGTAACGAGCCAAACAAGGCTGAGATGGTTAATAACTATGACTGGATGAAGGACTTCACCTTCCTTGACTTCGCTCGATTGGTTGGTAAGCACATCACTGTCAACTACATGATGGCTAAGGATAGTGTGAAGAAGCGCTTGAGTGGCGAGAGTCACGATGGACTTAGCTTTACTGAGTTCACCTATCAACTTCTGCAGGGTTACGATTTCCTCTATCTTTTTGAGAAGTTTGGTGTTAAGTTGCAGTTGGGTGGTAATGACCAGTGGGGTAATATGACTACTGGTACAGAGCTTATCCGTCGTACTTTAGGTAACGAAACTGAGACATATTGCCTTACTTGTCCACTAATAACAAAGGCGGATGGTAAGAAGTTTGGTAAGACCGAAAGCGGTAATATATGGCTCGATCGCAACCGTACAACACCATATGCCTTCTATCAGTTCTGGTTGAATGTTAGTGATGATGATGCCGAGAAGTATATAAAGATCTTTACTTCTTTGGAGAAGGATGTTATCGATAATCTTATTGAAGAGCATCGTCAAGACCCAGGTCGTCGTACACTTCAGTACCGTCTTGCAGAGGAAGTTACCCGTATGGTTCACTCTCAGGAAGACCTTGATATGGCGATAGCAGCCTCTAACATCCTCTTTGGTAAGAGTACAAAGGAGAACTTGTTGCAGTTAGACGAGCAGACCTTTACTGATGTCTTCAAGGATGTTCCACATTACGAGGTATCAAAGGACGTACTTGGTCAGCCTGCAGTTGATGTCTTCAATCAGGAAGGTATGCAGATATTCCCAAGCAAGAGTGAGATGCGTAAGCTCGTTAAGGGCGGTGGCGTAGCGCTCAACAAGGAAAAACTCGCAGCTTTTGACCAGCCAGTAACAGCTGAGGACCTTATTGATGGTAAGTATCTCCTCGTACAGAAAGGTAAGAAGAATTACTCTCTGATTATTGTGAAATAAGTTTTCACAAACTATCAATACATAACTATGAAAAGCCTTACTACGTCCATTGTGGCGTTGCAAGGCTTTTTAATTAACCACTCCCCTTGAATTCCTACATAATATTCATGGGGCTAAAAAGATTCATTATGAAGAAAATCTTCCTATTTTTACAGCTGGCAATGCTTGTTTTTTTTGCCTCTTGTAGCAGTGAAGACCCAGAACCAATACCTCAACCAGGTACCGAGGTAGAGAATACTATCTTTGTTTATATGCCATGGTCGGGTGTTAGTGATACCGATTCTGGGCTTTATAGCTACTTCCTCACCAATATACAAGACATAAAGAGTGCGATTGTTAACCAAGGTGGACTTGGCAACAAGAGACTTATGATATTTATCTCTACGAAGGTGAATAAGGGTGCTCTGATTAATGTTCAGTATAAGAATGGAAGCTGTGTAGACGATACCGTTGCTATCTACAACAATAAATTAGCTGGCTTAAAGCTGAATTCTGCAGAGTGGATAACAACCCTGTTGAAGCGAGTTAAACAAGAAGCACCAGCTAAGCATTACTCAATGATAGTCGGTTGTCATGGTATGGGATGGATACCTGCCAAGCCAAGCACACGCCTTAATCGTTCTGTAGCCTCACCTTTCGGACTTAATAAAAATGCTGGTAAGCCTGGACCTCCAACGCGTTGGTTGGGTGGTGATGCTTATCAGACGAATATTTCAGAATTCGACAAGGGTATAGAAGACTCTGGTATTGGTAAGTTCCAGTACATACTCTTTGACGACTGTAATATGACAGGTATCGAAGTAGCCTACGAACTCTGTAATGCAACGCACCATATCATTGGTAGTCCAACGGAGATTATGGCTTATGGTATGCCTTATAAACTGCTGTGGAATGAACTCTCAAAGGTGAATCCAGATTATCATAGTATCTGTACTAACTTCATCAACTTCTATAGTAACTACAAGTATGGGAATACTCCTTATCCTTATGGTACTATTAGTGTAATCGATTGTTCGCAGGTTGAGGGCATGCTTAACATCATGAAGGAGATAAACGCATCAAGTCCTCTCGCAACCGTTGTGGAGAGTGACATTCAGAGTATGGATGGTTACATCCCTTCAATATTCTATGATATGGGCGATTACGTGCGTAAACTTGCGCAGAACGAACCACAACTGTTGACGAGATTTAATCAACAACTCAACCTCCTTGTTCCTGAGAAAGGCAATACAACATCATATTATACCGCTATTCGTAGTCGTAGTGGAGATGTAATACCTATCCAGACTTATTCTGGTATAACAATATCTGACCCATCAACCAACTTGAATGTGACAAGTTCTCTTAGTCGTAACCGTTATTATCAGGCTACGCATTAAGATTAAAATAGCATCTATAGGAATACTAAGCAGTTCCTATAGATGCTATTTTCTTAGATGTAAAGCACAGACGCATCGAATGAACGAGTATCTTTCACGCAGGTGTACATCATCAGCTCTGAAAGTTGTTCGTTCATTTTTTGTACCTTCTCCTCAACTCCTTCTGCTCCTTGTTGCAGCAATGGCTTAAGAATTCCTCTGCCCACAGCAACCGCATCAGCCCCTAATGCAAGTGCTTTGTAAGCATCATAACCGGTATCAATACCACAGTCAACGAAGATTGCGATGCCACTTCCCTCTAATGCTGCCTTAATCTTAGGCAGAACCATCACGGGAGCAACACCGAAAGGAATACGTCCGTGGTGATGAGAGATTACAATCGCTGCACAGCCAGCCTCCTTACACTTCAAGGCATCCTGCACAGAGAGTACACCTTTGGCAACGAATGGAACTGAGCCTGCAGCCTTCACGTATTCTTTGAGGTCGGAAAGCATGACAGGACCAAGTGGAATACCGTCTACAACATCATACCGCCCGTCTGTACCAGGAACGTGGTCAATGTCTACGCCGACAGCTATCGCACCGTGTTTGATAGCAAACTGAATCTCGTCCAAAATAATATTATGGTCAGCAAATGGCTTAATGATTCTCACTGTTCTTGCTCCTTCAGCTGCGATTTCAGCATATTCCTCGTTAGGTTCCATACCCACCCAGTTAACTGTATTCAGCTTTTTGGCAGCACGCGCATACTCTAACATTGGTTTCTTGCCGTCTTTCAACACCTTATTCAGATGTGAGAAGGCAGGCATCATAATTGGTGAATCGAACTCTTCGCCGAAGATAACTGTCTTCAATATTGGCTCAATGGCATCAATAACACGCATCTCCACATGGATAGAATCCAAGTAATTGCGGTTAAATACATTTGCATCATCTGCTTTGCCACTTGTTACGGGTATCATTCCCGCTGGTCCTGGCCACGGACTTTTTACGTTATCGTTCATGTTCTTTTACTCCTTAACTCCATTATTTATATTACTATTAAAACTATAGTCTTATCCCCTTTCACTCCTTAACTCCTTAAATTTATATCAATAGCAATGTAATCAATGTGTAAACAATCATTGCCACCACGATAAAGATAGAGATGAAAGCCGACATAAAGCTTTTGTCATCCTCATCCTTGCATAGGCTTTCTATCTGTAGCGGTACGGGGAATCCCGTCGGACAAGCAAAGTAAAGTAATACGCCAACAAGGAATATTTTCACTGCCATCAATTCGGGGAACAGCAAGAAGAAGGCTCCTATGATAGCCCCACACAATAGAAGGCGCACCACTGTCAATGCCAAAAGCGGCTTGAGCTGTGCTGCCCGTAGGTGGAAACCATAGCCGAGGGTGAAGAGGATAATGCTCGCAATAGGTGTCATTGCCATGTTCATCGTACCGTCATAGATTCTGTGAAGTTCGTTCTCTATCAGCCATTGGTACAAGCCCGACATATTAACGAGAATACCCACGATAACGGCAACGATGAATGGTGCTGTAATAATTCGTTTTGCCATAGGAAGGAAAGCCACATCCCTTGATGTCTGTCGCGTGATGAGTGCTGGCACAAGTCCAAAGTTGATGAGGATACCAGCAACGTCAAAAGTGATGATATTCACTGCGTGTTCTGCTCCTACCAATGCGATATAAAGGGGTAGGGCAACGCTGCCTCCCTCACAAGTCATCAGTAGGAAGGGTGCTAATTGGGCATAACGACCACTAATGGGCTTTGCTATGCTCTTACCTATCAGATAGACAAGAATCCAAGCGGCATCTAAAAAGAGAATCTCATAAATGAAATTCGTCGATAACTCTGCTTTTACAAGCACGTGAAAGACGAGCAGTGGGAAAAGAATATTAAATACCAATGACTTTGCTCCTTCGTTCTGTCCTGCTGTTACCCAACCTCTTCTGTGACTCAACCAACCGAGGAACATCATAAAGAAGACAGGAAAAAGAATCTCTATAGCTTTCATTTTTTTGCTGAATTTATCTAATTTGTATTTGTTACAAAGTACAAATATAGACAAAAAGTATGATATTGGCAAATGAATAGGGGAAATTAAATAAAAAGCCTCACCCCCGACCCTACCAAAAGAAAGAGAAGCCTCACCCCCAACCCCTCTCCGAAAGGAGAGGGGAGTGATTACCGAAAAGGGTAATCGTAACTCGATGTAGGCGGAAGTTACTTCTATACTAACAACAAATTGCAAGATGTTTTATTCTCCGCACTATTGGTGCTAAGCATCCACACCATTGGTGTTTGCCGTTCGCACCATTGGTGCGGACCAATAACACGATGTGAAATAATAGCTAAGAATGATACAAAGAGGGTGTTATTGGAATACAAAACTGGCACAGCAGGAATATGCTGTGCCAGTTGTTGGGGATAAAAAGATGTTATCTTTAATGCTTTTCTTTACAAATGATTTTGCGGATTATCGTGTTGTAACCGTAAAAACCTTTGTCTCATGCGGTTGTAAGGTGGCTTGCCAAGCCTTACGTTGACGTGTTGTCTTGTGCTCCCATACGTCTCTGAAATTGTATTCCTTCGCATTGCCGAGGATAGAAAGTGGCAACTGAACACGCTGAGGAGTGTCTGAAGGATTCATGATGGCAATTGCCTGACGGTTTCCGCTTAGGTTTCTGAGGTACACACGGCATGCACCAGGGAAGTCAACTCTATGGGCTGCCTCGCCAAGGGCGTCTTGGTTGATGGCAATAATCTCCTTATTGAGGAGGATGCGACGTGTTTCAGCGTTCTCGTTCAAGATGTCGTGGCTCACTGCTAAAGGCGAAGCAAACATGCACCACATTGACATCTGGGTCTGATATTCAGTATAAGTACAGCCTACACCACCTAAATCGCTTGATGGTCCACCCTTTCCGTCAAGTCCAACGACGAGCATATCCATGTCGAGCCAGTGACCTGGTCCTGCGTATTTATAAAGTGGTTCGGTAATGTTAATGATATCAATGATACCCATACCTCCCTGCTTCACGATGTCTTTCCACATATCACGCACATCAAAGCTCACACGCCAGAGCGAACCGCCAGCCTGACGAGCCCACAACTCAGGGTTCAGCTGTCCCCATTCGCAGACACCCAAGGCAATCTTACGACCTGAATTCTGTAGTGCATCAGCCATCTTCTTATAGCGTTCGTGGGCAACGGCACTGTCAGAAGGTGCGTGGCAGTAGTCGTATTTTAGATAGTCTATTCCCCATTCAGCAAAGGTCTTGGCATCTTGTTCCTCAAAACCGTAGCTGGCAGTGTAGCCTGCACAAGTGAGCTGAGCGGCATCAGAGTAGATACCGAGTAGTAAACCCTTTGAGTGAACATAGTCGGCAAGTGCCTTTATTCCGCTTGGGAACTTCTTTGGGTCTGGTATGATATTATTGCGTTTGTCGCGTCCTCCCTGCCATGCATCATCAATGAAGATGTATTTATATCCAGCTTCAGCATAGCCATCAGCCGCCATCTTATCAGCAATTTGTCGAATAAGCTGTTCGTTGATGTCCTCCTTATATTTGTTCCAGGTCATAAAACCCATTGGAGGTGTCAGTGCTAATGAGTCACGATTGGTAGCAGTCATGTGCAATGATGTCAGTAAAAAGGCTGCAATAAACAAAAGTGATTTACGAAGTTTAGATAGTTGCTCAATCATTATAATTATAATTTAGGAATTAGCTGATACTAAAAAATCCGCAGAATCATAAAGAATCCGCGGATTTTCTGTGTTGTCCCAGGCGGATTCGAACCACCACTGACAGAACCAAAAACTGTAGTGCTACCATTACACCATAGGACAATTGCGGATGCAAAGATAGTGTTTTTTAGTCTAATGCACAAATTTTGCTGTATAATTTTACGCATTTACCGTCATTGCGCAGCAAATAACACTCGGTTTAATCTTACTTTATATGATATTTCTTCCATTCTTTTTGGTGTTCATGAGAGAAAATACTATCTTTGTAACATACTATAGTTTGGAACATTCTATCACTTTGTTTTATACAAGTCTATGAGACCTATATCGTCAGTTATCATATTTTTACTACTCGTCTGCTCGGCAGTATGGGCTGGCTTTGCCAGCTATCACTGTGCTGAAACGGCTATTGTACAGGATATGAATCAGGCTTTGTCGAAGACACTCGCTGGGAAACGTGAGGCGTGGATTACGCCCGATACCATACAAAGTTATCGGCAATATTTACAGATAGCCGACCTTAGACGTCGTTCGTTTGTGTCATATGCGTTGGGTGAAGATAGTCATTCGCTGTGCAGTAGACAGATGAGGTGGCAGTCGGCTGGTCATTCGCTTTTATTCCAAAGTTATGCTGATTGTTCCTTCGCTACGGTATGGGGCTTGTCAGATCAGCGTTTACCCTTTGCTTTCCTATTGTTAGCCTTGGTTTGGATGACTGTATCTATCGTGTATTTTCGTCGTCATCGCGCAGGCAGATTGGTGCTGGGTAGGATGGTATATGCCGCTTCTGATCATAGTTTTCGTGACTGGCATGGGGAGAAAATAGCCTTTACTCCGATGCAACAGCAACTGATGGAGCTGTTTATCAATGCAACTGATAGAAAGTTGTCGAAGGCAGTTATCTGTGAAACGCTTTGGCCCAAGAAACCCGATGCAAGCGAAACTCTCTACACGCTTATCCGTCGTTTGAAGCCTATTGTCAGTGAGCGTTGCGGATTAAAGATTGTGGCTGACAGGGGTGATGGCTACCGATTGGCTTCTGATTCATCTTCAAAGAAAATGTCGGATAGTCTTTCTAAATGGAATAGGTGTCATCTTTAAAATATATATCTTAGGCATTCTTTATTGGAATATTATGCCTAGTAGGGGGTTATTGAGTAGTTTTTTGTTGTGCTTTTTCTTGTTTACCAGACCTCAATTAGCTATTGTCAGGTAATTGTCAGTAACTAATTTTGCCCTAATAGTAGGTGGATTCTATCTTTGTAGCAAAAAACAAAGACTATGAGAAAAGGTTTATGGTTACTGTTGCTATGCTTTCTTGCACTGCCAGTTGGTGCCCAGAATGAGAAAGAAAGCGATAAGACGGCAAAGAGTGTAGAGATGAAAGAGGTGACAGTTGAGGCTGCACGAGTGACGAAAAAGATAGATGGGCTGCTGATTGTACCGTCTGATGCACAACGAGAAGCAGCAACGGACGGTTATAGTCTGCTTGGAAAGCTGTCTCTTCCACGCATCAGAGTAGACGAGGTGATGCGTACCATTGTGCCTTTGACGAATAATGGAAGTGTTCAACTTAGGCTGAATGGAAGCTTGGCAAGTAAAGAAGACCTACTTTCACTGGACCCAAAACTTGTAAAAAACATCGATTTCATCGATAATCCGGGAGTCAGATATGGTGACGGAATAGGCTATGTTATTGATATTCGGACGAAGCGTAACACCACTGGTTACGTGCTTGGGGCTGACTTATCGAATGCTGTCACAACGTTGAATGGTGATAATACGGTCTATGCAAAGCTCAATCATAAGAATTCAGAACTGGCTTTAACCTTCAATTCTTCTTATAAAGACCATCGTGGTTTTCGGTCTTCAGAATCGGCTGACTATACCTTGAACAACGGTAGTCATTATCTTGTTTCACGTAATCAGACCGCTGGCAGAAGTCGTCGTTTTGGTTATCAGTTTGAGATAAAGTACAGTCTTGCAGACTCGGCTACGTATGTTTTCCAAGCGAATCTGTCAGTGGGAGGAGGCAATACGCCTGGTAATTATGCTGATTTTGTGTATCGGGATGGAACGATAGAAAAGTCTTTTCGGACGATTGATGTGGCAAGTAGTTTCGCCCCTACACTTGACCTTTACTTCTTTCATCAGCTTGGTAAACATCAGAGTATTACAGCTAACGTTGTTGGTTCGAGTATTTATACGGACAAGCAAGGATATAATGGAGAAGAAGGAGATTATGCCTATGAGGTAAATGGGCGTACTTGGTCGCTGGAGAGTGAAGCTATTTATGAGAATAAACTCAAGCCTTTCACCCTTTCTGCAGGTTTGGAACACTCGGTGTCGTTTACGAATAATGAATATACTGGCGATGTCTCTGCTCTTAACAAGATGCGGAGAGGAGAACTTTATCTATTCTCTGAGATGAAAGGACGGTGGAAACGAATAGGCTATTCGGCAGGTGTTGGGGTTGCTAATAAGACCTATTCGCAAGAAAACTATATCTTTGACTACTGGACCTTTCGTCCAAAACTTACGTTGAGTTACGAGATTTTGGCAGGATTAAATGCAAGTTACAGCTTTGAAACCTATCGTCGTGTGTCTTCACACGCTATGGTGAGCGATGCAAAAGTCAGAGAAAATAGCCGTGAATGGAAGGTTGGAAATCCTAATTTGCAACCTTCTCGGGTCCTTAAGAACATTATTGATGTCAGTTATAATGGTAAACGTGTGGGCTGTGGGATGAATATGGAGTATCGACGTGACCTTGGGAGCAATATGAGTGTGTATGAACGTACGGCAACAGATGAGTTTCTTTATTCACAACAGAACATTGGTAATATCATGATGTTTGTTGTACAGAATTATGTGAGGTATGATGTAGTGCCAGAGCGTTTGTCTGTAACACTTTTCGGAGTTATCAATCGATTCTTTAACATCAGTAGTCTGTACCGTCATCATCTTACAAGTTACAACTATGGTGGTAATGTTCAGGCTTATCTTGGACGCTGGACACTCACGGGATATGCCGATAATGGTTGGAAATTTGTTGAAGGAGAGCATGAGGGAAGGAATGGTCCAGCAGTCTATTTGGGCGTTAGTTACAGGTGGAAAACGTGTAGTTTGTCACTCTTTATGCAGCATCCTTTCCAGCAGCATCCCGCTATACAGCGTGGTAAAGTACTGAATGAAAATCTCCATAAAGAGTATATTTATCGTAGCAGAGACTTGGGTAACATGATAACTCTCAGGTTCAGTTGGAAGTTATCAAAGGGTAAAAGCTATAAAGAGATTGATAAGAAAGTGCAGCATGAAGGGAATAAACAGACGGGTATTTTATAGTGGATAGCTGCATGGGTGTACCCTTAGGGTATTGAAAATACAATCTAACTCGTTATTGGAAAAGGTCTTTCTATTCAATTATCATGTTTCTGACATGGAGGACCTTTTTCCTTTTTAACTCTTCGAAGAGGTAGATAAGGATTTGAAAAATCATTACATAAATTCAAATAAAACATCTATAAATAAGGATAAAACATGTGTAAAAAGCAGGTTTGTAACCATCAGGAAATCAGCTGGTTATAAAATGGTGTGAGAAAAGGTGCTTAATTGGACTTCAAGAGGGCGTTAGTAAGGGTCTTAAAGGGCGTCTTTTGCAAGTCAATTAGGCGTCTTTTAGAAGCCAAAAGAGCATGTATTGGTTTTGAGTTGAGTGAAAATAGTTTACAAAAATCAAAGATGTAGGGATGGGATGTTTATGGAAGACGAATAGACATAGTCTCAATTTGCATTTTATCCTATAGTTTATGTCCGCTTGTAAGGTTATCTAAATTGGGATAATTATACCATACAAGTGGATAAGTCTTTATCTATTTCCAATCTATGCTATTAACGGAAGGACTTTTTAAGCTATGGTAAGATGCTCTTTAGACTTTCATAAAACAAGAAGGCAAGCCTATAAAACAAAAAAGGCAAACCCATGGCTTGCCTTAATATATTATGTAATATCTTTACATATTATTTGTTTACTGCGTCTGCTAACTCAGCACCAGCCTTGAACTTAGCAACCTTCTTAGCAGCAATCTTAATCTTCTCCTTTGATCTTGGATTAATACCCTCGTGAGCTGGGCGCTCAGTTGTAGCGAAAGTACCAAAACCTACGAGTTGTACCTTATCACCAGCAGCAAGTGCTTCCTTAATAGCTTCTGTAGTAGCATCCAAAGCTTTCTTAGCGACAGCCTTACTTACCTCAGCGTTAGCTGCAATCTTCTCGATCAATTCTGTTTTGTTCATAATTTTGATTTATTTATTGATTAATTTTATGAGTGATATACAAGATTATGTTGCAAATATAGTTGTTTCCTTTTATAAAACAAATAAAATCATGGGAAAAATGTAGAATTTTATAAAAAAAAAGTCGTTATCTCGCTTATTTTCTGCTTAATACCGAGAGATTTTCGTAATTTTGCATTGTTTAAATGATATATTGTAAAGAATAAGACATAACGTAAATGCGAAATATACCTGTTGTAACAAAGAATCTTCTTATTATCAATATTCTGGTGTTCATAGCCACATACGTTTTAAGAGGATTGAATATTGATTTGAATGATATTCTTGGCTTACATTTCTTTTTAGCCTCTGACTTCCGTATCTGGCAGTTCTTCACTTATATGTTCATGCATGGTGGGTTTACACATATCCTAATGAACATGTTTATGCTGTGGATGTTTGGTATGGTTGTTGAGAATGTATGGGGTCCAAGAAAGTTCCTTTTTTATTACATTGTCTGTGGTGTTGGCGCAGGACTCTGTCAGGAGTTGGCACAATATGGAACTTATCTTGTAGAGGGATTGGCACAATATGAATCTGTAAAAATCGGTACTACAGTTCTTCCTATGAATGTTTATCTGAATATGATGAACACTGTTGGTGCCTCTGGAGCCATCTATGGTGTACTACTTGCCTTCGGAATGCTATTCCCAGAAGAGCGTATGTTCATTATTCCTATCCCTGTTCCTATTAAGGCAAAGTGGATTGTAATGGGTTCAATCGTTGTAGAATTGTTCTCTGCGATAGGCACAAGCAATGATGGAGTAGCGCATTTGGCACACTTAGGTGGTATGCTCTTTGGTTTTATTCTTATCCGTTATTGGAAGAAACATCCGTATTCTGGTTATGGAGACTTCGGCATGAATCGGGGACATCAGTTCTTTGATCGTATGAAGAATACGTGGGAACAACGTGGAGGGCGTGATTCTCGTAATGCTACGAATGGCAACAGTGGGTCTTGGTCGAACACTTCTCAGAGCAATAATGCTAATAATAGAAGTGATTGGGATTACAATGCCCAGAAGAAACAACAGCAAGAAGAAGTTGATCGCATCCTTGATAAGATTCGTAAGAGTGGTTACGATAGCTTGACAAAAGACGAGAAACAAAAGCTCTTTGATAGTAGTAAAAGTTAAGTCGCTGGTCGATTGACAAAGAAATGTGTTGTTGGTTATAACAAAAATGTTCTTAATCAGCAACTTGTTAGAATATGAGTGGATAGGAACTTGTTATAACTTCAAGTCTATCTGCTTGTTATATAACCACTTGGTAACTATTTATTTTATTCGTAAAGCTTAAAAAATACAGGGGTAGGGACCACCTGAATGTTTTGAATTAAGATGTTTAGCAAATTTAAGAAGCTTACATATAGAATGTTGTTGGTAGGCAATATCATAGTGATTCTGTTGATGTTGTTTGTCGGAAATATAGGTAGGTTTAATCCTGTTGATTATCCCTTGTTGGCTAATTTAGGACTGGGCTTTCCGATACTCCTTGTGTTTAATTTTGTATTCCTTGTTGTCTGGTGTTTTCTCCGATTACGTACTATTTGGTTGCCATTGTTAGGTTTCCTGCTCTGTTATGGTCCTATCCGTACGTATTCACCATTCAATATTCCAGAAGATAAGCCACATGGCGCTATAAAAGTACTGTCGTATAACGTCTTTATGTTCTCTTCATGGAGCGAGCCAGATGCTAAGAAGAATCCAATTGTTGATTATATCGTTAAGAGTAAGGCAGATATTGTCTGTTTGCAAGAGGCACAAGCGACATTAGAAGACAAAGATCATATCTACTCAACACTGAAGAAACACTACCCATATTTCAAGTTGATGATTAAAAAAGCACCTGGTGCTGATTACATGGTATTGCTGAGTAAGTATCCAATCCTTTGGCAAGATACTATCCCATATGGCTCAAGTAGTAATCAGAGTGTGGCTTATATGCTTGATATTAAAGGGACTAATACACTCGTTGTGAATAATCATTTCGAGAGTAATGGATTGAGCTCTGGCGACAAAGAAGGGTTTAAGACACTCGTAAAAGGTGAACTGAAGACTGGCGAAGCGAAAAGACAATCAGTCCACTTAATCACTAAGTTAGGCGACGTTTCAGCACGTAGAGCACCGCAAGCGGAGACTGTTGCACGTTATGTTAAGAAATATCTTGATAAGAAAGTGCCTGTTATTCTCTGTGGAGACTTCAATGATAGTCCGTTAAGTTACACACATCGAACCATCGCAAAAGAACTGAATGACTGCTTTGTTGAGAGTGGAAACGGACCTGGAATAAGCTATCATAAAAGTGGGATGTACTTCCGTATTGACCATATCTTTCGTTCCGACGATTTTGAGTCGTATGGGGCAAAGGTCGACAATAGTGTGACTACTTCCGACCATTATCCCATCTATTGTTGGCTTAAATACCGCCCAAAACCTTAAAAAACACACATTTATAAGGTATAAATTTCCCAAAGTGTGAAAATTTGCTTATCTTTGCACGTCTATCAAGTGTAGCGAAACAATAATTAAAAACAATCAAATAAAATGCAAAACAAAGGATTAGTAATTTGCGTAGCCATTCTCTTGACGCTCGCAAGTATCTTCTACCTGTCATTTTCAGTAGCGACAAGCTACTATGATGGTCAGGCAGCAAAGATTAAAGACCCTATTGCGCAACAGGATTATAAGGATTCTGTAAAGTATTTGGGGCTCTACTCTTACCAGAAATGCCTTGAAACACAGATCGGTCTTGGTCTTGACTTGAAGGGCGGTATGAACGTTGTACTCGAGATTTCGGTACCTGATGTTGTTGATTTCTTGGCAGATCACAAGCAGGATGCTGCTTATCAGAAGGCTTTGGAAACAGCAAAGCAGGAAGAGATGCATAGTCCAAAGGACTTTATCTCTCTCTTTGTAGATGCTTTCCACAAGGATGCTCCGGGTCATAAGCTTGCTGAGATCTTCGCTACACAGCAGCTCAAAGGCAAGGTTAGCACACAGAGTACAGACGAAGAGGTTGAGAAAGCACTCCGTGAAGAGGTTGCTTCAGCCATCGATAACTCATACAATGTCGTAACAAATCGTATCGACCAGTATGGTGTTGTACAGCCAAATATCCAGAAGTTGGAAGGTCAGGAAGGTCGACTCATGGTTGAAATGCCTGGTATTCGTGAGCCAGAGCGTATGCGTAAGCTCCTCCAGGGTTCTGCTAACCTTGAGTTCTGGGAGACTTATAACAACCAAGAAATAACTCCTTATCTCACTCAGCTCGATCAGCGTTTGGCTAATGGTGAGACAAAGGTTGACACTGCTGCTACTGATTCTACTAAGAAAGTACAGGCAAAGGCTGCTGCAACTCCAAAGTTTGCACTCAACAAGAACAATGCTGTAAAGGGCGAAGATGCTCAGATGGCAGCATTGAAGAAGATGCACCCATTGCTCTCTATGTTGCAGACTATCCCTGGTGATGCACTTAGCCTCGTAGGTTATGCAAACGTTCGTGATACAGCTGCTATCAATAAGATGATTTATGGTTCACTTGCTAAGCAGATTTTGCCAAGCGACTTGAAGCTTCTTTGGAGCGCTAAGCCAGAAGACGGACTCAATAAGAAGAACGTATATGGTCTTTATGCTTTGAAGATTACTACTTCTGATGGCCGTGCTCGCCTTGAGGGTGACGTTGTTACAACTGCTAAAGACGATTTTGATGAGCATGGTCGTCCAAGGGTTAGCATGACAATGAACTCTGAAGGTGCTCGTGAGTGGGCTGCTTTGACAAAGGCAAATGTAGGTAAGGCAATCGCAATCGTACTCGATGGCGTTGTTTATTCTGCTCCACGTGTTGACGGTGAAATTGCTGGTGGTCAGTCATCTATCTCTGGTAACTTCACAATTGAGGATACTAAGGACTTGGCTAACACATTGAAGTCAGGTCGTATGCCTGCTCCTGCGAAGATTGTACAGGAGGAAGTCGTAGGTCCTACACTTGGTGCACAGTCAATTGAGCAGGGTCTTATCTCTTTTGCTATTGCTTTCGTCCTCTTGATGCTTTACATGATTGTCATGTACAACTTCATTCCTGGTATGATGGCTAACCTTGCTTTGATAGCCAACCTCTTCTTCACGTTGGGTGTCTTAGCGTCCTTCCAGTCGGCATTGACTATGCCAGGTATTGCCGGTATCGTGTTGACCTTGGGTACAGCTGTGGATGCTAACGTGCTTATCTACGAGCGTATTAAGGAGGAGTTGAAACTTGGTAAGGGTATGAAGCAGGCTTTGAATGAGGGTTATGGAAATGCTTTCTCAGCTATCTTCGACTCTAACTTGACATCACTCATTACAGGTGTTATCCTTCTTGTGACTGGTACTGGTCCTATCCGTGGTTTCGCTACAACTTGGATCATTGGTATCGTTATCTCATTCTTCACTGCAGTATTCCTCACACGTCTTGTATTTGAGAACCGTGTAAGCAAGGATAAGTGGTTGAATCAGACTTTCACAACAGGCTTCTCTAAGAACTTCATGCAGGGTAAGAACTATCACTTCCTTAGCATGTATAAGACAACCTTCACTATTTGGGGTGTTGCTGTCTTGGTATGTATCGTCAGCTTTGCTGTTCGTGGCTTGAGTCGCAGTATTGACTTCACTGGTGGTCGCAACTATGTTGTCACATTAAACAAGCCTACCCATGTAGAGGACGTTCGTAAAGTGATGCAAGGAGCCTTCGTAAATACTGTTGGTGAGAATGCAGGTAAGCCTGCTACAACAACTGTTATTGCATTGGGTACAGATGGTAAGACTGTTCGTGTATCAACCAACTACAATATTGATTCTAACAATCCTGCTGAGGATGACAAGGCTGAGACAATCCTTTACAATGCATTGAAGAAGGGTGGCTTTGTTAGTCAGGCAAGTGTACAGAACTTCAAGAACCCAGATATTCGTGAGGGTGGCTCTATTATTCAGAGTGCAAAGGTTGGTCCTTCAATCGCTAAGAGCATTACTTATAATGCTATCATGAGCGTATTGTTGGCTATCTTCTTCATCTTCTTGTATATCCTCTTGCGTTTCCGCAACATTGGTTTCTCTGTTGGTTCAATCGTTGGTTTGGTTCTCGATACCACAATCGTTATCGGTTGCTTCTCGTTGTGCTATGGTTGGATTGGTTTCTCACTTGAGATAGACCAGACCTTCATCGGTGCTATCTTGACCGTAATCGGTTATGATATCAACGATACCGTGGTTGTTTACGACCGTATCCGTGAGAACTTGGGTAAGCATAAGCATAATCTTGCAAAGGCTGATATCCAAAAGATCTTCAATGATTCTATCAACCAGACCCTCTCACGTACTATCAATACATCTGTATCAACATTGATCGTGCTCGTGTCTATCTTCATCCTCGGTGGTGATAGCATCCGTAGTTTCTCATTTGCAATGATTATCGGTATTATTATCGGTACTTTGAGTTCAATCTTCATTGCATCTCCTGTTGCTTACCTCGTATTGGGTAAGAAGATTGAGAAGCATTCAAAGGAACTTGCAGAGGATCCAGTTGAGGCTTAATCAATAGATAGTCAGAACTAAGGTTTTACACCTTATTATATATAACAGCCCGTTACCAGCAATGGTAGCGGGTTGTTTTCGTATACCTTAAAGGACTGAATTGTGACTCTGTTGCGCATAAATGATAGCTGATATTATTGGTGTCCGATAAAACTTTTTTGGAGTTATCTGTGTTAGATAAAATAGGCTTAAACTTATGATTTCATTAATTTATTTGGTTATTATAGGGCTTTCCTTGTCAATATAAGCGCATTTTATAATGCTTACAGTTTAAAACTAAAAACCAAGCCCCTGGATAAGTAAAACGGCTGCAACACCGATGAATAAAGAGATACAGAACTTTCAGTTTATTTTTACCGGACAGCAATAAGCTGATATAATGGTAGTTTGGCTTGTTATAAGTGTTAGCTTACAAATTATTTACATGAGAATAATTTGTAGAGTATAAGGTGTAAGAGTCCCAAAATCCATGAACGGTGGTGTCATGTGGCTTCAATGTTCATACGCTTACTGGTTATTATCTCCTTTCACTGTTAATAATCTTCTATAGATATAACCCTCCTTCTCATTGCTGTTTACCCTCCGCACAGTGCGTGTTAACCCTCCGCACGATGTGTGCGGGGCGTCCGCACCACATGTGCGCAGCATCGAGACCACGCCAGAAAAGGGAAAGCAAGACTTATTATGGTGATTTATTGGTTTTTATTTTGCCGTTCATGTGGTTTGCACTACCTTTGTAGTCCAATTAAGAAAGATATAATGAGTAAGAAACATATACTCCTCGTTAATGACATAGCAGGATACGGAAAGGTTGCAACGGCAGCCATGCTTCCTATATTGTCCTACTTGGGACATCCCGTTTATAACCTCCCTACAGCGTTGGTATCCAATACGCTCGACTATGGTAAGTTCAATATCCTTGAGACAACCGACTATATCAAAGGCGTATTCCCAGTATGGAAGGAACTTGGCTTTAGCTTTGATGCGATTGCGACGGGCTTTATCGCTTCAGAACGACAGGCAAAACTGGTAGCAGACTATTGTCGTGAGCAGGCTGAACGTGGTACGACTATCTTTGTAGACCCGATTATGGGTGATGAAGGAAAGCTCTATAATGGTGTGACAGCTGCAACAATCAACTCTATGCGAGAGATGATTAGCGTAGCCGACCTTACTTTCCCTAATTACACAGAAGCGTGTTATCTTACATCAAGTAAGTATGATGAGAAGGGAGTTAGTTTCGAAGAAGCTAAACGATTGCTGGATGGTTTGCGACTGATAGGTACAAAGTCGGCAATGATTACTTCTATTCTCGTTGATGGTACACCGTCTGTTGTAGGTTATAACCATGCAACAGATAAGTATTTTACACTACCTTATACCGAGATACCAGTACATTTCCCAGGTACGGGTGATATCTTCTCGGCAATCCTCATTGGTCATCTGTTAGACGGTGAAGAGTTAATTCCAAGTACACAGAAGGCTATTGATGGCGTTTATAAACTGATAGATCTCAATAAAGACAACAAAGACAAAAACAGGGGAATCCCTTTGGAGAAGTATCTTGGTGTCTTGTAACAATAAATTATGGACTGGATTAACGGACTATTTGCCATTCCTTCTGCCCTACAGGCAGTCGTGGTCCTCTCGCTGGTTTGTACAGTGGGATTGGGCTTAGGTAAGATTAGAGTAGCAGGCATATCACTTGGTATTGCCTTTGTATTCTTTTTTGGTATTGCTGCGGGTAGTTTTGGCTTGCAGGTAGATGAGCAGATGCTTAATTACTGTGAGACTTTCGGATTGGTTATCTTCGTCTATACACTCGGACTGAGTGTAGGACCAACCTTCTTTGGCTCTTTCCGACATGAAGGAACCTTGTTTAATCTGTGGAGTTTAGGCGTTATCTTCTTGGGAACCATTATGTCTGTCGTGCTCTCATATGCAATGAATGTACCGATGTCAAGCATGGTTGGTATCCTTTGTGGTGCTACAACGAATACGCCAGCACTTGGTGCAGCACAGCAAGCATTGCAACATGCGGGGCATAGTGGTGGTCCGGCAGCATTGGCAACAGCCGTTACTTATCCATTAGGTGTTGTCGGTGTTATCTTTGCCATGATATTTCTTCGTAAGTTCTTTGTGAAGCCTTCCGACTTAGTAGTACATTCGGGAGCAGAAGACGATCATACTTATATCGGACAGTTTGTTGTTCTTAATCCAGCCGTTAATGGTAAAACAATCGCTGAGATAGCAAAAGGAACACATCGAAAGTTTATTATCTCACGTATTTGGCGTGGTGATGAAGTCATCGTTCCGATGAGTACAACGGTCCTACAAGCTAATGATAATCTGCTTGTAGCGTCCAAACGCGAAGAAGTTCCAGCTATGGAGATACTCTTCGGAAAGCAGGTTAACCGCGACTTGAATAAGGAACAGGTGGATTGGAACCATCTTGATACGAAGGTGGAGAGCCGTGTTATCATCTTGTCAAACGGTGTGTTAAATGGTAAAAAGCTTGGTCAACTTCATTTGCGAGATGCTTATAATGTCAATGTGAGCCGTGTTATTCGTGCTGATATCAAGCTGTTGGCAACGCAAGACCTTGTCCTTCGTTATGGTGACCGCCTTACCTTGGTGGGTCAACCAGAGGCTATTGATCATGCAGAGACCTTCTTGGGCAACTCTGTTAAGACGCTTAACGAACCTAATCTTGCTGTCATCTTCCTCGGAATGCTTCTTGGTTTGGCTTTAGGAACAATCCCTCTCAACATTCCTGGTATGGACTCACCAATCCGATTGGGTATTGCTGGTGGTCCAATCATCATGGGTATATTGGCTGGAGCCTTTGGTCCTCGTTTGCATTTCATTGCTTATACGACGCGTAGTGCCTCACTCATGCTTCGTAAGTTGGGCTTATCACTCTATCTGGCGTGCTTAGGCTTGGATGCTGGTAAAGACTTCCTCGATACCGTTGTGCGCCCAGAAGGTTTGCTATGGATAGGTTTAGGCTTTGCACTTACCGTTGTTCCGGTTGTCATTGTTGGGTTAATAGCCCTGCGATTGAAGAAGTTTGACTTCGGCACTATCTGTGGTATCCTTTGCGGTTCGATGGCTAATCCAATGGCATTGGGCTACGCCAACGATACGGTAAAGGGTGAAACGAGCAACATTAGTTATGCTTCGGTTTATCCTTTGGGCATGTTTGCCAGGGTTATTATTGCACAGATATTAGTCATGTTCTTCGTCTGATAGGTCCTTAGTGTCGCAATGGTTATCAACTTATCTCAGTTATCAGTAGGCTATTCGCTGTCCCATCCTGTTATCTCTGACATCAACTTAGAGTTACGGAGTGGGCAGTTAGCATGCTTGATAGGAGAGAATGGAATTGGTAAATCAACCCTTTTAAAGACCCTCACAGGCTTTCTTCCGAAGTTGAAAGGTAGCCTTTTGTTGGGTAATCGTGATATCGGCTCTTTCTCTCAGCGGGAACTTGCACGGCAGGTGAGTATTGTTTTGACACAAAAACCAGATGTGCAGAACCTCACGATAGAGGAGATAATAGGCTTGGGAAGGTCGCCTTATACAGGTTTCTTTGGTCGATTGCGTGCGGAAGACCGTAAGGTTGTCGATGATGCAATCGCTACGATGGGGATTGAAAACCTCAGAGGGAGAATGATTCAGACTCTTTCTGATGGCGAAAGGCAGAAGGTAATGATTGCGAAAGCACTGGCTCAAGAAACCCCTATCATCTTACTTGATGAGCCAACAGCCTTCCTCGATTTTCCTTCTAAGGCTGAAACCTTTCAGTCTTTACAGCGAATGGCACATGAAAGGGATAAACTTATCCTCCTATCAACGCATGACTTAGAACTCGCTGTACGCTTTGCTGATAGCTTGTTGGAGGTAAAGAAGGGTACTTTACAAGCTGTGTCTGCATCGGAAGTGAAGGCTTCTATCCGTGCAATCATTGATAGTTAGTCTTGGTTTTAGTCAATGTTTCAATAGCTTTCGCATCCCAATACGTAATAAATAAAACATTAAAATAAATAGAAAGAACTTATGAAAAAGAATGTATGGATAGCTCCTATCGTCCTTGTACTTGCTTTAATCTTGAATAGTTGTGGTACACAACAGAAGGCAGCAGCACCAGTTACGACACCAGTTGCTCAAGAACCAGTTGTCGCAGTTGAGCCTTTGAAGGAGGTAATCAGTATTGCAGACGCTTTGGATATGTATCAGAATCCAGACAAGGTAGAGGCTATTACGAAGAAATATGGTTATAAATTGAAGACAAATTATGAGGTTTATCGACTCGATAAGTTCTCTAAGATGTACTATAAGAATTGTGCGCTTGCAAAGCTTCTTACCGCTGATAAGTATGAGGATTATCCAAAGCCAATGCGCAAAGGTGTGTCAAGTTACGTAGCATTTAAGGATGGAGCGATTATCATTGCAGTGTTCAATCAGCCTGCGTATGATAATCTTGTGGCGCAGGTAAAGGCTGCAGGTTTCACCTTGGATATGCCTGGTAGTGAGGATATCTATACTAACGGCAGTCGCACTATCGCTTGTTATAAGGACGGAAAGAGCGTGAGAATCCAGTAAGACAGCCGTTGCTTTTATCGCTCTTTGCGCTTATTAGCATAAGTCATAACCCTCTCATCGCTTCTCTTTTGCCATAAATCGTGGTCTAAGAGAAGGATGAGAGGGCTTTTCTTTGGTTCTTCCGTTAAATATGTAGACGCTTTTCGTATTGCTTTAACCCAAATTCTGATATTGAAAAACATTTATTTTAAGCCTTCGAAAATCTGCTGATAAGGCTTTGAAAAATCATTACATAATTTCAAATAAAACATCTATAAATAAGGATAAAAACACACATAAAAGGCAAGTTTGCAACCAACAGTAAATCAATTAGTTATAAAGTAGTAAAGTAAAAGGTGCTTAATTGGACTTCAAAAGGGCGTTAGTAAGGGTCTTAAAGGGCACCTTTTGCAAGCCAATTGGGCGTCTTTTAGAAGCCAAAAGAGCATGTATTCAAAATTATGATGTGAAAAATTATGACAGAATAATAAGTTATTAGCCTAATTAGCCCAATTGGACCAAATAGCCTAATTAGGCTAATAGGAATAAGTTGTTTGTAGAAGACAGATAGATATCATACCTAATTACATTTATCGCATAGTTTATCCCCCATTCTAAAGCCACCTAATTGGGAGTAATCATACCATGTATGTTGATTAATCTCATTCTATTAACAAGCTACGTATTTAAAGGAAGAACCTTTTTCTTTATACTTTTCTCATCATTTTGTTTGCTTTTCTCAGTAACAAAGACTATATTTGTTGTCTTAATACTTTGAAAGTCTAACTAAATGAGAAATCTACTATTGACCTGCCTTTTAGGGCTTTTTAGCCTCACTTCTACAGCACAACAGAGCTATGATTGGGAAGAATTGTTTGAAGAACTCTATGCAAGTAACGAAGAAAACGTGGATGCAAAGGAGGAAACTTTTGAACTATTAGCCGACCTTTCAGAACATCCACTCAACCTCAATACGGTAAGTAGGGACGAACTTGCACGTATCCCGTTTCTTACAGCAGAACAAATTGAGGACATACAAGCCTATGTTTATCAATATCATGGTATGCAGTCATTGGGCGAGTTGGCTATGATTGAATCCTTAGATGCCCTCCGTCGCCAGCTTCTTCCTTATTTTGTCTATGTCTCTCCAGTAGAAGAACAACACCAGTTTCCCACACTTAAATCAATTATAAAAGGTGGAAAGCATACCATCTTATTGACCGGTCATATTCCTTTTTATCAGCGTGAAGGCGACCAGAAAGGCTATCTTGGCTATCCTTATGCCCATTCTTTCCGTTATTCCTTCCGTTATGGCGATTATGTTCAGGCTGGATTGTTAGGCGCACAAGATGCTGGTGAACCCTTCTTTGCGTATGGTAATCGTCTTGGTTATGACCATTACAGTTTTTACTTGCTGTTAAGAAAGATGGGACGCTTGAAGACTTTGGCTGTAGGACGATATAAAGTGAACTTCGGACAAGGACTCATTATCAACAATTCTTTTGGCTTTGGGAAACTTGCCATGCTCTCAATGTTAGGCAGACAATCAACAGGTATTCGCGCACATTCCTCTCGTTCGGCTGCTAATTATCTGCAGGGAGCGGCTGCAACGGTGGGAATTGCAAAGCATCTTGACCTAACCACTTTTCTTTCTTACCGCAGTATAGATGCTACACTAACGGATAGTGGAACCATTAAGACAATTCTCAAGACTGGTTATCACCGTACTGTGCGTGAGATAAACAGTAAAGATGTTGCCACACAGTTTACTGCAGGAACCCACTTAGGCTGGTCATCGGGTGCTTTTCGTGTGGGATTATCGGGCGTTTATTCTTGTTTCAACAAGGAGTTAACGCCCAATACGTCCTTATATTACCGTCATTATGCTCCTTCAGGGACTAACTTTTGGAACGTAAGTGCAGACTATAGCTATCAGCATCCACGTTGGTCGTTGGCAGGTGAGACGGCAATGGATAGCAAAGGAAGCATTGCTATGGTGAATAACCTTTCCTATCAGCCTACTTCTAAGCTCTCTTTACTTGCCGTTCAGCGTTATTATGGCTACCAATACACAGCACTCTTCGCACGTAGTTTTGGTGATAATGGGGCGGTTCAGAATGAAAGTGGATTACTCATTGGTGCGAATTGGAATGTAAAACGGGGTTTGTCGTTCATGGCTTATAGTGATTTCGCTTATTTCTCACACCCTCGTTTTGGCGCACATACAGTTAGTAAGGCATGGGATAACCTACTGATGCTAACTTATAGTCGTCAACGTTGGGTGCTTTTGGCTCGCTATCGCTTTAGAATACGTGAGAAAGACAATCGAGATAAGACCACTCTTGTCAACGAAGTGACGCAACGTGGTCGTCTTTCTTTGGCTTATTCGGTAGAATCTTGGAGCTGTAAAAGCCAGTTGGATGTCGTTGCAAGCAATTATCTCAAGCGTAGTTTCGGTTATATGGTGAGTGAGTCTGGGGCTTGGAAACCGCTTTCGTGGCTCACGCTGAATGGTATGATTGGTTATTTCCAAACGACAGATTTCGCTTCACGTATCTATATTTATGAACGTGGTCCACTCTATTCTTTTAGTTTTCCTGCCTTCTTTGGTAAGGGTATGCACTATAGTCTGTTTGCTCGGGCAGACCTATCGAGCCGTCTTATGATAATTCTTCGCAGTTCAACCACGCATTATTTCGACCGTGACCACATATCCTCAGGACTTCAGCAAGTCAATTCCTCAACGCTAAGTGGACTTGATATTCAGTTGCGTTGGCGGTTTTAGGTGCTGATACTTTATGTGATTACGATTTATGGGGAGGATAACATAGGTTACTATTCACCAAAGGCTTCATAGTTTCCCATCCGTAAGAGCATTGGAAAATGGCGTCGGTAACGATAAAGAGAGAAGTCACCTTCGTCGTCAAATGCCGTAAAATCGAATTGATGTGTGGCTTGATACTTTGCAGTAGAATTGTGTTCTTCAACGTAGATGTTCGTCAAACAGGGTTGTCCATCAGACATATTGATAAGGAGTTGATAGTCATATTTGTATCCTTGTCCACCCTCATAACTCAGTTCTATACCCTCTTTTCCTGTCGTAATCTCCTCAAAACTTAGCATTACATCCGCCTCCGTGTTACGGATAACATTGCTATAAACCCATCTGTTTCCCTTGTATTCAATGGCAAGAAGACGGTCGGTAAAGATCGAATCTGTGATGCTGTCTATGCTTGTCGTCATCGTTATCGGAGACAAAATAGCGGCATTCATTCCCTTGAAAGATGCTTCACCCGTCTTCACATAGAAGTTAGATATCTTAAAGCCCTTCCATGTATAAAAGCCCTTCCAGCGGTTTGGTGTAGGACAACTAAGCGTTATGGTGTTATTCGTAAAGCTTGTCAGGTGTTGAATTGGCTTCCCATAATATCCCATAACCGTATCAGCATCGACGTCATATCCGTCCTCTATCAGTGGATTATCAGCCTTTTTACTTGTCTTTGTGGTGTCGGCAGAAAGGTTGAAAGCCATGCAATTAACAGCAAACAGCGTAAATAATAAAAAGTAGAAAACCTTTCTTCTCATATTCCTAACCCTCTTTTGTTTTATAATTAACTATCGATTCTATCATTTCCTACGGTTGCAAAAGTAATTAAAAGTACCGATATAAACAAGTAAGAACTATGGTTGCCGAATTATTTTCATGAAAATAAATATTTTTTGTCGTGAAAATAAATATTTATCTTTATGAAAATAAATTCTTCTTGTCATGAAAATAATTCGTAGGAGAGGATTGTTGTGCTATTGATCTACCTTCTTTTTGATTAGTAAACACATACACTTTGGTGATAATAAAAGGTGTTTTTTTGTCGCTTGTTATCCTTTTTTTTATCTATATTTGCAGAAGAAAGCAATACTATATACGACATGAAACAAGTCAGTAAGATAATTCTTTGTTTGCTCTGTATGGCAATGGCATTGACAGGTTGCCGTGATAAGGTGCGGTCAAAAGCCGATACTGTTGACCATCAAGCCGCAGTAAGCCAGTCAATGAAGCGTATATCAAAGGTGGAAAAACAAGGAGATATGCGTCAGTATGATGTTGCTGACAAGCAGCGAATAACTGATTTTATTCCCAAAGGTTATAAACTATTTGAGAAGATATCGGGCGACTTGAACAAAGATGGGCTTGACGACTGCGTGTTAATCATCAAGGCAACACGCAAGGATGGCTTTGAAAGAGATTATGAAGGTAAATTGATAGACCGAAATCGTAGGGGTATTATTGTGCTGTTCTCTGAAGAGAAAGGCTATAAAGTTGCTGTAAAGAATTACAACTGCTTCTCGTCAGAGAATGAGGATGGTGGAGTTTATTTTGCTCCTTACCTGAGTATAGATATTAGGAATAGTAAGCTTTTTGTACATTATGCTCATGGTCGGTATGGCTATTGGGAGTATTGCTTCCGTTATCAAGACTCTGACTTTATGTTGATAGGTTATGAATCATTTGGTAGTCAGGGTCCAACAGTGCTTGGAAAAGTGAGTATTAACTTCCTTACAGGGGTTAGGTATGATGATGATAATGTCAATAAGTATGATGATGATGCGGAAGAAAAGTTTGTACGGAAAGTTATAAAGCTGAAGAAAGAACCATTAAAGAAACTCTCGGAGATAGATGATTTTGATGAACTTGAAATAGAGAGACTGAATACAGATGATTAATAGATAAGATATAAGTTTTGAATCAAATGAACAAGACGACTGTAGTAGGGCTGATATTAACGATCTTTATACTGTCAGGTTGCCGTGATAAGGCACGGTCAAAAGGCGATACTGCCAACCATCAAGCCGCAGTAAGCCAGTCAATGAAGCGTATATCAAAGGTGGAAAAACAAGGAGATATGCGTCAGTATGATATTGCTGACAAGCAGCGAATAACTGATTTCATTCCCAAAGGTTATAAACTATTTGAGAAGATATCGGGCGACTTGAACAAAGATGGGCTTGAAGACTGTGTGTTAATCATCAAGGCAACACGTAAGGATGGCTTCGTAAAAAACAGTTTTGATAAAGTTGTAGACCGTAATCGTAGGGGTATTATCATACTGTTTACTGAGAAAGATGGTTATAAACTTGCGTCGAAGAATTACAACTGCTTCTCATCAGAGAATGAGGATGGAGGTAATTATTTTTCTCCAGAGTTGGGTGTAATTATAAAGGATAGTAAGCTATATTTACATTATTACCATGGTAGATATGGTTATTGGGAGTATTGTTTCCGTTATCAGAACTCAGATTTTATGCTTATAGGCTATGAAGCGTCTCATGATCGTGGACCAGTAGTCTTATCCAAAACGAGCATTAACTTTCTTACAGGCGTCGAATATGATGATGAGAATATTAATGCTTACAACTTTAATGCTGATTCTGATGATGACTCTGAAATAGATGAAGTGTTCAAGAGGACTGTCGTTAAGTTGAAGAAAAAGCCATTAATGAAACTCTCGGAAATAGAAGATTTCGACGAACTAAGGTTTGAATAGTTATCTTAAACAAAGGGATTACGAATAAAAGAGTTTGTGTGTTGTCGTTTTGTTCTTACTATTTGAGGAGGTCCCTTATATTGCTTTTGGTAAATAAAATGAGTTGAACATGTAGCTTTTAAGGGCTGTGTAGAGTTATCGAGTGCTTGCCTTTAAAACATATAGAGCGTAAGAATCGGCTCAAAATACCATTCTTTCTACTCGTTTTTAGGCTCGCGATGAACCGATAATTCGCTTTTTATTGCTATATTTGCACCGATTAAGGTTTGTAAGTCATGAATGAATCAAGAGATATATTGCAATATCTGCATTATCATCCACTCTCTTCTCGTGGTGATATTTCTACAGGAACGGCTTTCAAAGGTAGTGATGCGACTTTGAAACGTATGATAACAGCTGGCATTAAGGCAGGAGACATCGTGGCAGAAGGAAAAGCACGTGCTACTCGTTATAGGCTTTCTCCCCAAGCCCAGTTGCTGATGCCACTCAATCTTGATACTTATTTCGCGCTTGAAGTGGATAAGCGACAGGTGCAAAGAAGTTACAATTTTGAGTTAATTAATGGTCTACTCACAGAAACAAGACTTTTCTCAGACAAAGAGCAAGCTCACCTTGATGCATTACAAGATGAATTTCGGCAGCATGTCAATGAGTTGACTGATAATGAGTATCGTAAGGAGATGGAGCGGTTAGGAATTGATCTTAGTTGGAAGTCTTCGCAAATAGAAGGTAACACATATACTTTGCTTGAAACAGAACGTTTGCTCCGTGAGAGCAAGACAGCTGAAGGTAAGTCGAAAGAAGAGGCTGTGATGCTACTCAATCATAAGGATGCTTTGAGCTTTGTCCTTGACAACCCAGACTATCTACAGGAACTAACGGTTAGTCATATAGAGGATATTCACCAATTACTAACAAAGGATCTCTCTATAGATAAAGGTCTTCGTCGTCATCGTGTGGGCATTACAGGTACTAATTACCACCCTTTAGATAATGAATTCCAAATCCGTGAGGCTATGAGAGAAGCCTGTGAACTAATCAATAGTAAGTCTAATATCTTTGAGAAAGCCCTACTCACACTCGTACTTCTGTCTTATATTCAACCCTTCTCAGATGGGAATAAGCGCACAGCACGTATTACGAGTAATGCAATACTTATTGCTAATGACTATTGTCCACTTAGTTTTCGTTCTGTAGACTCAATAGACTACAAGAAAGCTATGCTTATCTTTTATGAGCAAAATAGCCTTTATGCCTTTAAGCAAATATTCATGGAACAGTTTGAGTTTGCCGTAAAGGAGTATTTCTAATATGTAATATGTATGTGTCTTTGGACTTTCAATTACTGTCTATGAGATGTAAAGGTGAGAAGGAGAGCAGAGTTTAGTTTGAAAGTGAGAGATTTCTTTTCTTCAAACCATGATGTAAACAAAAAGAGTCAACGAACTTAGCGTATTATTCTAAGGTATTGAAACTTAATAAAAAAGGCAATTATAAAGTGTGGAGATTCACACATTATAATTGCCTTTTAAGGTTATTTGAAAAAAGCCGATTAGGCTTATCTTATCCCACTTGACTACCTGGTTTCACCTCACCCATAGTTGTTGTTACAGAGAGTGAGCCATCGAAATTAACGGCAGAGAGTATCATTCCCTGACTCTCGATGCCCATCATCTTGCGAGGAGCAAAGTTAGCAACGAAGAGAACGTCCTTACCAGTGAGCTGCTCTGGCTCGTAGTAGGCTGCAATACCACTGAGAATGGTGCGCTCAACACCCGAACCATCGTCGATAGTGAACTGCAAGAGCTTCTTACTCTTCTTCACCTTCTCGCACTTGATGATATGTCCAACACGGATGTCGAGTTTCTCGAAGTCTTCGAAAGGAATATCCTTCTTGATTGGTTCAGCCTTGTAGGAAGCGGCTTCGTTAGCCTTCTTAGTCTCTTCCAACTTACGCAACTGAGCCTCGATAGCCTCATCCTCAATCTTCTCGAAGAGCAACTCAGGCTCTGCCAACTGCTTACCAGCTGGGAGAAGGTCGGTAGAACCAAGTTCACTCCAGTCATACTCCGTCATGTTAATCATCTCACGAAGTTTCTTACTGCTGAATGGCAAGAATGGTTCGAAGGCAATACTGAGGTTGGCAACGAGCTGAAGCGAGAAGTAGAGAATGGTCTCCACGCGCTTAGGGTCGGTCTTCCAAAGCTTCCAAGGCTCTGTCTCTGCTATGTATTTGTTACCGATGCGGGCGAGGTTCATAGCCTCTTTCTGTGCCTCACGGAACTTAAAGATATCGAGATAAGCCTCTACCTTTGCCTTAACATCCTTGAACTCTTGGATAGTCTGGCGGTCAACCTCTTCCAATTCACCACAAGCAGGAACCACACCATTCCAATACTTCTTGGTCAATTGCAGTGCACGGTTAACGAAGTTACCATATACAGCAACGAGTTCAGAGTTGTTACGCTCTTGGAAGTCTTTCCAAGTGAAGTTGTTATCTTTGGTTTCTGGTGCGTTAGCAGTCAGTACATAGCGTAGTACATCCTGCTTTCCTTCAAAGTCGCGGAGGTACTCGTGGAGCCATACTGCCCAGTTCTTACTTGTAGAAATCTTATCATCTTCAAGGTTAAGGAACTCGTTTGATGGTACGTTATCAGGCAAAATATAGTCGCCATGCGCCTTCAACATAGTTGGGAAGATAAGACAGTGGAACACGATGTTGTCCTTTCCAATGAAGTGAACAATACGTGTCTCTGGGTCTTGCCACCACTTCTGCCAGTTGCCGAAGTGCTCTGGATCCTTTTCGCAAAGCTCCTTTGTGTTTGAAATATAGCCGATAGGCGCATCAAACCATACGTAAAGCACCTTGCCCTCAGCTCCCTCTACTGGTACAGGAATACCCCAATCAAGGTCGCGGGTCATAGCACGTGGCTGGAGATCCATGTCTAACCAGCTCTTACACTGACCATAAACGTTTGGTCTCCACTCCTTATGATCCTCCAAAATCCACTGCTTCAGCCACTCTTGATAGTCATTCAAAGGCAGGTACCAGTTCTTAGTACGCTTGATGATAGGCTGTGAACCAGAGATGGTTGAGTGAGGATTCTTCAGTTCCATAGGGCTAAGGTCACTACCACACTTCTCGCATTGGTCGCCATAAGCATTTGGATTGCCACAGTGAGGACACTCACCCATGATATAACGGTCGGCAAGGAACTGGTGAGCTTCTTCATCATAGTACTGCTCACTCTCCTTCTCGACGAGCTTACCATCATCATATAGCTTACGGAAGAAGTCTGAAGCAAACTTGTGGTGAGTCTCACTTGTTGTGCGACTATAGATGTCGAAGGAGATACCAAACTCTTCAAAAGAGTCCTTTATCAACTTATGATAACGGTCACATACGTCCTGTGGGGTGATACCTTCCTTCTTAGCACGGATGGTGATAGGCACACCATGCTCGTCACTACCACCAATGAAAGCAACTTCACGCTTCTTCAATCGGAGATAACGAACGTAGATATCGGCAGGAACATATACACCAGCAAGGTGTCCTATATGTACACCTCCATTCGCATAAGGCAATGCTGCGGTAACAGTGGTGCGCTTAAATTTCTTTTCTTCCATATCTGTTTGATTATTTATTATCTACTGCAAAGTTACAGTAAATAAGAGAAACGACAAAAGAAATATAGATAAAAGCCTTAAGAGGGTTATGCAGTTATCATGATTTTGTTTACCTTTGCATCCGTTTTAAGATATAATAAGAATGACACGGGATAACAATTGTAGTAATTCTGTACGCCATAAACTAAGTTTAATGGGCGTTATTGTAACCTTAGGTATTGTTTTCGGAGATATAGGTACATCTCCTTTGTATGTGATGAAGGCTATTGTTAGGGCTGGAAACCCTGTTAATGCTGAATATATCATCGGTGCAGTGTCGTGTATTATATGGACATTAACCCTTCAAACGACTGTTAAGTATGTCTTAATTGCCCTTCGTGCGGATAATAAAGGAGAGGGTGGAATACTCGCTTTGTATGCTTTAATACGTCGACATAGTCGTAAATGGTTTTATTTCTTAGCGATAATTGGTGCCAGTACGCTGATAGCTGATGGTGTTATAACGCCTTCTATTACGGTTCTCTCTGCTATAGAAGGATTGAAGGTCTATGAACCAGAGACCCCAGTTGTGCCTATTGCCCTTTGTATTGTTACTGTTTTGTTCTTCATTCAGCAATTTGGAACGAATATGATTGGCAAGTTGTTTGGTCCTTTAATGCTCTTATGGTTTTCAATGTTGGGTGTGTTAGGAGCTATGCATATTGGTGATTATATTCCTATTCTGCAAGCTTTCAATCCCTTACATTCCATCCGCTTGCTGACGAGTAACCCAGAGTGGTTCTTAATCTTGGGTGCAGTGTTCCTCTGTACGACAGGTGCTGAGGCCTTATATTCCGACTTAGGACATTGTGGAATTAACAACATCCGAACGAGTTGGGCATTTGTTAAGATTATGCTTATCCTTAATTATCTTGGTCAAGGGGCTTGGATAATTGCACATGTTGATAATCTTACCTCTGGGTTGAATCCTTTTTATGCCATTATGCCCCACGGCATGCTCTTTTTCGGTATCGTTATGGCAACGATAGCAGCAATTATTGCAAGTCAAGCATTGATTAGTGGCTCGTTTACTATCTTCAGTGAAGCAATGAACTTAAAGTTTTGGCCACGTCAGAAGATTAAGTATCCGACCGATGTTAAGGGACAACTTTATATCCCATTTGTCAATATGTCGCTCTTTATCTTATGTGTGATTGTGATACTTTTCTTCCAGAGTTCGGAACGAATGGAGGCTGCTTACGGCTTGTCAATCACGATAACCATGCTCATGACTACCTTCCTCTTGAGTGCTTATCTTACTATTCGTCGAGTAAATCGTTGGCTAACACTTCTGTTCCTTATCGTCTTTGTCGGTTTGGAGAGTATCTTCTTCGTCGCAAACATGGCAAAGTTTATGAATGGAGGTTGGGTAACCATGCTTCTTGCCAGTGTGATGATAGCAATCATGTATGTGTGGTATAATGCCACAACCATTCGTAATTCGCAGATACAGATACGTGATGTTCGTGAATCGTTCAGTATTATTTCCGATATTAAGAACGATGAGTCAATCCCTAAGTATGCGACAAATATTGTCTATCTCACCAAACTTGGGGGTAAATACGACATCGAACAGAAGATTCTCTATTCAATTATTAACAAGCATCCAATGCGTGCTGATCATTATTTCTTGCTGCATATAGACTATCAAGACAGTCCTTCAACGCTGGAATATGACGTTACCACGCTCGTTCCCGATACTCTTTATCGTATCAATCTACGGTTAGGATTCCGCATCCACCCACTTGTCAATCGTTATTTTAGGCAGATAATCGAGGATATGGTGGCTAAGAATGAGTTCTCTCTTGCGTCATCTTATCCGTCATTAGCTAAGCATAATGTGATGGGAAACTTCGTATTTGTGCTTATTAATAGGATTTATTCAACCTTCGCTTCTTTCTCTTTTAAGGAGCGACTTATCATGGATGCCTATGAATGGATTGACCATTTGAAATTGAGTATGACACGTTCTTTAGGTCTGAATACGAGTAATGTCTTGATAGAGAACGTACCACTCACATTAAAGTCACATGCTAAAAAGGTAGGAAATAGTATTCCAAGGGTTGAAAGAATAGAGGAAAACGAGGGCTTCCATTAAACCCAAATTGTTAATAATATGAGATTAATCTACATATATGGTATGATTACCTCCAATAAGATTGTTTTATAAAGGCTCAACACCCAACAACCATCACCCAACACCGGTATAATTACCCCCCAATTAGATGGTTTTAGAACGGCGGATAAACTACATGATAAATGTAATTAGGTGCGATGTTTATCTGCCTTCTACAAACAATTTATTCCTATTAGCCTAATTAGGCTATTTGGTCCAATTGGGCTAATTAGGCTAATAACTTATTATTCTGTCATAATTTTTCACATAATAATTTTGAATACATGCTCTTTTGGCTCCTAAAAGATGCCCAATTGACTTGCAAAAGATGCTCTTTAAGCCCCTTACTAACGCCCTTTTGAAGTCCAATTAAGCACCTTTTACTTTGCTATTTTATAACTAATTGATTTGCTGTTGATTACAGACTCGCTTTTTATATGTGGTTTTGCCGTTATTTATTGATGTCTTATTTGAAATTATGTAATAATTTTTCAAACCCTTGTCTGCAGATTTTCGAAGTCTAAAAAGAAATGATTTTTAATGTCAGAGGATGATAAAAGGACAGATAGCTGACTGTATTAGCTATGTCTTTATTTAATGAGTAACTTCGATTTTTCTGCAAAAGCAATACGGAAGAACCGGAAAACGAAGAGTAGATAGCTTCGATACCTATAAAGGAGTATCAAAACTCATCCGCTCTTGGGTTATGGGATGGGTGAACTCAAGGTGAGCTGCGTGTAACCAAAGGCGTTCAGCTCGTTGTCCGTAGAGGTTATCGCCAATGATAGGAGTACCCAATCCGTCTGGATGAGCACAATGAACGCGCAGCTGGTGGGTACGACCTGTCAGCGGATAGAGTTCAATCTTCACTGCTTTCAATGTTTCTTTTCCGTATGTTGTCTTACCGATAAGACGATACTCTGTGATAGCTGGCTTCCCATTAGTCCTATCAACACGCTGTCGAGGACGGTCGTCTGGATCGAGAGAAAGTGGAAGTTCTATCCGTCCCTCTGCTGGTAACTGTTTTTCAAGGATAGAGAGAGGAAGTAAAGCAACATACTTCTTCTTGACAGTTCGCTCAATAAACTGTGCTTGCAAAGCCTTATGAACCTCAGAAGTACGTGCCACAACAAGCAAACCACTTGTTGCCATGTCTAATCGATGTACCATGAAGGCATCGCTCTTACCCTTCCATCGTTCGCTTAGAATACTGTAAACGGATGGTTGACAACCTTTTCCTGGAACAGAAAGCATGTCCGACGGTTTGACAACTACTGCAAGATAATCGTCTTCATAGAGTATTTTTAGCCCTTCAGAAGGCACAGTTTCTGTTTCATTATTTGTCCTATCGCACTCCTTATCGTCAACGTCTATCCCTTCCAACATCCACTCCAAGATAGGTTTACACTTTCCATTGCAAGCAGGATAGTAGTTTCCATGCTGTCTTATCTCGGTCTTTGGCGATGGTCCCCACCAAAACATTGCCATGCTAATAGGCTTATAACCATGAAGAAAGGCATATTGTAAGAGCTTTGGTTCACAGCATTCACCTGCGCCAGAAGGCGGAAGTAGTGAAGCTGCGAGACTCTCCTTGGCAGCACGTTCAGCAGTATTTACACTTGTTATATGGGCAGCCTTCGTACGTGCAGGACTGTTCTGCAGATAATAATCACGGAAGATATCGAGTAAGTTCTTACGTTCTTCGCATGCATTGAGTAGTGAGAACTGAGAGAAAAGCCAACGTTGTAGCCGGTCAGACTTCATTTTCCGCTCTCGCTTCCAAGCTGTTATCTGTTCTTGATAGGAGTCTATAATAGTCTGTGCAGCGGTAATCTGTTCAGCATAAGCCTTTTTCTTACGTTGCAATTCAGCTTTAAGAAACTGGCTCTGGCGTGTCATCTCGTTGCGTTCTGCTTCTGAAATAAAAGTCTCCTTACGTCGTTTGTCACGTAAGAACTTGGCACCTTGCATCACTTTCCGTGCTTCTTCGATAGCCTTTTCAGCCTCTTGCTGAATCTTTTTTAGGTTATCCAGTGCCTGTCGATAGGCTGTTGAGGCTTTTAGTTGGGCTATCTTTTGATTCAATTGGGTAATCTCTGCCTCATGAGTCTTGAAGTAACCATCGGGCTGAAGATAGTTGAAAACAGCTGGAACAAAGTCTTCTCCCTCATCAGCTATTTGTCCAGAGTAGGCTTGCAGATAACCAATCTCTCCGTTTCGCTCAACAATCAGAACGCCATACATCTTTCCTTCGATTGGTTCAATAGGGAGATCTGCCTGCAACTGCTTGACTGCTGCACGGCAAAGAGCGTCTGGTTCGTAATCGAAAGGATTATTAAACCGAGTGGATGGGGGCTGTTCTGATAGGATAGGATGGAACTTCATGGTGCAAAGGTAGGGAATAGTTGACGAGTAAACAAGTTTACGAGTGAACAAGTTGTTAGTTTTGGAGTTGACGAGTAGACAAGTTGACGAGTGGACAAGTTACTTGCTTTTGAGGAAATATGAAGATTGTTGGAGAAATGAAAAGCAACAATAAAAGGAAAAAACACGCTTTTCTCTTAGAAAAACATTACTTTTGTCGCTATGAAAAAATACTTACTTGTATTTCTGATGCTGATATGCTGTGGTTTATCTGTGAAGGCACAGCAACAGAACGAAGGTGGGAAGACCCGCCCAAAGGTGGGACTTGTGCTTGGTGGCGGTGGTGCGAAAGGTGCTGCAGCCATAGGAATACTAAAAGAGTTGGAGCGAGAAAAGATTCCTGTTGACTATATTGCTGGAACAAGTATAGGTGCGATTATTGGCGGATTATACGCGCAGGGCTATCGTGCAGATGACCTCGAAAAACTCTTCCGCTCGCAGAATTGGTTGGCACTTTTGGCAGATAGAGACACAACACTTGTTGGAAAGGTCTATAAAGAGGAAGATGGTGTAATCTTTCTCTTCGGCTTTCCTGTTCGTAAAAAGGCTGATGCTGATAAAAATACAGGGTTTTGGATGTTGCATGGTGACCATATCTATAATTTCCTTGACTCACTCATCAGTCGTTCTCCCGTACAACGTGGTACCGTCAAGCAGGCTATTCCCTTCTCGTGTGTAGCCTTTGACATCCGTCGTCAACAAGAAATAGTCCTTGATACTGGTTCTTTAGCGCGTAATATGCGTGCCAGTATGGCTATTCCTGGTGCGTTCAAACCAGTGCAGATAGACACGCTGATGCTGGTGGATGGTGGTATGGGTAATAATCTTCCAGTGGATGTTGTACGAAAGATGGGGGCAGATATCGTTATTGCCGTCGACCTTCAACAGCGCAAACGTGATGACTATCGTTCGCCCTTTGGCTTTCTGAAGGGACTGGGAGGTATCTTAGATTGGTTGGCAGAACGTCCTGATATAAAGAAATATAATGTCAATCGCACGAAAGCCGACCTCTATATTAATCCCGATTTAGGTTCTTATGGTGTCACCGACTTCAATGCAAAGGCGATAAAAGCTATCCTTAAAATAGGCGAGGATACTGGTATTCTGTATCGAAAGCAGTTAGGGACGTTCATGAAAGAGCATCAACGATGAATTATTTTCATGAAAATAACTTGCAACAATGCTGTTTTACAGTCTTCAAAACAGCGTTGTTAGATTTGATAATGCATAATTCTAAAAGGCTTAAAGCTATCCTTTTTTAGTCCCACAGCTATCTTGTATACGCTCATAAAACTGTTCGAGAATAATGAGCATATCATCTGGCAAGTAGCTGATTGCCTTTTCGATTATCCATTCTGGCACAGGAAAATAGGCTTCGGCAACCGAACCAGCGATGCACGCCTTCGTGTCTGTATCGCCATCACATAGTACAGCGAGGCGGATGGTCTCCTCGAAACTATTGGCATCCATGAAACAGCGCAGTGCCATCGGTACGGTTTCCTGACAGGTTCCATCAAAGTGTCCTTCAGAACCAATCTTCTTAATATACCGCATAGGTGGTAACTCGTAGCCAAAGAACTTCTCAACTTTGCGCTCGACATCCGACTTAGAAAAGCGCATCAAGCGTAGCCAACAGATAGCTTCAGCAATACATTGTGCGCCCTTAATGCCTTCGGGGTGGTTATGACTTACGATAGCACTCTTCTTAGCTTCCTCAATTACATCCTCCCACTCGTCGAATAGCCACCCAATAGGGCTGACACGCATGGCAGAACCATTACCAAATGAATCCGTGGGCTGGGGATTGTCGGAGTTAATCCATTGATAGAATCGCCTACCATATCCGCCCATCGGGTCTGGATAACGCTGACACCAATCGAGCAGACTCTCCTGATAGTCACGTTCATTCAGCACCGCATCGGCAATAGCGATGGTGCAAATCGTATCATCTGTGTAAGAACAATCAGATGTAAAAAGCTCAAATCCTTTCTGTGGAGCTGCTCCGAATTCGAAGCGTGAGCCAACAATATCTCCTATAATAGCACCAATCATAAAGTCTCTTCTTTAGTCTCTCTGTTGCTTGAGAGCGGATTGAAAAATACTATGGGGTATATATTTCCTTTAGGTTGTTAGTAGTAAATCTATATAAAAATGATAATCAGACTCTTCTCTCTTACAAGGGAGAGGATAAGAAGTGATATTTAGTACTCCGACCGGGAATCGAACCCGGATCAAAGGTTTAGGAAACCTACGTTCTATCCATTGAACTATCAGAGCGAGTTTTTAGGTTTTGCTTTGCTTCTAACAAGCGAATAGGTAATAACTCTTGTTTGCAAAGATAGAAAAAAAAAGTTATATATATGTTGAAACGACAGTTTTTTTACCTTTTTACTGTTGTTACAGCATGTGATTTGCTGCTAAAAAAGAGTTCTTCTGTTAAATGTATAGATTGGAAATAGAATAAGGGCTCATACTCTAACATGGTGTGATTACTCCCAAATAGATGGTCTTACAAAAGCGAATAGAATATAAGATTAAATGCTAATTGATATGATGTCTATTCGTCTTCTACAAACAATTCATTCTCATATTACTGGGATTTGTAAACTATTTTCGTGCGACTCAAAACCTATACATGCTCTTTTGGCTTCTAAAAGACGCCTAATTGAATTGCTAAAGGTGCCCTTTAAGACGCTTACTAACGCCCTTTTGAAGTCCAATTAAGCACCTTTTTTGTACTACTTTATAACTGATTGATTTCCTGTTGGTTACAAATCTGCTTTTTATAGGTGTTTTTGTTGTTATTTATAGAGGGCTTGTTGGTGTTTTTGTAATGTTTTTTCAAACCCTCTTTTACATTTTTTCGAGCTATTAAAATGAAAACGTTTTTAGTATCTTTTCCCTAAGAAAAAGGCTGTATCAAGTGGCATTGTTTGCCAGTTGATACAGCCAGTCTTATTGTTATAAAAGTAGGATTCTCCTTGCTTTTATGCTCCGTGGAAGAGATACTCCTGCTGAATGTCTTGTGTCATCAGTGTAAAGAGCTTCTCTTGTAGACGATCGGCAAGGTCGAGTGCACTGTTAAGAATCTTATCAGAGAACGCCTGTAACAAGTCTTGTGCATGGAGAGGTTGCGTCTTGTAGATGCGTAGATATTCTTCTTCCATCTCACGTTGACGCTGGTCGGTTTCAGCTTCAAACTTTGCATACGCCTCTTTGATGGTAGGAGCATACTTGTTATAGTTGGTCATACCCAATACCATTATCTTGCGGAACTTCCAATAAGCTGAGTCAGCACTTGACTCACCATTCCCCTTTGTGTAAGCCTCTGGATAGGAAGTGATACCCTGATAGAGTGGGAGGAACACACCGAGGTCTGCCATACCCATAGCAACATAATTCACACAACCGATAGCCTGTGGCAGTTCTGGACGTACCTGCAGGAGGTGGGTCTGTGTGGTACGGAAGATAGAAACAGGACGGTAAGGTTCCTTTGGATTACTATTGAGATATGGGTCGTGCTCCGTATTATCGTAGTGGAAGCGGAATGCGGTGCGAAGTTCGGTCAGTGTGACCTTATGAGCAGCCTTAGTTAAGACAGGGAAGGTGTTCTTTGTTACGTCATTCTTGATTTCTGGAGAGAAGAACTGCTGCAATCCCCATACACGTGGGTAGTTATAGGTGGTGTCGAGTTTGATATCACGTGCGTAAGCCTCATGGAAATCAAAGGCACCCTGTGCTGGATTGTAAAGTCCATGCTTCTCAGCAAACTCAATTAAGTCGGCTGATGTGAGGTAATTCTCTTTATCATTAGGGTCGTATGTACGGAAACGGCTCTGGTTACCAGTTACGAAATACTGATCTTTTGGCATACGGCAAGCCAACCAACGATGGCCGCAAGCTGTCTCCAAGTACCATATTTCCTTGCTATCTACAAAGCCAATGCCGAAACCTTCAGCAATACCATATTTCTCGATGAGCATACCCAATCGCTCAACACCTTCGCGGGCGGTACGGACGTAAGGTAGGGTAATGTTGAAGACAGAGTTCTCTGCCACACCATTCTCGACCAATGGGTCATGTTTCAACACCTCGTCACTACTGAAGATACTCTCCGTAGCACTCATTCCCACACCTGCTGTGTTGAAACCAGCACTGCCCCAATGACCGTGAAGATTATACGGAGAAAGGGCAGAATAGCCCAAAGCCTTCTCTGGGAGTTCGCAACGGAAAGGGCTATCCTTTGCAACGAACTCACGTGGACCATTGTCTGTACCCTCAAATATCTCGTAGTTCTTAGCTTCCATAGCGTCCCAGTCCTCTGAACGCGCTACTATCATAGAACCATCAGCTGTCTGTTCTTGACCAATGATGATGGTTGTACACTCTGAAGGGAGTTTGTGCTCAATTTGCACTTTGTTTGTTTTCATAAGCTTAAGAGTCTTAGTTCTTATTGTTAATTATTGATGACAAAAATAGTAAATATTCGTGGAAGTGGCGTAAGAAGTTAGGATAAAAAAGGTAAATAAGTGGGGTTATGGTGCAAAATACCCATATATAGTTAATACTATTGTGTCTTTTATAGCGTTCGAGGTTGGAATATAGAGGGAAAAGTGTTATTTTTGCAGCGTGTGATATATGATAATAATGTTTGCTGAAAGGTGTTAAACATGTGATTATGAAGAAAGTTAAGTTTCTTGTCTTTTTGTTGAGTCTTTGTATGATACTTCTTTCTTGTACCGATAAGAAGCCCGTTAGTCAGGCGCAGGAGTCGTCTGTACAACAGGAAGATAGTGTGCCTGTAAAGAAGGTTGATAGTGTTAAGGTTGCGAAGAAGACACCACTAACATATAAGATTCTGGTTCCTTTTGCTTATCGTTTTTGTAACCCCGATACATTGATAAATAAGAATTGGGTTGAACTATATAAGGATGGGAAAGATTATTATGTAGGAAAGGCGTGTTATAGTATTCAGAAAAAGGAAGATGCATGTGTGGGAGGAATGACACCTCACTTGTCGGGGAAACGAAATACAATCTTATTCGTCAATCAGTTGCCTATCAATCTGGGGAAGGTAAAGACTGCTGATGTAGAGATTTCTGATACTACTTTTCTTGCGCCGGGCACTACAAGTAGCTTTACTTTTGCAGGAAAACATTATAAGTTAGAGGCAAAGGCACAAGGTGAGGATGTCTATAAGAACTATACCCTGTTACTGAATGGAGAGCGAATCTGCAGAGAAGCGGAGGTGGATGGGGCTTATTTCCGTCTTCTGTTTGCTGGCGATTTGGATGGAGATGGAAAGTTAGACCTTGTTCTTTCTTTGCCATTGCATTATGAAAACCTCAGAGTTGTCTTGTTCTTATCTTCTTGTGCGCCCCCAGGTTTACAAATAGGAAAAGCTGCTGAGATTGTTGATGACTTCAGTTGTTAAGCCCTTTCTGTTTTTTATTCGTTGTAGAATGGATATTAGATAAAAAGTATTATATTTGTAAAGTGTTTGAAACAGAGATAAAAAGATATGATGAATTGGTAGCAGAGTATCAAGAAAAGATAGTGCTGCCAATGGGGAAGAAGGCGTTTAGAGAGTATTCTGAAATCCTTTTTTCCTGCCATAGCTGTGGTATAGAGGGGTCTTCTTTCTCGGTGGATGATACACGTTGTCTGTTTGAAGAGCAGTTAGGCTATCATCCAGTTGGCAAGTCTTTGCTGGAATGTCAGGAGATGGCAGACCACTTTGCAGCATATGAATGGATGCATAATCATTTAGATCACCCTTTTGATGTCGAACTATTGAAGACTATCAATAGGTTGGTAACACTTCGTACGCTCACTTATAAGCAGGCAGATGCCGTACCTGGGGAGTTTACAACGGTGGATATGGCGGCTGGTGATACGGTTTTTGGCGAACATGAGGGATTGGTGGCACAGGTACCACGACTGATGTCTTCAACAGCTGATATGATGAAACGTGGAGAACTTCACCCTATGATTCTTTCTGCTCGGTTCCATGGTTTCTTTGAATACCTACATCCTTTCCGTGATGGGAATGGGAGAACAGGCAGGTTGTTATCCAACTTCATCTTGCTACGTCATGATTATCCAGAATTGATTATACAGAAAGAAGATCGTCAGGAGTATATCGCTGCTTTGCGAACCATACGAATGGAAGGGACGAATGAACATCTAATTGCGTTCTTCTTTAAGGCTGCTACAAAGCAAATGGAAAATGCTTTGGCACAGAAGAAGCAGAATAGTCGTACAATGTTCTTTTTTTAGTGACCTACTTTCTTTTATACTTAGTGCGTAAACTGTGCTTTTATTTATATATAATATCGTTTTAATTATTTACAAGCAACTTGTTAACTCGTCTACTCGTTAACTTGTCAACTATAAAAAGATATGCTTCAGGAAAGTCCAATACAACTCTTACAACGTCAGCGTTTGCTGCTTCAAATGGAGTATTATGCCGAGAAAGAAGCCTTTAGAAAGCAGACTGAGACTGCTGGTATGCAGCGGAAAGTGAAGCGAGGTGACGCTTGGTTCCCATTAAGAGTGGGTAAACGGTTTTATAATGGACTCAACCAACTGTGCATTGAGGTATTTCGTACACAGGATGGGGATATTGAACATAACTTTGAATGTGGTCGTCCGCTCCTTTTCTTTAAGTTTATTGCGAAAGAGGAAGGCTCTCCTAATAAGGCTGTTCAGCTGAAATACTATGGCTTTACAGGTACGGTATCGTATGTAGAAGGCGACAGAATGGTTGTTGCTGTCCCCGATTCCGCACCCTTGTTAGACCTACAATCAGCTTCAGAACAGGTTGGTTGCCAGTTAGGTTTTGATGAAATGAGTTATCAAATGATGTTCGATGCGTTAGACCGTACCATGAAAGCAAAGGGAAATAGGCTGGCTTATCTTCGCGACTTGTTCTATTCACGACAAAAGGCAGAGAGGTTCTCCTTTGCTCCTATTCGATTACCTTGGCTGAATCCAACGCAAGAAAAGGCTGTCAACGAGGTGTTATGGGCAAAGGATGTGGCGGTAGTTCATGGTCCACCGGGAACAGGTAAGACAACAACATTGGTCGAAGCAATCAACGAAACACTGATGCGAGAGAGTCAGGTAATGGTCTGTGCGCAGAGTAATATGGCTGTTGACTGGATTTGTGAGAAGCTTGTTGACCGTGGTATCAATGTTCTTCGCATTGGTAATCCTACCCGAGTGAATGATAAGATGCTGGGGTTTACATACGAACGAAAGTTTGAAGCGCATCCTGATTACCCTCAGTTGTGGTCGATTCGGAAGGCTATTCGTGAACTGAGAAACAACAGAAAGAAAGGTTCTGAAAGCTATCATCAGAAGATGGATAGGCTGAAAAGCCGTGCCACAGAGCTTGAGATACGTATCAATGCAGCGTTATTCGGCGAGGCACGTGTCGTTGCTTCCACCCTCGTTGGTGCAAACAGTAGGATAATGGAAGGTCAGAATTTTACGACTTTATTCATCGATGAGGCTGCACAAGCCCTTGAAGCAGCCTGCTGGATAGCCATTCGTAGAGCGTCAAGAGTCATCTTTGCGGGTGATCATTGTCAACTTCCACCGACTGTGAAAAGCATTGCTGCCCTGCGTGGAGGCTTAGGAAAGACCCTGATGGAACGTATCGTAGAGAATAAACCAGAGGTTGTAACGCTGTTGAAGGTGCAGTATCGAATGAACGAAGAGATTATGCGCTTCTCATCCGATTGGTTCTATGGTGGACAGGTGGAGACCGCTCCGCAGATTAAATATCGTGGCATCCTCGATTATGACAATCCAATGGTATGGATTGATACGTCCGATGAGGCTGTCGTAGCATCGTATGATTTGACGGAAAGTGAGGCTAATTCTGCTCCTTCCCAGTTGGATAATGACAAGGAAAACGCCTTTCATGAGCAGTTTGTTGGTTCTTCTTTTGGGCGTATAAATAAAGGAGAAGCAGAGCTAACACTCAAGACTTTAGTCGATTACTTTACTAAGATAGGGAAGCAGCGTGTGTTAGATGAGCGGATAGATGTGGGCGTTATCTCTCCTTATCGTGCTCAAGTGCAGTATCTTCGTAGCCTGATAAAGAAGCGAGCATTCTTCAAGCCCTATCGAAGTCTTATCAGTGTGAACACCGTTGATGGCTTCCAAGGACAAGAACGCGACGTGATACTCATTTCTCTTGTGCGTTCCAATGATGATGGTCAGATAGGTTTTTTACGTGATTTACGTCGTATGAACGTTGCCATAACACGTGCCAGAATGAAGTTGATTATCCTTGGTAATGTCCAAACAATGACCAAACATGAATTTTACAAGAAGCTGTGGAAAAGTCTTTCACAGTCCTGAAAGTATCTATTCTATTAGCCCAATTGGCCTTATTAGGCTAATTGGGCTAATTCTTTATAAGCTCAATTCTAAAATATTTTTTGTTTAATTACACACTGAAAAGTGGATTTATATCAATTTTTTATTTACTTTTGTGTCATAAAAGGAAATCTACTATGTTACAACGAGATTATTTTATTCGCTTGATAGAGGAATTCAATGCTGCAATTTCGCGCTTTCTAACAAAGAAAGATGATGAGTTGAAGCGAGATAAGGACTTGAAAGACCTTTACAGACAGTATGTTGGAGAGTATGATGATTTACGTAATCTCTCCGTTGATGAGCTGTTGACATATGCCAAGGAGCAGTGGAAAGAGGAAGAACGGATAGACAAAATCAATATGGTTGCAGAGTTACTTTATGCCGAAGGAAGCTATAAGGGGCAACCTTTGCGCCAAATACTGTTGGAAAAAGCATACGCTTTATTTGATTATGTGGAGGCGAATGACTCTACATTCTCTATCGACCGACGTCAAAAGATGGAGGCTATGCGACAAGAGTTAGACAACAAGCTCTCTCAAATAGATTGATGTTTGAGAGGGTAGAAACGAAGGAGAATTATTTAATATCATAATAATATCAAGCTAAACCTAAATCACATCATTATGCTTGAGAAGAACATTAGAGAACAGATTATCGAGTTGATACACCAGCAGGTAGTACCTGCTGTGGGTTGTACAGAGCCAATGGCTGTGGCATTGTGTACTGCACGTGCTACAGAGTTGTTAGGTCAGAGACCAGAACATATTAGCGTGTTGCTCTCTGCTAATATTCTGAAGAATGCGATGGGAGTCGGTATTCCTGGAACGGGAATGATCGGTCTGCCTATTGCCATTGCCATCGGTGCTTTGGTGGGTAAGTCAGAATATCAGTTGGAGGTTATCAAGGACCTCACACCTGATACATTGGAAGTTGGCAAGACATTTATCAGTGAGAATCGAATTGATGTCAAACTGAAGGACGGTATCACCGAGAAACTATATATAGAAATTACTTGTGAGGCTGAGGGACATCGTGCGACAGCCATTATCATTGGCACTCATACGAATATTGTCTTTGAAGAGAAGGACGGTACTGTTCTGCTCGATAAGATGCAACCCAGCACAGCTGCTGTCGAAAAAGCACCCCTTTGTCTGAACCTCAATACGGTATGGGAGTTTGCTACAACCACTCCTGTCGATGAGATTGAGTTTATTCTTGAGGCAAAACGTTATAATCTTCGTGCTGCAGCTGAGGCTTTGAAGGGAAATTATGGACATTGTTTGGGTAAGATAATGGACCGTCCTTTGAGTCGCGGAATCTTTGGTAATAGTATCTTCTCGCACGTTATTGCGAAGACCGCTTCAGCCTGTGATGCCCGTATGGGTGGTGCTTTGATACCAGTGATGAGTAATAGTGGTTCTGGAAATCAGGGCATCTGTGCAACCAATCCTGTTGCAGTCTTTGCGAAGGAGAATGAGAATACACGTGAAGAACTTATCCGAGCACTCACCTTGAGTCATCTAACCGCTATCTATATCAAGCAGAGTCTTGGTGCACTCTCTGCCCTTTGCGGTTGTGTAGTAGCAAGTATTGGTTCCAGTTGTGGTATTACTTATCTGATGGGAGGCAATTATATCAATGTTTGTCATTCAGTAAAGAACATGATAGCCAACCTTACGGGTATGATTTGTGATGGTGCGAAGCCAAGTTGTTCACTGAAGATCTCATCGGGAGTGTCAACTGCTATCCTTTCTGCAACGCTTTCCATGGAGGGAAAGCACGTAACGTCTGCAGAGGGAATCATTGATGAAGATGTTGATAAGTCTATCCGTAACCTAACAAGTATAGGTAAGGAAGCGATGTGTATTACCGATGATATGGTATTAAATATTATGACACACAAGTGCAATTAAAAAGACTATTGCACTTCCAACTCAGTCTTATTGTCGAATTATTTTCATGAAAAGAAATATTTTTTGTCGTGAAAATAAATATTTATCTTCATGAAAAGAATTTCTTTTTTTCATGAAGATAAATTGTTTTTAGCCGTTTTGTTGTATCGAATGGATGTCATTTCATCCTACGCTCGCTCGTAGGTTACAATCGTGTTAACATACTTCTCTACCTTTATAACACGTAGGTTATCTGGAAGTTTTGGCGCTTCGATACCTTTGTTAACCGTGAAAGGAGCCGATTCTATGCGTATCTCGTCCCATAGTCCTGCATCCAAAAAACTCTGTAAAGTCTTTGCACCACCTTCCACGATGAGACTTTGCTGCTTTTCAGCATAGAGATGCGACAGCACTTCAGCCGGTGTTGCGTATTCTCCAGCTTTTGTCGGTTGACTTGTCAGCACCAACTTCTCTGGATTTGGACCGCTCCATTCCCTTACCGTCAGCTGTGGTTGTTCTAATTCTTCCGTTGTTTTCCCAACGAGAATCGCATCATTCTCCGCCCTCATCTTATGTACTAACATCTTTGTAAAGGGAGTAGAGATAATCAATGGCTGATAATCTTTACCCGGCAAGTTGCCAATGTAAGCCACAGAAGGTTTATAGTTACAATATATTCTATTGTTTCTATTCTCAATAGTTATATTGGCAATGACTTTTTCTGAGTTATTAGGGGAATCTCGGTGATTACTCCCCTCCCTTTGGGGGAGGGGTAAGGGGGAGGGGCTACTCGCTTCTGCCCACTTCAATATCACATAAGGTCGTTTATGTGTATTATAAGTAATAAACCGTTTATTCAGTTCTAAACACTCTTTCTCCAATACACCCACGGTCACTTCTATCCCAGCTTCGCGAATCTTCTTTACTCCACGTCCTTGCACTTCGGCAAAAGGATCGATGCAACCACAGACGACACGGCGCACACCCTTACTGATAATCAAGTCGGCACAAGGAGGTGTTTTCCCATAATGAGAGCAAGGCTCAAGACTGACATACACCGTTGCTTCACGTAGCAAAGCCTCGTCCTCTTTACTTACAGATGCAAAAGCGTTCACCTCTGCGTGTCCTTTGCCACAGCGTACGTGGTAACCCTCACCGATAATCCTACCCTCCTTGCTCACAATAACCGCACCAACCATTGGGTTAGGCTTGGCAAGCAGTTGTCCATTACGAGCTAATTGGAGGCAACGACGCATGTATTTTTCGTCAGTTTCTTCTTGTTTCATTTCATTAAAATTCCTATCTTTGCAGCTATGACATACCAAGATTTATGGCACAGACTCACTCCCTTGTATGATGATGGTGAGGCACAAGCTATCGTTCGGCTTGTGTTAGAGGTGCAGTTTGGCATTACGCTGACCGATATTTATATGGGCAAAGTTAATGAATTATCACGAGAAGCGGAGGAGGAATTAGAGAAAATCATCCTTCGTTTGGAGCGTTCGGAACCTGTACAATATGTTTTAGGACGTGAAACCTTTTGTGGGCGCACATTTCATGTGGCTCCGGGTGTATTGATTCCACGCCCAGAGACTGAGGTGCTGTGCCGTTGGATAGAGGAGGATTACAACCGACCTTATTGTGCCTTGCAACCTCCTATGCCTCTACAGGTATTGGATGTTGGAACAGGTAGTGGCTGTATTGCTGTTACGTTGGCTGCCGACCTACGCAACTCGGCGGTTACAGCGTGGGATATATCGGGTGATGCACTACTTGTCGCACGTGAGAATGTACACCAATGGCAGGTTCGTGTTGAACTAAAGATGGAGGATGTACTTCATCCTTCAGCATCAGCTATGCAGCAGAAGTTTGATGTTATTGTGAGTAATCCACCTTATATCTGCGACAAAGAACGAACAGAGATGGAGGGAAATGTACTTGCATATGAGCCGGAAACAGCCCTTTTTGTTCCTGATGATGACCCACTACGCTTCTATCGGGCAATCGCTGAGTATGGTGTGCAGGCTCTGTCGGCTGATGGGGTACTTTATTTTGAGACCAATCCATTGTATATTAATGACGTGAAGGAGATGTTAAACACGTTAGGTTATAAGCAGATAGAACTGCGAGAAGACCAGTTTGGTAAGCTCCGTTTCACTAAAGCCATCCGACCATGATACAGAAACGACCCATCTTAGAGCCACAAGCCCTGAAGAAACTTGCCGATTTATGTGCGAAAGGCGAACATTGTTCTGGCGAGATGTTAGAGAAGATGCGCAAATGGGGACTGGCAGAAGATGCGCAAGCACGTATTATGGAGAAGTTGATAACGCTGCATTACGTTGATGACAGTCGTTATACTGAGTCTTTTGTGCATGATAAAATCCGCTATAACAAGTGGGGTAGACGAAAGATTGAGCAGGCGTTGTGGATGAAGAAGGTCGATAGTGCTATCTCTTCGCCTATCCTTGATGCTATTGAAGATGAAGAATATCTTGAGGTTTTGCGCCCATTGTTGGCGAGTAAGTATCGCACTATTAAGGCAGAGAGCGATTATGAGCGTTCCATGAAGCTGATAAAGTTTGCCATGGGACGTGGTTTTACGATGGATTTAATCCGCAGATGTATAGATGAAGGGGTCGTTGCTGTGGATGATGATGTAGACTTCGTAGACGATGACACAGACGATTAGTTTATTGGCTCGCCTGATAGACACCCTTGCTCCTCGTTCATGTACGATTTGCGGTGGGCGTCTGACCGTTACGGAGGAGGTAATGTGTGCTTGTTGTAATCATTGTCTCCCTCGCACGGGCTATTCTAAGTCGAGTTATGACAATAAACTTGTGCGCCTCTTTTGGGGTAGGATTCCCATAGAGAAGGGTACAGCCTTCTTCTTTTATAAAGCCCATTCTGACACCAGTCGTTTGCTTTACCAACTTAAGTATGGCAGTCATCCTGAGATAGGTGAGCGTCTTGGACGTATTGTTGCTGCAGAGTTTGCACAAGATGGTTTCTTTGATGGAATCACAGCCGTAGTTCCTGTGCCACTTGCTCGCCAGCGTGAGCGAGAAAGAGGGTATAATCAAAGTGTGGAGATAGTGCGTGGTATCAGTGCAGAAACAGGTTTACCCATCTTAGATAAGGTCTTAGAACGTATCAGTTTTCATGGCAGTCAGACACAAAAAGGACGTTGGGAACGAAATGAAAACGTAGAGAAAGCCTTTCACCTCTTCGATGCTTCCCCCTTAAACAATCAACACATCTTACTTGTTGATGACGTAATCACGTCAGGTGCCACACTCGTTGCAGCCGCCAAAGAGCTTCTTAAAGGCACGAATGTCAAGATAAGTGTCCTCTCACTTGGCTTTGCGAATAATGATTAAGCTGTCTCATTATTCCTTGTATTATTATTGTTAGTCTATAAATAGGAGTCATCTTCGTAAGTAATTAGTAGTTAACAGTATCTGTTTTGGTGGCAGATACGGATAATTTTCTCCCTTTTCTATTGTTGTGTTGATGCTCCGCACATGTTGTGTTGATGGTCCGCACCATTGGTGCGGAGGCTTAACACCAATGCAATTTGTCGTCGGAAAAGTTGCGTTAGATGATTGTTAGGAAGGGTTACACTACTCAAAGCAAATAAAACCACTCTTTTATTTGATAGGAGTATCATCTGTTCTTGTTATCTTCTTTTATAGTCTTTTTATCCTTTAATCTCAGAAAAAATGTGTAAGTTTGCAGTTAGTATATAACCATAAACTATCAAGATGGAAGATTTAAAGAAAGTCTTTGCAGGCAAACTGCTCGGAATTAAAGCTATTAAGTTGCAACCTAACGACCCATTTACATGGGCAAGTGGTTGGAAGTCACCATTCTATTGTGATAACCGCAAGACGTTATCGTTCCACGATGTACGTTCGTTTGTGAAGCTCGAGTTAGTTCATGCTATCCTTGAGAACTTCCCTGAGGCTACGGCTGTGGCTGGTGTTGCTACGGGTGCTATCGCACAAGGTATGCTCGTTGCTGATGAGTTGGCATTGCCATACGCATACGTTCGTCCGAAACCAAAGGACCATGGTATGAAGAATCAGATTGAAGGCGAACTCCCTGCAGGTTCTAAGGTTGTTGTTGTAGAAGACCTTATCTCAACTGGTGGCTCTTCTTTGAAGGCTGTTGCCGCACTTCGTGAGGCTGGTTTTGAGGTTGTGGGTATGGTTGCATCTTATACCTATGGTTTCCCAGTTGCTGAGGAGGCATTCCGTGAGGCTAATGTAAAACTTGTTACACTCACCGATTATGAGCATGTTGTAGAGAAAGCGCTTGAGACTGGTTATATCAAGGAGTCTGAGGTTTCTATGTTGCATGATTGGCGCAAGGACCCAGCAAACTGGAGAAAGTAATCTCTAATCATTCCGCTGGAAGTAAAGACCTTTCTTTCTTAGGGATTGATTGAATATAATTTTATGTAGAGGGCGCATTCTTCGTGCGTCCCTACATGTGGTTATAGTCTTCTGTTCCAAGCAGTTCGGCTTTCTTCCAGTTCTTCTCTCTTAAACTCCCCCAATAAAGATTATCAATGACAAAGTTTGAAAGTAGCGTAAAGCAGATTCCTCATTCTCAGCAGAGTGTATACAACACGCTGAGCGACTTGAATAATGTACAGCGTCTGAAGGAGCGTCTCCCAGAAGGTTCTACAGGTAATGATGAGATGGATAAGGTGAAAGAAAGATTGCAGAATCTCACCTTTGATCAGGACTCCTTGTCTGTGAATGTCGACCCTGTTGGTCAGATTTCTATGCGTATTATTGAGCGTGAAGAGCCTAAGACGATTAAGTTTGAGAGTGATAACTCACCCTTATCATTCAATTTCTGGATTCAGATACTGCCTGTAACAGAGTCTTCTTCAAAGATGAAACTCACGATAGATGCTGATATTCCTTTCTTTGCAAAGGGTATGGTGTCAAAGCCTTTACAGGAAGGTATTGAGAAGATTGCCGATGCGTTGGCAATGATTCCATTCGAATAAGACGTTTATCTCCTTCCTAAGGGAGGAGGACTTGATGGGTTGTAAAGATAAAGAAGTAAGGTATGAAGAAAGTAGTTCAGTCTGTTTTGTTAATGCTTGTAGTACTATTGTCATCTTGTGGTGATGTAGTTGACTATGAGTATAGTAGTCATCGTAACTTCTTTACCTTTCACAACGAGACACATCAAGACCCAATCCTTGCCTCAGCGATGAATCCGTTGTCGCCGGGTGTGTATTGTACGATAAGAACTAACGTTGTTAGTGGTCGTTATTGTTTCTTTTTTGAGAACAATCAAGGACTGAAATCAAGTGCACCTGTGTGGTTTGATGGGATTGATCTTAGGTTGGAGAGTTGGAAACATGTGGGCTTGAACAATGGACTTATTGTGGGTTATGGCAACTTGGACAACCCTTCTCCTTTCTATGCTTACGACTTGCAATGTCCTAATTGCTTCAATACGAATACACTTCCTTTGCGTTCTTACGAGTTGAAGATAAGTAGTGATGGCTTTGGTACTTGTAGTAACTGTCATCGTAAGTATAACCTTAACACTGGCGGAAACATTGTTTCGGGTGATAGTGGTAAGAAACTGATACGCTATCGTGCAAGCAGTACGGACCCATATGGTGTTTTGGGCGTAAATTAAGGTAATTAGCCTGATTGGATTAGTTGGTTCAATAGGCGTAATAAGACTAATAAATAAAAAAACTTGCAAAACCTTTGCCAGTTCGAAGATTTAGCCTTATCTTTGCAAACGGTTTGCCGCAATGGTGGAATTGGTAGACACGAGGGACTTAAAATCCCTTGGCCAGTAATGGCTGTGCGGGTTCGAGTCCCGCTCGCGGCACTTCTTCTTAAATCCTATGCGCATGAAGCGAATAGCATACATACTTTTGTTCTCCCTGCTGTTAGTTTCTTGTGGTACCCGTAGCGGTTACTTCAAGATGGAAGGACGCTTCTTGCATATGAACCAAGGCGAGCTTTATGTGTATAGTCCCGATGGTGGTATTGCGGGTTTGGATACCATCAAGATTGAGGCGGGACGCTTTTCTTATGAGAAGCCTTGTAGTAAACCTTCTACATTAATTATTATCTTCCCTAATTATTCCACACAGCCTATCTTTGCCGAGTCAGGTGAAGCGGTTGAGGTGAAAGCGGATGCTTCCCACTTGAAAGAGATGGAAGTAGAGGGTACGAAGGATAATGAACTCATGACTAAGTTCCGTAAGCAGATAGCCAGTGTTTCTCCTCCAGAGGAGTTGAAGTATGCAATCGCATTTATCAAGGACCATCCAGAGTCTGCTGTGAGTGTGTATCTACTCAATCGTTATCTTGTTCAAACAGAGTCTCCTGACTATAAGCAGGCTGTAAAACTTTTACCTTTATTGATAAAAGAACAGCCCGATAATGCCACTTTGGGTCGTCTACAACGACATCTATCCGAGTTGGGCTCTCTGCCTATCGGTAGTAGGTTGCCTAAGTTTTCAGCTAAAGATGTCAATGGAAAGACTATTAATAATGCGTCGTTTCAAGGAAAGGATGTTGTCATTATCAATGCTTGGGCGGCTTGGAGTTACGAGAGCCTTGATGTCCAACGTGCGCTAAATGATGCAGTGAAAGCAGGAAAGATAGCTGCTTTGGGCATTTGTGTAGATGCCAATCCTAAGGAGGTAAAGCAGACTTTAGAGCGTGATGGGATTGAGTTTTCCAATGTTTGTGATGGAAAACTACTGAATACACCACTACTCAAAACCTTTGGTCTTAATACTATACCAGATAATATCGTCATTCGCAATGGGAAAGTTGTTGAAAGAAACATCACTGCTAACACCATCCGTCAGCGTTATGGCGCCGAATAAAAACTAATAGTGTGCTTGTAAAAACATTCTGTGCAGCTGTTAACGGAATGGAAGTCACCACCGTGACAGTCGAAGTTAGTATCACACGGGGCGTGTTGTTCCATCTTACCGGTCTTGCAGACGGAGCGGTAAAGGAAAGCCATGACCGTATAGCTGCAGCACTTCTTAATACTGGTTACAAGTTTCCTGTAGCCGATATCACCGCCAACCTTGCTCCAGCCGACCTCAAAAAGGTAGGCTCCAGTTTTGATCTCCCATTGGCAATAGCCATCTTATCTGCCAATGAGAAGATGAGTTGTGACCGTTTGCGAGAGTTTATGCTTGTGGGAGAATTGAGCCTTGACGGTACTTTACAGCCTGTTAAAGGCATACTACCCATAGCTATCAAGGCACGTGCCGAGAAGTTTAAAGGTATCATTGTGCCGAAAGCTAATGAGCACGAAGCGGCTGTGGTAGACACGTTAGAGGTCTATGGAATGGATAATATCTTGCAAGTAATTGACTTTCTCAATGGTACATCGAATCCAGAACCTTGTTTTGTAGATACACGGAAAGAGTTTTACGAGCATCAATATGCTTTCGATCTCGACTTTGCTGATGTCCGTGGACAAGAGAATGTGAAGCGAGCATTAGAGGTTGCAGCGGCTGGTGGACATAATCTTATCATGGTTGGACCACCTGGAAGTGGAAAGAGTATGATGGCAAAGCGCCTTCCTTCTATCCTCCCTCCTTTGTCTCTTTCAGAGAGTTTAGAAACAACTCAGATTCACTCGATAGCTGGTAAGTTACGTCGTGACACAGGACTGATTACGCAACGTCCTTTCCGTAGCCCTCACCATACTATCTCTGAGGTTGCACTCGTGGGTGGTGGAGCCAATCCAATGCCGGGTGAAATAACCCTTGCACATAATGGAGTGTTATTCTGCGATGAGTTACCTGAGTTTAATAAACACACTTTAGAGGTACTTCGACAGCCTTTAGAGGATCGTCATATAACGATTTCACGTGCCAAATATACAGTTACTTATCCTTGTAGTTTCATGTTTGTAGCAAGTATGAATCCCTGTCCGTGTGGCTATTTTGCTGACCCTACGCATCATTGTGTTTGTACTCCGGGGCAGATTCAGAAGTATCTTGCTAAGATTTCAGGTCCATTAATGGACAGAATCGACATTCAGTGTGAGATTGCACCTCTCCCCTTCAAAGATATATCACAAGCAACACCGGGCGAGCCGAGTGCTGCTATTCGTGAACGTGTTATCCGTGCACGTGCTATTCAGACCGATCGCTTTAGCAGTTATCGTAATATTCATTGTAATGCGCAGATGTCTGAGCGTATGATTCATGAGTTTGCCGAGCCCGATGAAGCCTCTATTAAGTTACTCCGTGATGCTATGGAGCGTTTGAAACTGTCTGCTCGCGCCTATAACAGGATCCTAAAAGTAGCGCGTTCGATAGCCGACTTGGAAGAGTCTGAGGCTGTACAAGTACAGCATATCGCCGAGGCAATAGGGTATAGAAACTTAGATAGAAGCGACTGGGCTGAGAGATGAGAGCGCTCTCAGCCTTATAAAGATAAGGAAAACTAAGAAAACTATGACCCCTAAGATTACTCGAGATTCTAAGACAACTATATAAAGAAGAAATACAATAACACCCAAAGACTTAACAAATATAAAAAAACAAATTCAAAAAGACTATGAGAAAGTTGTTTGCTTTCATGTTGTTACTGCTACCGTTAGCAGTATCAGCACAGACGGATAAGACATTTATGTCTGTAAATTGGGATAAAATAAAGGCAGAAGTGAATGCTAATCCACAGCATGTTCAGCAGTTAGTTGATATTCTTATCAATGTTGACGCTGATACCACATTGACTGCTGAGGACAAAATCTTGGCTGTTTATGGACGAACTTACCTTAATAATGGTAGAGATATGTTCATGGAACTTGATATGTCGAAGGCAAGGAATGAAGGTAAGTTTGATGTTGCTGCTACGCTTGCGGATAAGGTTCTTGCCAGCAATCCGCTTAATACGAATGCTATTGTGTCTAAGATTTATCATTTCAGAAAACTTTCAACCACCGAACCCGATAAATCATGGATGTTGAGCGATAGCCTTAAGGTCTATTCTGTTCGTTTATCACGCATTCTCGATACAATCTTCATGACCGGTGATGGTAGTAAGGAACACCCTTTCTCCGTGACATCAGTGGGTGATGAATATAATCTTGTTTACTTCTTCTTTGGAATTCCTAAGGTGAATAGTCAGATGGTGGTCGGTAGTTGTGACCGTCTTGTTTTGGGCGAAACGAATGAGAATTACACTTCTTCTGATATTTACTTTGATGTAAAACGAGTCTTTGAAATCGAGAGGTCTATGTTTGAATCGCAAGGAGGGAAGGGGAAGTAAATATATAAAAAGCCTCTGTAAATCTTTCGTATTTTCTTTATTGAAATATCACAATAGTTATACCCCTTCCCATTTGGGAAGGGGCTTTTTGTTGGTTTAGCTCTACTTTTGTAATTATTTTTCACACCTTCGATTTTAAAAGATGCTCTTTTTGCTTCGAAAAGACGCCCAATTGACTTGCAAAAGATGCCCTTTTGAGGTCCAACTAACGCCCTTTTGAAGTCCAATTAAGCACCTTTTGAATTGTGGTTTTGTAAGTCTTTGATTCCTTGTTAGTTACATCGGGTTTCTTGTTAGTCCTTATAATGCCCTTTTAGGGTGAATTTCTCGCGCTGTTTTGTCAATATATTTCAATGTTCTTAGATGATTTTCTCGTACGTTCTAATACATATGATTTACAGAAAAACAAAGGGTCTTCAGAATTTTGGAGTGATCATAATGCATCTTAGCTTAGGTCTCTGACGAAATGTCACACAGAGGGACGGAGAGTACGGAGGGATATCAAAGCAAGCACTGGTAGTCACGGAGGCACCGTCGGTGCGTGGAGCGACGGAGATAGTTTGCTAATTCTGTTAGCAATTTATATACAAAGCGTTCATACCAAAAGATTTATCAGAAATCTGTACGCTACACCTCCGTCATTCTTTGTGCCATCGGCACCTCCGTGATATTGCCTTTATCTCCGTCCTCTCCGTAGCTCTGTGTGCCTTATTTATATAAGCGTTTTAGTTTATCACTCCATATTTCGGATGAGTCAGAAAAATCTTTAAGATAGCACAGATAAGTCTTTTTGAGTATATTCTTCGATTTAAAATGATTTAAACCAATCTTTTTCTTAATTCTCTTAGTCCTAAATTCTATCCTTAGTCAGTATGGCTTAAAGTAGTTGAAACCTCAATTTTTGCCCATTTCATCGATAATTAAGGTGCTCAAAGAGGGGGTAAAGCAATGTGAAAATCAGTCTTTCTGCTTGTTATCCAAGTCGTTTAGAGCTTGTTGTGAACTGATGTTAAAAGAACGAGATATGAGGTTTTCTATACAGATTAAAATTTTGTTAGATGTTAATACTTGTTTTCAAAGCTTATATTTGTTATTATATTTATTTGTATATTATATGTCGTAAGTTGTTGATAATCAGTAAAGAGTATTTGTAAAATTATTACACTTCTTGTTATTATCTATTATAAAGCCCTAATTTCGTGTATCTTTGCATACACCTTTTTAAAAAGGGTTCCCGTTTACAAAGACAGGAAATAATTTTAAAAACATAAATCAAATCAACAATCATGAAACCATTGCAAACTGAGAGCAGTTCATGGCGTAAGATTCTTGCCGTATTGGTGGGACTCATCTGCACCTTGAACGTAGCAGCTCAACAAATCAATGTAAAAGGTTCGGTAACTGACCAGCATGGTGACCCCGTCATCGGCGCAACCATTATGGAGCAGGGAACCAAGAATGGTGTGGTGACAGATATCGATGGAAACTTCGCACTGTCTGTTGCAAGTCCAAAATCACGACTCCGTGTGACTTATATCGGTTATAAGACTCAGGAGTTACCTGTGAACAATCAGACCGATTTCAAAATCAAGTTGCAGGAAGACGCTGCTAACCTTGATGAGATCGTTGTTGTTGGTTACGGTACGATGGATAAGAAGGAGTTGACCTCAGCTGTCTCTCACGTATCTTCTAAGAACTTCACACAGGTAGCAAGTGTAGACCCATCTATGATGATTCAAGGTAAGGTGGCTGGTGTTAGTATTACCAATACTGGTGCTGGTGACCCTAACAATCAAGCAAGTATCCAGGTGCGTGGTGTCTCATCTCGTGCTGCAGGACTTGGTCCATTGATTGTCATCGATGGTGTACCAGGTGGTAACCTTACTAATATTAACCCAAATGATATCGAAAGCTACGACGTCCTTAAGGATGGTGCAGCTTCTGCTATCTATGGTACACGTGGCTCTAATGGTGTTATCCTTGTGACAACTAAGAAGGGTGCACGCGACGGAAACCTCCACACCTCTTATAATGGATCTATCGCTTTAGATGTCATTAAGAAGGATCTTGATATGCTCTCACCTGATGAGTATCGTGCCAACCGATTGGCTTCTGGTACTGGTTATGACCTTGGTGGTTCAACAGACTGGATGAAGGGAGTGAGCCGTGTTGGTGTTCGCACTGTTCATACATTGACACTTAGTGGTGGTAATATCAAGTCTAATTACCGTGCATCGGTAGACTATCGTGATGCAAAGGGTATTGATAAGTACTCTGGTCGTCAGGAGTATGGTGCTCGTATCAGCTTGAACCATACAACCAACAGCGGCCTGATAACCTTCGGTTTGAATATCGCTCCACGTGTTGCCTATCGTAAGAACGCAACTTGGGATGTGTTCCGTAATGCTTTAGAGGCTAACCCTACGACTCCTATTTGGGACCCACAGAATCCTACGCTGTACTATAACTTTAAGGGACAGCCTGCTGAGTGGAACCCTATTGAGCAGGAGAAGAGACGTAAAGATACTGGTACAACAAAGTTGATAGACTGGGATGGTACTGTTAAGTTGAATCTCTTCCCATTATTATTGACAATCCTGGAAAGCAGGTGTTGACGACACAGTTGACATTCGCTGACCATCAGTATGATAACTATAACCAGTGGTTTAGCCCATCAACCAACACCCGTACTATTAATGCAGGTCGTGATGGTGAAGCTTCACAGAATTATAAAAAGGAGTCTCTCCATAGTTTGGAGTGGATTAACAACTATAGCAACTCTTTTGGTAATCACAACGTTAAGGCTATGTTTGGTTACTCTTATCAAGAGGCTCTCTACTCAGGTTTTAATGCAGAGAACAAGGACTTCCCTAACGATGCTCTTGAGGACAACAACTTAGGAACAGGTAAGTTCATGAAGAAGAAAGACGAGCTTGGTATGGGTTCTTATAAGAATGGTTACAAGCTGATTGCATTCTTCGGACGTGTAAGCTATGACTGGAAGGGACGCTATATGTTGACAGCTTCTTTGCGTCATGAGGGTTCAACAAAGTTCGGTGAGCATTACAAGTGGGGTAACTTCCCAGCTGTGTCTGCAGGTTGGCGTATCTCTGACGAGGCCTTTATGGCAGGAACAAAGAGCTGGTTGACCGACTTGAAACTCCGTGCTGACTTCGGTGTGACAGGTAATCAGGACTTCGAATCATATAAGTCACTTGACACAATGACGGGCTTTGGTTACTATGTCTATAATGGTAAGTCTTATCAAGTATGGGGTCCTGGTAAGAATCCAAACCCTGACTTGCACTGGGAGAAGGGTAAGAACTGGAACGTCGGACTTGATTGGGCATTGTTCAATGGTAACCTCTTCGGTTCTTTCAACTACTTCAATCGTACACAGCAAGACCTCTTGGGTGATACTATTCCATTTTCATCTGTTACCGTGTGACGCTTGTAACCGAAATGGATTTTTCTCATTTTCTTTACCCAACGAGCTTCTGTGTCTACATTAGGCTTGTTAGCTTCTTTGACCATCACTTTCTTAGAAGCTTCATTGTTCTCATTCTCTTTTCTGTCCTCAATGACCTCATAAATTTTACCTCCAAGAGGACGAAATGGAGTATTGGTTATACTGGTATCAACAATGGAACCATGCTTGATAATTACTCCTTTAGCTTCCAGTTGCTTATTAAACTCCTCAAGAAGGTTATTATACAAATATTAAAAGCATATATAGAATTGTTTGCGAAGAAAATTAAAATTGTTCGCGAAGTTTTTTTGGAGGCTTTTATACTCTTTATTCCACATTCGCTAAACAAGAAAGTAAACAGGTGTGCAGACAGGAAATAACTCCATGTTCTGCACACCTGTTGTTAGTATAGATCTTGGGGAAGTTTATTCAGTCTTCCACAGTTTGTATCCGTTTTCCCAGTTGCTGGTGTTACTTACCGTCAGCGTGCCATTGTCAAAGTGAAGATTATAGCTAATCTTAGAATTGTAAGGGTAAGGCGTACTTGTCCAGTAGTCTCCACAGGTTCTGAAATAAAAGAGTTTACCTCCCGCATAGCGTCCCATAGCAGGTAGGAAGAAATAGTCGTTGAGCTTGCTTGGAGTTCCCTGTGTTACAGCTTGGGATGGCGGAGTCTCAAAAACTTTTTTATTGGCACGGTTCTGTCCATCATCAGGAGAAGCAGTCTTGAGGTAAGCAGTGGTCTTACTATTCTCTTGAGCAATCACACTCGCTTTCTTGAGCCATATACCGCCAGTGTACAGATGTCCCCACACTGACCAAAGTGTTGTGTTGTCCCAGTGTGGGTCACCTTTCTTGCAGTACCAAAATAGTTCGTTGATGTTAGGACAGTCCTTTGCCTTATTGCTGGCTGCTGTTGGGAATGTGGCTGCGTTGTACCATCGGTCAGCGTCAGAACTGGTTGGGAAGTTGGTACCCGGCACATTTTCTATCTTCGGCTGGTCGGCCTTGTATCCGTACCAGTACTCTTGTTTGGCATCCCACATATAGTAATCGTCCCCATAGCTTCTGATGGACAGCGTGGCAGGCATGTCATAGTAGCCGTTCGGAGCATACGTGAACTCGCCGAAAGTCTTTGTGATGGCACCTGATACATTTGTATCTTTGTCCTTAACATAATATTTCACGGTGAGCTTGTATCTGCCAGGCATGATAACCATATACATTTGTCCAGTCTCACAGCTTGTTCCTGAAGCATTGTTTTGCATGATGAAGCTGTCATTACTGCCCGAAGCCTTGGGAGTCAGCTTAATCGTTTTAGTGTTACCCGAGCCAGTGAGCTCTCCATTCGTGTTTAGTGTGTAGGCTCCCGCAATGTTCTTGTCAGCAGTCACCTCAATCTTCGTCACATAGACATTGGTCAATGCGTGATCGTAATTAGGATTGAAGCAAAGATAGGCTGCTGCATGCTTTAGCTTGAACTTGTACTGTCCGTTAGGCTGTCGTATAGCTTCATCCGATCCACAATCGCCCGAGACTCCGAAATGTAGGGTGTTGTCAGGACCGTTTTGCTCCTGTTCGGAAGCAATTGTCACATTGTTTCCAGTGCCGTTTGCTCCAGGATAATAAACTCTGTACTTATTGTTAGTGTATGTACCAGGCATATTGAAATTGAATGTTAGCACATTCGTTGCCGATACTGTATTGCTGCTTTGTTTGAAAGTATTTGCATCGTCTTTTACAAAGATTTTGTCGCCTGTCTCCCAGTAGAAGTCTCTTGTATTATAATTAAGTGATGTGCGTGTTGTACTTTCCTCTCCCGTGACGAAACTTGTCAGTGCTATTTCTGTAGTTTCTTTATCAGTATTTGTGATGTTCGCTGTCTGTATATCGTCGTTTGAGCAGCCTACAGCTGTTAGCAGCAGAGCTGCCATAGTCCATTGATAATATAATCTGATATTCATTTTAGTGTTTTATATTTCTTTTTGTCTCTATTTTGCTTTTTACTCTTCCCATTTTGTTGGCGTACTTTCTTCAGAGATTCTGAAGAAAAAGGAACGTTTGGCACCAGTGCTTGATTCTTCCAATGGACCTGTTTTGTGTTCGCCTTTTTGGTGGTCTCCAGGGTAGGAGGTCTCCAATATTGAACTGTCAATACTGACATAGATAACCTTAATTTCTGGTCTCTGATAAACTCTATTAATTTGCATTTTATTCATTGTTATCTTGATTTAAATAATTTCGGTGAATAATTCTCGTATAAATTGCTTGTAGGGATGACGAAGTTTTTCCTTAATTAACCCATTAAGGTTGTCGTCCGTTTCTATAATATCACAGTGACTTTCTTCTTTGAAAATTACTTCAGATGTGTTATCTTAGTTGCAAAGATAGGATTATTTTTTTACCTATTTTTTTTGTTAAGTTATAGAAATAATATAAAATATATTCTGAAAAAGAAAATATAGATGTCAAGATAGTCTTTTCTATTTCTGTTGGATATACATCATATGGCTATGGGATACGGTGAGCATTGCTGTTTGAAATATATTTGGCAGCAATTAAATACGGTGAGCGTAGTAGCGGGGAATATGAATCTGACAGAATCAATTCTCGTTGATACGCAGCTTTTGATTGGGTTAATGATAAGTGTGACGAAGTTATCTTCTTATTTACAAACTTTTGGGGAGAGTTATACTTGTGTTATAAGAGTGACAGGGCATTACATTTGTTTATGTGCAGATTGTTACCGATGGTTTCGCTTCAATGAGTGGTGACGATGGCTACATGACACGTTATAGCCGCACTGCAAAAGATGAGAGTTCTCCAGAAGTTCCTTTGACAACTATTGTTGCTAAGTTGAAGGCGAAGGGCTTGAAACTTGGTGTTTACGATAGTCCATTCTGGTATCATTATACCAATCCTAATGCCGTTATCCCAGGAACAGATGGTATTAAGGTGAGCAGTCTGGCTTACGATCCAGCAAAAGATAAAGACATTAAGCATCCTGGTTCAAAGGATCAGTTTGGTTGGGTAGTAATAGATCACCCTGGTGTAGAGCAGTATTTTGAAGGATTCTTCAAGCACTATTCTGATTTAGGCGTAAAGTTCGTATGTATGGACTTCCTTTCTTGGTATGAAGATGGTATGAACTATACTGACGTTATCGATAAGGGGTATGGCCGTGAGCGTTATGTAAAGGATATGCAGTGGATTAACAAGTATGCACAGAAGTATGGTGTATATGTTTCACTTGTAATGCCTCACTTGCGTAACAATGCTCTCATCGAGAGATATGCGGGTAATATGGTACGTATTGATGCCGATGCTCTTGAGGGTTCTTGGTATCGTTTCTCTGATAACAACCGTGGTAGTCTTCGTGGTGGATGGCCAAACTCTGAGAATGCCTTTGATGGTTTCATCAATTGGTCAAAGATTTCTGGTCGTAAGAAGATTCGTCTTGATGGCGACTTCATTCGTATCGGAAGCTATGCTGATGATAATGAGAAGATGTCTGTAATCTCTCTTCCTTTGATGGCAGGTGGACCTATCTCTATCACAGATATGCCAACTGGCGACGACTTGAAGTTCTTCCAGAACGACGAGATGCTTGCTTTGCATAAGGATGGTTTCGTTGGTCAGCCATTGGAGCGTAATCTTTGGAACACTGATGGTGAGGTATGGTACGCTCAGATGAAGGATGGCTCTTGGGTTATCGGTCTCTTCAATCGTGATCAGGCGTCTGCAACTCGTTCTATCGACTTGACAAAGGTTGGTATTACTGGTACTTGGTCTGCACGTGATCTTTGGAAGCATGCTGATGAGGGTACTGTAAGCGATAAAATTGAGGCAGTCATCCCTGCACATGGCTGTAAGATTATTAAGCTGACAAAATAAAGACCTTACCTGCTGATTACTTAAATCAGTAGAAGAATAGGGCAAATAGCCTATTGTTTTTGTCGTAATTTTTCACATCATGATTTTTAATAGCTGCTCTTTTGGCTTCGAAAAGACGCCCAATTGGCTTGCAAAAGATGCCCTTTTGAGGTCTTACTAACGCCCTTTTGAAGTCCAATTAAGCACCTCTTACTTCCTGATTTTATAAGTGTTTGATTACTTGTTAGTTATAAGCAACTTGTTAAGAATCTTTATTATACCTATATTTAAGAAACAAATACCCTTAAAATGTAAATATTTTTCACTTAAACCACTTGTTTATTTTTGCTGTTTAAGATTACAGTATTTATGATAATAGTTCTTCTAACGAATACTTTTGGGTCATTATATTAGCTTAATGAATAGAAGAAAAGCTTACTCAAATTCTATAGCTCCATCTTTATTTACTTTTAGACGGGATTTTCTTTCTTGTGTAGTTGCTTGCTTCTTTGTTTGTTGAGTAGGCAATGTATTACTACTTACGGTGGTCTTAGTGCTATTTGAAGAAGAGGAATGAGTAGCACGCGTAATAGCAGTTCTCTTCTGCGATTTGGTCTTAGATTTGTTTGGTGTTGCTGATGCTTTCTTAAATGGTACAAAACGAGAAATCATAGGGTCTTCATAATCACTATCATAACTTCTATATTTATAGATGACCCCATTGTTTGTAATAGTAGTATCAGCCATACATATACCATGACTGTATCTCGCACGTCGTATGATATTCTTACCATTCTTATCATATTCGTATGTCATTCCATCCAATTTATCGTCATGATAGATTTGAGTAAAGTAAATGGTGGGTGTTTCATCCGCACTTTGGATAGGGTGGTACATTGTTGATTTTCCTTCAAGTCTACCGCTATCATAGTTAATGATAGCCTCTATCTTACCAAATTTATTGTAAAACTTAAGCGTTCCATGTAGATTTCCTTCTTGATAGTTTAACTCAGAATAAAGCGTTCCATCTTGTGCATAATTGATGCAAGAGCCTTCTCGATATCCCCAAATCTTGTTCCTATAATAGATTTTTTTTATCTGTCCATTGTCATATTTTTCAACGTACTTCTCTGTTTGTGCATTTGTTTGAAGTGAGAAAAAGCATAGCAATAACATCATTATATATTTCGTTCTCATATCTTATTTTCTTCTTAAAAATTGTATGTTTGATGTATACATTTCTTTTTCTTAAATACCTTAATAGGTACTTATAATGGGAAAAGATCTTTTGCATCCTACGAGATGAGGAAGTATGATAGACTTTAGAAAGTTATGCTCCACAGTTGTTGTCTTCTACTTTGCGGGAATTTTGTGAACTTCGGGCAGTGTGAAGTGACAAGTTAGTTTACCATTGTCTATGTTTAAGCTATAAACTTTATATTGTGTTGGGTTATCGGGGTATCTTACTTCACCTTCGAACCATATCTGCCCATTGCTGCGTGTACAAAAATCCACATCGTATATTGGTTCTTCTGAAGCTTGTGTCCATAAGATATTGCCCTTGGTTGACCTCAACTGAAATACAGGCATGGACGTTTCTGATAAGTTGGGGTTATAGGATATTAATATGTAGTTAGCATCTTGGTAGATGATTTTAGCATTAAAGGCTGTAAACCAGTCAGTAATAGGTCTGTCACTAACGAGTCGCCCATCATTTACCCAAAATGTGTTAGTTACATCGTCGAAGTTATATCCATTCTGAGGGTCTCCAAGGTGGTATTTAAAGTGAATTTTCAAAAGCCGGTATTTGCCACCTTTGTCAGTTGAAGAATTGGCATTTTTCTTCTCAAAACAATAGTAAATGCTGTCTCTCAATTCACCATTAAGTTCTGAAGGTGGTAAATCCTTTGCATAATTAAAGGCGTCTTCTGTATATAGTCTATCTGTTCCTGGAAAATAGTAATACATTTCAGCCAGATTGTTGACGATCTTAATGCCCTCCCCATATTCGTTATAAAGTAGCTGAGCATTGGAAATACCAGTGCTCATAGCATTTTTATTTTTGAAGAGTGACTTTGAAACATCCCTCATCGTGAGCTGTTCTGGGTCTATTTCAAAGATGTAACGTTCTGAATTTATTAAGAACCAGCGATGGGCCTGATTGAAGTATCTTATATTATCATTGTATAAGGATATGTTGTAGCTGTTTTTCGCCTTTTCGGAGACTAATAACTGTTCTGCAAGAGTTTTTCCTGTTTTTATATCTCGGAATCCATAATAGACACCGTCAACATGTTTCGTATCATTATCTCTGTCACTTGAGAAGTCTCTATTGACAATATAAAAGAGACAAGGATTGCCCTTATGGCTCATTGTGACAGCCATATAGATATCGTCATTAACGTCAATAGAGTCTTTTTGGAATAGTTTTGAAGAAGTTTTTTCTGTTGATGAAAAGATAATGGGTAATAAAATGAAGGCGCAGGCTATAGCTATAGCTATAAAAAAATAGATTCCTATTTTCTTACCTGTCTCTGTAGTGTCATTAGATGTGGGTATATAGTCGAAGTGATGGTTGATATTGATGTTGATATCATCGTCGTCTATATAGAATTCTGTTCCACAGCTTTGACAAAGATAGCACTTATCATCTTTCTGAGTGTGCTTCTCGCTACCGCAGTTCGGACATTTTATAGGTTTTATTCTTGTTCCCATTTGATATTTTGCGGGGGTTATTATTTCTTTTTATAGTATAGTGATAGAAAGACAAGTATGGCTTGGATGGCTGTCAAAACAACAAACATGATTACCCACCAGTTGTCCGTCAGGCGTCCAGGAGCTATCAATCCGCTGAAGTACTCTATGATACCAATGAGAGTGAAGATAAATCCTAAACTCAGTCTGTGTGTGCTTTCTGCGCAGAACAGGAAGAGTATGACCGTCAGGAGCGTGTTGACAAGGATAGCAATGCTGGTGAACAGCATGTTTGCCAATGGATATGAAGACAGCAAAAGCCCTACTATGATATTTACGATGAGTATGGTTAATGCTGGAATAATTACCTTTTTCATAATTTAGATAGTATTTCGTTCTTTTTCTTTTCGTATTCTTCTTCTGTGATGAGTTGCTCGTTAAAGAGGATTTTCAGTTTTCTAAGTCGGTCTGTTATTTCGCCTTCTCTGCTATTCTCTTTACCTTGTGTCTTGAAGATATCCTGTGCCAACTGTAGTCCTGCACCCATTTGTAGTCCTGCACCAGCAAGTCCTCCTTCATTGCGTGCAGCATCACGAAGTGCGTCAAGTTTCTGCATACTAACATAATCAAGATCGACTTCAGCTGCAGCTTGTTTCTCTGTTGTCATGTTAGCTATTCGACCAATACGCTCTCTGGTGTCTTCATCGAATGTCACAGAATTGATTCGGAAGTCTGTAAGCGTTAAACCTAAGCGTTCCAGTTCCTCTGCAGTTTTGTTCTTTAAGTCTTCTGACATCTCCATAAGATGTGTGTCAACTTCTCGATAGGTATAAGCCTTCTCTGCAAGGAAAGTGGTCAGTGGTGTCATGATGCGTGAAGATACAAGCTCTTGTACGTCTTGACTATAATAGTCGCTGATAGGTCCAAGTAATGTTACGAACATCTTCTCTGGGTCGGAAATAACAATAGAGAAGTTACCACAGGCACCAAGGGTTATAGGGAGCTTATATTCTGGTTCAAAGTATTTTATTGGTGAAGGTGTACCCCATAGAATGTTAACCATTTTGGTAGTACGAAAGAAATAGAAACGCATCTTGTGTTCACTCTCTGTTTGCTGTGCAAGGTTGAGTAGTGATGTGATAAAGGGATGATTTGAGGTTTCCATTTCATAGATGTTTGGTTCAGTAAGGACCCCTTTTACCTTTCCGTCATATACGATGATACAGCCTTGTCCTGGAGCTACAATAAGTTTACTTGCGTCCTTTATTTCATCTGTTGTGGTTTCCAGTTGATGAAATAATAGGTTAGGCTTCTGTTCTTTCCATTCTATGACGGTTCTCAGTTGGCGTTTGAAAATATCTTTTAATCCCATAGCTTTATCCTTTCAAATTCGTTTAATAATTGTTGTGAAATAAGTTGTAACGTCTTCCTTGATTACTTTTAATATGCAAATGTAATGATTTGCATTGGAAAGAACAAAAAAAATAGTAGGAAAAGGTGATTCTAATCTTGTTCTAAAAAGTTCATTCGATTATAATATTTAGTTAAATCCAAATGCATTATAAGACCATAAAATATGTAGTTTTTGTTACTATGGTATTGTTTCCTAACATCTTTTCTTTTCTTATCGGCATCTTGTCTGTCTTTGTAACTTGACGTAACTCGCTACGCCTGCGCTCAAAACCATACAATCTGCTGGATAATAAAACAAAATATGGTTAGGCTCTAATGAGCGATTTGAGTTAAAAAATACGAATATACAAGCCTTCTAACATCTTAAGAATACAATTCAATCATCTTATATCTTGATTCTATTTATCTTATCATGACATTCATACAATATACTATTCTTGGGGTAGATATCCTCAAATGCTATTCCACGAATGTTGTATGAATACGAAAAACAGCTCCCAAACCTTTATAAAAGATTCGGGAGCCGCATGGTTCGTTCGCTTCTTCTGATAATGTCATACAGCATTGTGTTCCGAGAAGAGTGCTGGTGTCGCTTACCAGAAAGAAAAAGGAACGTCAAGGATGGGATGTTGAACCACCCATTAAATAATTCAGAGAGTATCTTATAGTTTAACGCTGAGACCTACATACCATGTTGCACCGTATACTGGAGCATACATGAAGGCTGCGTCGTCTGTGTGTTTCTCGTCCTGAATATAGCTGAAGATGTTCTTAGCACCTGCATAAACAGTACATGTACCGAAACGTTTTGCGGCACGGCAGTTGAAGATCATGAAGGTGTTAGTCTTCTTAATCTTTGATGTTGCACCATCGTCCTCAGAGTTGTAGTCGATGTACATTCTTCCCTGCAATGAGCTTGTGAGAGAGAAAGTCCAAGTGCCAGGGGTATAATCGAGGTCGATATCGCCAGTCATTGCTGGGAAACGAGAGATGTTACGACTGTCTTTAGCATACTGCAAACGCTGTGGGAACTCTTTTACAGTCTCATCGTTAGGGTCTGACCAGTCTGCACGCTCGTGCTTAAACTTACCTTGATTGAAGGTCCAGTTAATACCAGCATTGAAGTTGCGGAAGAGGTTTGCCTTTGCACCTAATTCTACACCTTGTACGTAGGCATCGTCAACATTCTCCCACTGGTAAGAGTAACCGAACTTCTTAACCTCATCGTCTGCAGGAGAGAACTGAATCTTATCCTTCAAGTTGGTGCGGAAGATGTTGATGCTGAACTGATACTTCTTAGCATAATAGTCTGCTGAGAGGTTGTAGCTGATAGCACGCTCACCCTTGAGGTTAGATGATTTCCACACACGTGGTGAACCACTACAGAGGTGGAGGTCCTCAGAGAATCCGTAAGGTGCACGGAAACCTGTACCTACATTAGCACGAAGTACGAGTGAAGGAGTCAATTCATATTTGATAGCAATACGTGGATTGACTGTTGTTTTGCTGAACTTTGTTGTTGGGAAGGCGCTGTCTGAAACCTTTACGCTGGTAGCGTATTCTTCGCCAGAGCTATGAGAATCAATGCGGATACCTGGTACAACGGTCAACTTTGGTGTAACGTTCCACTCATCCTGTACGAAGAAGCCAAGTTCGTTGGCATGCTTCTTACCAATAGAAGTGTATGGAACGCCATAGTAAGGACTTGTCTTCTCGTCCTCAGCAGAGATGACATAGAGTCCAGTCTCACGCAAACGAGTGAAATAACCCTGTACACCACCAAGCAATGTATGGTTGCCAAGGATTGAAGTGAAGGTGAGCGATGGTGTCACCGTATTCTCCTTAGCAATGTATGGACGCATCATAGAAACGTCAGGTTCCGCACCATCTTGGTCTGGATGTGCTGGATCCTTGTGAGAATCCATGTAGTCATGGAGGAAGGTATCGTTTGTTGCCTGACGCTTATGATATACATAAGCTGTTGTGAGGTTTAATTCTGAGTGCTTACCGATAGGCAAGGTGTAAGCAAGGTCAGCTGAAAGACGGTTGGTGCGGATGTCTTCTGTACCGTCAGTGTATGGGTTCAGGTATTGATCATTTGTCATGACACCACCGAAACGATGCTCATCAATTGCCTTACCACGCAGTACGAGTTTATCGTTCTTAGCAAAAGGCTGGTAGAAGTAAAGACTGAATCCAAGGTTGTTCACCGTCTCATCTACACGGTCAGAGATACCATCCTTGTTCTTTACTTCCTTACGTGTAAGACCATTCTGTGTGCGGTCGATAGCATCCATCTGTGTACGCTGTGCGAATACACTCAGACCAATGTTGTTATAACGCATAGAACCAGAACCCTTATAGCTCTTGAAGCCAAAGTTTCCGAACTGAATGTCACCATTAACAGATGGCTCAAAGGTTGGTTCCTTTGAGATAATATTGATAGCACCAGCAACGGCACTACTTCCATAGAGGGCAGAACCTGCACCCTTAACCACCTCAAGGCGGTCGATGTCATTGGTTCCAATCTGCTGCAAACCGTAAACACCAGCAAGACCAGAGTAGATAGGCTCACCATCAATAAGTACCTGTGTGTGCTCAGCACCCAAGCCTTGCATACGTACTTCAGAGAAATTACAGAACTGGCACTGCTGTTCTACGCGGATGCCTGGTACACCTTCAAGTGCTTCGTATAAGTTCTGGGCATTCTTCTTGGTGATAGCTTGTGATGTAAGAACCTCTGTACGGATAGGTACATCCTTTACAAAGTGGCTGGTACGAGTACCAGTTACAACGACCTGGCTTAACTCTAATGGGTCTTTTTCCAGTTCAAAGTAGACTTCAGAACCTTTATTATTAACCATGTCTACCTCTTTTTCCTGCTGCTGATAACCAGCGAGTGTAGCTATGATAACTTGCTTTCCTACAGGAAGATTACTTAATTTAAAGTGACCCGAAGCATCGCATTGAGTTTTAAGGTTTGTACCTTTTACTTGGATTACAGCATGAGAAAGGTGTTTTCCACCTTCTTTTGCCTTCACATCACCGAAGAGCATTGCGTCGGTGTTTTGTGCCATGGATACAAGAGAGCATAACATGGCGGTCAAGATAAGTAAATATTTCTTCATTATGTTATTATATGGTTTGTAAATAACTTTGCAAAGTTATGTTATTTTTATAAACGTGTCAATACCGAATAGTAGGTATTGTGAAGGTTCTTCCGTTAAATACGTAGATTGTTTATAGAATGAGATTCATCCACATACATGGTATGATTTCCTCCAATAAGATTGTTTTATAAAGGCTCAACACCCAATAACCATCCCTCAACACCCAACAACCATCACCCAACACCGGTATAATTAGCTCCAATAAGATGGTTTTATAAAGGGGAATAAACTACATGATAAATGTCATTAGGTACGAAGTCTATCTGTCTTCACAAACAACTTATTCCCTTATTACTTGAAGTTTGTAAACTATTTTCGTGTAGTTCAAAACCAATACATGCTCTTTGGGCTTCTAAAAGACGCCCTTTTGGCTTGCAAAAGGTGCCCTTTAAGACCCTTATTAACGCCCTTTTGAAGTCCAATTAAGCACCTTTTCTTACACCGTTTTATAACTAATTGACTTACTGTTGGTTGCAAACCTGCTTCTTATATGTGTTTTTGCCGTTAGTTATAGATGTTTTAATTGAAATTATGTAATGATTTTTCAATTCCTTGTCTACATGTTTTCGAAGTCTTAAAATGAAAAGGTTTTCATTGAAAGTGGGTGATAATAGGGTAGATAGATTCCTTTGATGTAGGTGAGTCTATAAGCTTTTTGATTGCTGTGAGGCTAATAAGGTTAATCAGACAGATAAGCCTAATAAAAGTCAGAAATGTAGTTTTTCTTGTCAATTTAGGAATAACTCTTGCAGGTTTCAATATTTTCAATTTACTTTGTATGCAAAACAATAAACCTAAACTGTTGAAGACAATTCTCACAATAACAGGTTCAGATAGCACTGGTGGCTCTGGTGTGCAGGCTGATATCAGAACGATAGCAACCTTAGGAGGCTATGCTGTGTCGGCTGTAACGTCTGTCACGGTGCAGAATACCTTGGGCATTCAGGCGTTCTATGACCTTCCTGCGGAGATTGTTAGAGGACAGATTGAGGCGATTATCAATGATATGCAGCCTGACACGGTAAAGGTGGGAATGATTAGAACCATAGAGACCTTGGCTGTCGTGGTGGATGCACTGTTGAAGTATCGTCCTCACCATATTATATATGACCCAATTGTGACGGCAAGTAATGGTGACAGATTGATGACAGATGACGTGATAACACAGATACGTTGTCGTTTGCTGCCACTTTGTTCGCTTGTCATTCTGCGTGAAGGAGAGGCTGAAAGAATCTTTGATTGTTCTTCGTTGATAGGAGAAGGACGTCGAACTGTACGCTCATTTGTGTTGGACGATCCTTTACAGCATGGTCTTGCCAATAGCTTTTCATCAGCGCTTGCGGTCTATCTTAGCCAAGAAGAGCCGATGAATGAAGCGTTACAACATGCTCGGGAGTATGTCAGAACGCTTGTAGCAAGGAAGAGTGATATCAGTGGACGGAGTAGTCAGCTGTATAATGAATTCTTAGAAGCTGTTCAGTTGCATTATCATACGAATCGTGATGTTGCCTTTTATGCTGACTGTCTGAATGTTTCTCCACGTTATCTGTCGCAGGTGGCGCATAGAATATCTGGTAAATCTCCCAAATGTATCATTGATCATACATTGGCAGAGGCACTTGCCTGTCAGCTTCGAACGACACAGAAGACCATTCAAGAGATTGGATATGAGCATGGTTTTGCCTCACAAGCTCAGTTCTCTAAGTTCTTTAAGAAGCAGATGGGACAGACTCCGAGTGAGTGGCGAAGGTCGTAGGGGGACCTCCCCCAGCCCCTCCAAAGGAGGGGAGAGCCTAACGGGATAAAGTAGGGGACAACTCTATAATTCCCCATGGTTGCAACATCAGGTAGGGGAGAGCCTAATGGGATAAAGTAGGGGGCAATATTAAACGCTTTTGTTCTTACGCTTTTCTCATCGTTTTAAAAGGAATTTCTAATATAAACTAACACATATAACATCTTCATGTACACTCATTCGTGAGTGAAACATGGTAGAAATCTAAAAAATTAAAGTAATATGGCAAATAGACAAGAACTAAACCGCAACCTCGCTCAGATGTTAAAGGGCGGTGTAATCATGGACGTAACAACACCAGAGCAGGCGCGTATCGCTGAGGCTGCAGGTGCTTGTGCTGTAATGGCATTGGAACGTATCCCAGCTGATATTCGTGCTGCTGGTGGCGTTTCGCGCATGAGTGACCCAAAGATGATTAAAGGCATTCAGGAGGCTGTGACGATTCCTGTAATGGCAAAGTGCCGTATTGGTCATATCGCTGAAGCTCAGATTTTGCAGGCGATTGAGATTGATTACATTGATGAAAGTGAAGTTCTATCTCCTGCTGATAATATCTATCATATTGACAAAACACAATTTGAAGTGCCATTCGTTTGTGGTGCACGTAATTTGAGCGAAGCATTGCGCCGTATTGCAGAGGGTGCAACGATGATTCGTACGAAGGGTGAGCCTGGTACAGGTGATGTTGTGCAGGCTGTTAGCCATATGCGTTTGATGCAGAGTCAGATTCGTGAACTCGTTAGTAAGCGTGAGGACGAACTCTTTGAGGCTGCTAAGCAGTTGCAGGCTCCATACGACCTCGTGAAGTATGTACATGAGAATGGTAAGCTTCCTGTAGTGAATTTCGCTGCGGGTGGTGTGGCAACTCCTGCTGATGCTGCGTTGATGATGCAGTTAGGTGCTGAGGGTGTGTTTGTTGGTTCTGGTATCTTCAAGAGTGGTGACCCAGCTAAGCGTGCTGCAGCTATCGTTAAGGCAGTTACAAACTATAATAACCCTAAGGAGTTGGCAGCATTGTCAGAAGACTTGGGTGAGGCTATGGTTGGTATCAACGAGCATGAAATTGAAGTGCTCATGGCTGAGCGTGGACAATGAGAATTGCCGTTCTTGCCCTGCAGGGAGCATTCTTAGAGCATGAAATGATGCTCCGTAAACTGGGGATTGATTGCTTTGAGGTGCGCCGATTGGAGGATTGGCAACAGGAGAAAGATGGTTTGATAATCCCAGGTGGTGAGAGTACCACGCAAGGAAAGCTCCTTCGTGACCTCAGTTTGCTTGATCCTATCCGTGAAGCTATCGAAGCAGGATTGCCGGTCTTTGGTACTTGTGCGGGTTTAATACTCCTTGCTCGTGAGGTAGAGGGGAATAGTCCGTCTGCTCCAGTTCCTCCCCGATTGGGCACAATGCGTATGACAGCTGCTCGTAACGCCTATGGTCGTCAGTTGGGTAGTTTCCATACGGAGGCTCCTTTTAAGGGGGTTGATGGCGATATCCCAATGACTTTCATCCGTGCACCTTATATAAAGGAGTCTGCTGATGAGGTAGAAACCCTTTCAGAGGTTGAAGGTCATATCGTAGCTGCTCGCCAAGGAAACCAACTTGTTACTGCCTTTCATCCAGAATTGGATAGTGATATGCGTGTGCATGAATACTTCTTGGAAATGGTGAAGGGTAGATGATACCTTAAAGGAAAGTACAACTAAATAATGAATATAGGCTGTTACAGATGCTCATTGGTGTCTGTAGCAGCCTATATATGTTTTTGTTATCTTCTAAAGAGTTAATATCATAGCTCTTAGCTAACAATAAGTTGTTCTCAGCTTGGCTACATCTTACAATGTGTTAAGAGCTCTGCACCATTGGTGCTTACCCTCCGCACAATAGGTGCTAAGCACCAGCACGAGATGTGTTGGATGTTAAAAGTGTTGTTGGGTATGGTTGAATAGGGTTTTACTGGTTGTTATTCTTATAATAAGATAAGAATATGTAGCTTGTTGGGAGTATGCTTATCGGTTAATATTGATAAGTTCTGTAAGCCAGTATTTACCGATAAAATGTTTGTGGTACCAGACTTAAAGACATAAAAAAAGGACTACCGCTGTAGTCCAACCTTTGTTAACCTTAAATCTAATACTATGAAAAACACGTTGCAAAGATAAAGAGTATTTTTTATATTTGCAACTTTTTCAATGTCTTTTTTTAGTATATGATGTGTTATTGATTTATATCAAGTAATTTATATGACAAAATGATAGTTTAACCTTTAATGACCAGTTTGGGTTAATGGTTTCTCCAGAGTCGAGATAGTTGACATAACCAGTTCATTACTTGTTTGGCAATAGCGGATGTAATGTAAAGAGGATTTATATAAAGAAAGTTGAATATAACCTGAAAGAAAGACTAAAGTCTGAAAGAAAAGTTGAAATATAGCTTATAAAAAAGCATTTTTATCCGTTAAAACTTTGTTATGTCATTTTTTAAGCCTATCTTTGCAAAAAATAAGAGGATTAAGACGTTTAAGGATATGGGATTCCGACATTCAGTGAGATTGATGTTGGAATTCTATCTTTTTTATGTCTATTGAAAAACGATTAATTTTTAAAACAAGATATTATGGCTTATATGTCACAGGAAGGTTACGACAAACTCGTAGCCGATTTGCAGTATTTAGAATCTGTTGAACGTCCCAAGGCATCTGCTGCTATTGCCGAAGCTGCCGATAAGGGCGACTTGAGTGAGAATTCTGAGTATGATGCTGCTAAGGAGGCACAGCGTCATCTTGAAGCACGTATTGCTGAATTGAAGATGACCGTGGCACAAGCAAAGATTGTTGATGTGTCACGTTTGAGCACTGATGCTGTACAGATTATGTCTACTGTTGAGATGACAAACGTAAAGACAAATGCTAAGATGAAGTATACGATTGTTAGTGAGACAGAGGCTAACCTGAAGCAGAATAAGATTTCAATCAAGACTCCTATTGCACAGGGCTTGTTGAATAAGAAGGTGGGCGATGAGGTTGAAATCACTATCCCTCGTGGTACTATCACTCTGCGCATTGATAAGATTTCAATTGATGCATAACTATAAAACAAGGAGGTTTGTATGACAATATTCAGTAAGATTGCAGCGGGTGAGATACCCAGCTACAAGTGTGCAGAGAACGAACAGTTCTATGCTTTTCTCGACATTGATCCAGTAACAAAGGGACATACACTTGTCATTCCTCGTAAGGAAGTTGACTACATCTTTGATATGGAAGATGAGGAACTTGCAGCCTTTGAGGTTTTTGCAAAGAAGGTTGCACGTGCAATAAAGGCAGTCTTTCCATGTAAGAAGGTAGCTCAGGTCGTCTTGGGATTAGAGGTTAACCATGCACATATTCATCTCTTGCCAATGAACAGTGAGGCTGATGTTGATTTCAAACATCACGTACCGGTTGATGCTGAGGAGCAGAAGGAGATTGCTGAAAAGATTTTCAAGGCTTTCCAGGAATTGGATTAAGTGATAGCTGCTGACACAGAAAACGAACAGAGCGGAGATATATCATAAGGAATATATCTCCGTTTTTGCTTATAAAGAAACTCTATGAAGGAAACGAAAGATGATAATTGGTCAGATTGGTTGATTAATGACAAGCTCCGCTGGGAGAGATTTACCTTCTTTGGTAGGAAAGAACGTGTAAGCATGTGGACGGGAATAGTATTGGGTTGTCTCTTGTTCACTGCTATCCTTGTTGTAGCTTTTCTCCTTATTAAGAAAGGTAATAAACTTTACGACAACACTATGCTTCCTTTTGATAGTGGGGAGATAAATTATATAACAATTTGGTTTGTTTTGAATGTAATTCTAAGTGTTATAGTATTTATATCAAAAAAAAGTTTGAGAAATGATTCGAATCGGATTTTTAACTTCTTCTTGTTAATGGTCTTCAATTTGCTCCCTTCTTATTTTATCTTAGGAATTTTGTTCTTTACCATTCTTTATCCCAACTCTTCTTACGGAGAAAAGGAAACGATAAATCAGAGGGCTATATTCACAGGGAAAGTTAGAAGAGTGTCAAGGAGCAATAGTGTTTTTTGTTATAGCTTTTATCTTCCCAACATGAATCGAAATGTCGTGATTAGTAGTGGGTTCGATTATGACTGGAAAGATAAGACCGCTTGTGATATCTATCTGCATAAAGGTTATTTTGGAATGTATGTTGTAGACAGTGCGGTGTATAAAGAAAATCAGTATTATTCAACAACACTTGTTGCTGAATGATGAATAACTACCCACCTTTACCCAAACTTGCTACTCCCCTCCTTAGGAGGGGTTGGGGGAGGTTTTTATTTATACAAACTCTTCTCCCTTCTTTATCTGTACTTCATTCACATATTTCCTTACCAATGCAGAAGAATCTTCTTTCTTACAGATAAGTAATACATTGTCCTTTTCTGCAATGATATAGCCATCAAGTCCGTTGATGACACCTAATTTGCCTTTGGAGAGCTTTATAATATTATTAGCTGCATCTTCAAGGATAACATCAGAGTCTATGACAACATTGTCGCCATCTCGCTTGCTTAGTGACTCATAGACTCCATGCCACGTTCCAAGGTCTGCCCAACCAAAGTCGCACCTCATCACATAAACATTCTCCGACTTCTCTAAGATGCCATAATCTAATGAAATGTTAGGATAGCGTGGGAAATTATCATGTATGAAAGCTTCTTCGTCTTCTATCGTTGTTATCTTACTGCCCATTTCACCTTCACGTAAAACAGAAGGAAGGAAGCCATAGAGGCTTTGACGAAGGTAATTGACGTTAGAGAGGAAGAGTCCTGTATTCCAACACCACTCCTTACTATCCATGAACATTTGTGCAAATTCTCGGTCTGGCTTTTCAGTAAAGGCTTGTACCTTATATATATCACCATTACCAGTGTAGACGCCCTTCTGTATATATCCGTATCCAGGTTCTGGTCGGGTAGGGCTAACTCCCATAGTCAGTATAGCATCATTCTTCTCAACGAACGATAATCCCTCTTTGATATTACGGAAGAAAGCCTCGTCATTAACAATGTTATGATCAGAAGGAGATATTATAATGTTAGCTTTAGGGTCGAACATCATAATACGATGCACTGCCCATGCAACACTTGGTGCAGTGTTTCTGTGGATTGGTTCAGCCATGATATGATCGGCTGCCACTTCAGGCAACTGCTCTCTGACAAGGTCAAGATAATCGCAGCTGGTATTAATATAAATGTTCTCTTTTGGAAGAATATTTGCAAAGCGGTCAAATGTTTGTTGAAGCTGAGTACGACCCACACCAAAGAAGTCTATAAATTGCTTTGGATACTTATCTCTACTGCAGGGCCATAGTCTTCGTCCCTTGCCACCGGCAAGAATTACGCAATAGTTGTTCTGTTTCGTAGTCATTATCTATTTAAGCTAACCGAATTTGTTTCTCCAAAGATACCTTTTATAACTCATACCTCCAAATCTTTTATTGTAAAATACTACAAATATGCATTATTCAAAGTATTGTCATTAAATAATTCCTCAAAAATTTGCCAAATCCAGATTTTCTCTCTACCTTTGCACTCGTTGTTCAAACAACAGCCATGCCCAGATGGCGGAATAGGTAGACGCGCTGGTCTCAAACACCAGTGGGGCAACCCATCCCGGTTCGAGCCCGGGTCTGGGTACAACAAATCCCTTGTGAATCGATGATTTGCAAGGGATTTTTCTTTTTAGGGGTACTTAAAGTGTACTTTGCGATTAATGGATAAAATCAGAACTCACTCAAAACTTTATTCAGAACTCACTTTTATCTTTAATCATACTATTAAGTTTAAAATTTATTTCCTGTCATTTTAACATTGTTTGTAAAGGCTTTGATAATGAATAACTTGTGGCTCTTTAGGTAGTGACAGTAGTGACAGGAACTTATGTTTATACTCTCATTGGGTTAAATCTATACGAAGAAAGTCTAAGCTTTTAACGGAAGAATTCTATTTTATGTAATCAATGTTTACTGATAGACATTTTCTCTTTGGCAGACAGAATCTATAGCGTAATGAGTTTCGCTTTATTATTTTCTGTATTTTGAAGTGCGTAAAGGCTGCTTTGCTCTGTTACGCCAGCAAATAAAATCTTTTCTGCAAGGTGACAAATATATTTATTCCTTTCCAATGCTGTTGCCTTTGATTGTCGAGTAGAATTACTGATAGAGATAATTAACAGACGGTTTTGCTTCAAGGCTGTTTGTAGATGTGTAGGAATCGTTTTATACATCCTTCTCGCTATTACGAGAATGATGGGTTGACTTCCTTTTAATAAGAAATGCAGAACATCTTGTTCTAATTTACTATTAAAGCCACTGATGATACAGTCTCCCCGACTACGCATTTCCGTAGCCCAATCATATACTTGCAACACCGTTTCGGTAGCGATATTGCTTGATGCGAGGAAAGCTGTCTTTTGTAGTTTCAGCAGTTCCTGATTGCCAATATATTCTGTGGTGACTATCATCGATTATTCTCTCTGTCGTCTTTTTTCGTTTTATTGCTCTTTCGTGGTGCAATACGCTTTAGGTCTTGATCGAGTTGTTTAATACTATCAAAGTGTTCTATTTGCCGTTGTTGTTCTTTGTAAGCAACATATTCTTTTGTAGCTTTATCTACAGCCACCTTGTGAGAAATCTTACCTGCGTGTTCAAGAATATTCTTCTCATTCATGGTGAGTACAAGTCGCAGTTTCTGTATCCAGTCGCGCATGAACATTGGTTTTTCCGCTAATGCCTGTGCCTCAGCATAGGCAAGGAACTGTTCTACGATAAGTTTTAGTTGACTAATCTCTTTCTCATTCAGGTAGTTCTTACCAATCAAGACATCATCCTTGGTAACTTTTCCTTCTTTTCCGTAGAAGTAAGTCCCATCATAGGCAGTGAAGCATTGGCACGATAATAGATAAGCTCGGCAGCAGTCTTTCCACTGACAGCCCAGAGTAGTTTGTTTTGTATTTCCTTGAAGAAAGCCAATGTCATTTCAGCAGATGGGTTATAGTCGAAACTTGTTTTGTATATATCCTTTATCTGCTGATAAAAAACCTTCTCAGAAAGGCGTATGTCACTAATGCGGTCTAAGAGTTCTTTGAAATAATTGTAAGATGAACCGGTTTTGAATCGCTCATCGTTTAGTGCAAAGCCTTTGATGATATATTCCTTTAGTCGCTGAGTAGCCCAAATGCGGAACTGCGTGCCTTGCTGTGACTTCACTCTGTAGCCCACCGAAATGATAACATCAAGGTTATAATAATCTATATTTCTGGTAACCTCCCTATTTCCTTCCGCTTGAACTGTTGCAAAATTTGCAACAGTTGCTTCTGGAGATAACTCTCCCTCTTCGAACACATTCTTCACATGTCGTGAGATAGTAGATTTATCACGCCCGAAGAGTGTTGCCATCTGGTCTAACGACAGCCACACGGTTTCCTTTTCAAACCGAACATCTATCTTTATATTTCCATCTGCCGACTGGTAGATGAGCATATTGTCGTTGTTGTCTGCTTCCATTATTCTTTTATTAAATTATTGTTCCTCTCAGTAAACACTTTACCTTCATTAAATAGGAGTGTTGGATTTTCTATTACCATTCTTGGACATTTATAACCAATTTATTGCCAACAAGTTATAAAAAAAAACACTTCGTAAATGACAAAATAAAGTAGAAGATTGGACCACTTTTGGACATTTTACTTATCATATCTCCCCGCGTTTTTTCATTTCTTTTATTCCTAAATCAAAGGCACGAGCAACCAAAGCTGAGTTTTTAATATATTTTTCTGCTATCTTATATGTGGTAGAAGCCCCCTCTCCTTCTTTGATTAAGAGTTGATAAGCAACTAATTTATCAATAACAGTCCTTACTTGACGACGTGTCAGATGACCATCTAATAACTTTGCAAAGTCCTTCATTTTGGCTTTACCAAACTTTGTAAGGTGAGGCATGATTACCGACATTACTTGATTTATTCCCCAGTCGTCTTTTTGGCTGTATTCTCCTTCTTGACCGCTAAATTCGTAATAGCTTTTAGATAAAATATAGTATGTACCTCTTGTCCTGCCACGTTTCTCTATTAGTCCGCAACTTAATAATTTCTCTATACTATCTTTTTCAACACTCTGCGATTTTCCTTGTCTTACTTCATTTAAGGATATCACGTCAAAAACGGATAGTCTATCTTCTTCTGCTAAATCTCTTTGTTCCGATTCTAAAAACATAGCAAAAGCCTTATCCTTGATGACCGCTGAAAGATGTAACTCCACTCGAAAAGAGTCACTATGAGAATAATCTGGGCTATCTTTTCCTTCTGACAATGTGTTCTTAAATATTTTATCTATACCTTGCCCCGATCGTTCCACAATACCTGTTTTTTCTAACACGTCTGCCAATAGTCTGTTTCTTGGAGTACTTTGAACTCTTAATAAATTATCAATACTTACACCTAAAGGGAAACCTCCAGCATTCATTACAATTAATTTTTGTGGGTATTGCTTAATTACAGTTTCGCTTGTACGCCTGTAGTCTCTATGAGCAATAGCATTATTAATGGCTTCACGAATCACATCTTCATTAAAGAAGGGAATATTGAATATATAGGAATTATCATTCACATCAATCTTGTCATTCCTCAAATTAATATCATGCCATAGCATGTCTATCATTTTATAGAATGGTTCACTGTAAGTATACCTATTGTCATATGGAACCAAGTTCTCGGATTTACGATATTCCAATATTACGGAGGCCTGGGGTAATAATTCAATGAGTTTCTCTCGTTTGCCAACAAGAATCAATGCTGCATAAGTAACTTTACCTTCTTTCATAAGTTGCAAGTCACTTAAGACCTGCTCGTCAGGTAGTGTTAAGAAATTAGGATTTTTCTGTTTTGTTGCATACTTCTGTTTCAGAATCCGAATCGCTTCTGTATCCAAATCATTAATGGAAACCGTGCTACATATCTCGGAAGAAAAGTCTGGTTCTTGTTCCTGTAGAATCTTAAAGATTTCCTCATCAGACATAGGCTTCAATTCTTCTCCGACTCGCATCAATGGGACATCTTCAAATCTAAAAAGCTTTCCGATAGGTCGTCCTGGAACATCTATCACTAATACACGTCCTTCCTTCGTAGTTTCATCTTCATAGAGTTCATAAATACTCGGGCGGATTGATGTATCTCTATAAATATAGCTTTCCAATTCTCCAATAGCCCCTTTATTCTGTTTTGTACCCACCACCTGATGTGGATAGGCATCTTCCATTCCAAGCACTAAATATCCACCACCTTCATTACAAAGAGCAGTAACATAACCTAAGATACACTTTCTTCTGTCCTTAGGATTGGGTTTAGAGCCACCATCATAAGCGAAATTGCCTTGTGCAGCCCGCTTAAATTCAACCTTATCTTCAGACTCTCTCAGAGTTTTCAAGTGTTCTATTGTGAGTTTACTCATAATTTACTTATCTCTTTTAGTTATGGATTCTTTCACCGTTTCGGGGAGTCCTTCGTATAAGGACTCTATCTCTTTTGGTTCGGTAATCATGCGCTCGGTAATGATATTCAGAAGGTGCATAAGCATGGTTGCTGTTCCTTTATCATCAACATCAAATGAAATAACACCCGGGTGGACAGCCTTGTTACCTACAACGCGTACAACGTCTAACGCTTGCTGAACTGCTTGTGGTAGCCCTTTCTTAACAAGGATACCTATATTTTTATTTATATCCCGATCTGTTTCTCCCAATTCATTACACAATCTGTCTATTGCCAATCGCAATAGTGCGCAGGCTGCCCTTGGAGACTTATTGTAAATCGTTCCTGCTTCGTTATATAGCTGTTTCACGCTTTCTGGCATATCAACGTTAGGATCCTCTGCAACGATGTCTGGATAAATGTAATCATCATTTATCCAGATTATCTTCTTTCCACAGTTCACACATCTTGCAATGAAAAGTTGGTTCAAATATTCACCATATCCCACTCTTTGAGTAACAAAATGAACATCTTCATCATGTCTATGCCATCTAAATTTCATTAAAGATAGCGTATGACAATGCGGACACGTAAATGCGTCCTTATCACGTGCCGGAGTTACATATTTCTGATTCATATTCCTTTGTATTAGTTATTCTTCATTTAATTCATCACCCATACGATATTTAATGTCGTAGTTGATGATGAAATCTAACTCTTCCTCTGTAAAATCATAATGACGGGCAAGGAACTTATCTATTTCGTCTATGATAGGTTTAGAGAGCTTCATATAGAACTCATCATATTCAACTCGTCCCGTTGTTTTGTAATTATATATGCGTCGTATGCATTTCTTTTTCATGTCTATTGCTAACCTATCAGCAACAGAGCATATTTCTTTTTCAATACCTTTGTCATATTGGTATCTAAAATTAACAATTTCAGGTTTGTTGAGATGATAGCAATCAGAATTAGTAATCCACCATATAAAGAATAGTGAACTATTCAAAATACAACTTCCTACTTTTACTTGTTTTGTATTATCAAATGATACAGATTTAAGTTGCGTTGTTATACCTTCGCCATCCCTATCACTGCAAAAGTAAGGAACAAAAGTATGTGAACGAATCCAGTTTACGGGGGCATTATGATACAAGCACTGCTCATTCCCAATACCAACAAAATATTGCGCCTTTTCTTCCTTTATCTTTCTTGCAATGCTGATAAATAGCGGACTTGCTATTTTTGGAATAATATTTTGATAAGTATAATCTTCAATGCTGTTATAACGTACTAAAGCGTTAAAAAGGTTCTTGCGTTCATCAGCCAACCAACGTGTATATTTGGTTGAATATTTCCCAACTCCATTATTGGTTGCAGTAAATATAACCAAACGGAACTTCACACCCTCAAAAAGTTTTTGAGGGTTTGCATCTGCACTTAAGTTTAAGTGCAGATGCAAACGGAATTTCTCATAGAAATTCGTTACAAGTGGAGCCATTCGCTCTGTGCTGTGCCCACTCAATGGAACAATCATACTGATGTAGCCTTCTTGCCTCATTATATTTTTAGACCGCTCAAGTACATAAGCATATAAGTTTCCGCATGAAAGAGTTTTGTATCCAACTAATTTGTAAAGGTCAGATACAGCTACTCCTTTAACTTTTTTATTGTACTCCACATACGGAGGATTACCAATAATCACGTCGAATCCTCCGTGTTCATTGATAATTTCGTAGAATTCAGCAAGCCAGTGGAAAGGTTGGTGAGTTTGGTACCAAGCGTCATAACCCTTGGTTGATTCTACTGCACCATACATCTTGTGGTTTAATAAGTCGTTAAGCGTGTTAAGGCGTTGATATAGTTCACTCTTTGCTTTCTTAAAGGCTGCCATATCTTCAGCTTGATGGAGCTGAACATTCTTAAAGATTTCGTAGGTACGTGACACCTTATCCATCTCATCGTTTACTTTTGCCTTAAACTCTTTACGGGCAAACATATCTCCTTCTATCAAGTCGCGTTCTAATTCCTCTTGCGTTGCATAGCCCACAAGCGTATTGCCACAGCGAATATTGAAGTCAATATCTGGTAGTGGGTCGAGTCCTAAATTTGGGTCATGTTTGTCTACTTCAACTACTGCTACCATCTTTAGGAACAAACGTAGCTTGGCTATCTCTGTCGCTTCGACCATAATGTCGACACCATAGAGATTGCGGAGAATGATGCTCTTATAGATGAAGTATTGTATGTTAGAACGATATTTATGTTCAATCTCCTGTAGCTCTCGTTTGAAGAGTAGAGGGTTCTTTGCATTGAATTCCTGCATACGATTGATACATACCTCATAGAGCGGCTCAAGGATGTTGAGCGCAGCAAAGAGGAAAGCCCCCGATCCGCAGGTAGGGTCGAGTATTGTAACATGCTGCAATGCATGATAGAAATGCTTTACAAACAGATGATCTTGTGTGTTTGCAAGATAATCAGTTACAAACTGCCGTATGTTGAGGTTGTAAGTGATAAAGTCATTGACGTTAGTGATTTCTCCCTTTACAATTTTCTCTTTAATGTTGTTGTAACGTTGTAGTCGCTCAATGGTCTCACGCCAAATCTCTGTAGGCAGAGCAAATGCTTCAGGTGTGCGCTCGTTCCAATGGCAACGACGTTCCAGAAGGTTCGGCTTTGTGGTGTCAAGTCCTGTTGCTATTTCCTCAGGAATAGTTTGGTCAACTCCTTTCTTCATAGCATCGAAGATATACTTATCACCGCTCTCTTTCAGATACAGCCATAGTTCGCTGTTTGCACGGAAATGCTTTTCGTCTTTACGTTTCACAGCGTCCATTAGGTATGGAACAATAGTGTTACGCCCGATATATTCAGTAATATCCTCCTTTGTGTAGTAAGCTCCCATTTGAGCACGATCGTTGATATATTGTTCAAAAATATATCCTAAGACATCAGGATTGATATCACGTCCAGAGGCTGTCATACGATCGTCTAAATGCCAATGCCATTTATCAAAGAAGTCGAAGAGACTGATAAAAGCCTCATCAGCAATATCTAAATTAGCATATTCTCTTTCTATTTGGTGCACATCAAACATTCCGCCATTCAGATAAGGGATGCGTCCATAAATCTTTTCAAATTCATGATTGTGTTTAGGAGTGTTAAGTCCATCGTGGAAAAGATTGACAAGGAAGCCCTTATAGAATTTATTAAAGAAGCGGTCTTCTCCTTCCTGATTGCGAGTCCACTCTAATTTATGACGCAGATAATTCACGTCGCCATCGAGAAACTCTTTCTTCTGAATGAAGTAGCAGAACATCAATCGGTTGAGCATGACAGAAGCATACCACTGTTTATTCTTATTCTCCTTTTCATCAATATGGTCATCAATGCCAGTAATAAATTTAGCAAAGTTGCTATGCTCTTTTTTAAATCCAGCATAGAAGTCTTTTGTTATTTTCTCTGAATTAATGAGGAAGGCAGACTGTACCTTTTCTATGATGTCGAGGATTGTAAGGTTATCATCAAGCGAGAACGAGAGGCTTTCTATCTTTTCAAACAGGAAAGCTGCCTTGTCAAGAGAGTCATATTCAACTAAGACAACGTCTCTTTTCTCCACTTTCTTTACAGGAGCTACCCATAGATGATGGAGCGTTTCTGGCAGTATGAAGATACAAATATAGTTCTCTGCATTTTTGCGAATTTTATGGTCAATCTTCTTGCAGATGGCAGATGATGGTATTTGTTCGACGTGGCAATGCAAGATTTGAAAGCCCTTTCGTTCAGCAATCTGCTCTATGTGAAAGGTTGTGTTGTCTATATTTATCTCAGGTAATTGTGTGGCACCTGTAGGATTGTTCCAAAGCATTTCGCTGACGAACAATCCTTTAAAGTCTGATACAGTTATATACTGATTAAAAATATTTCTTTTCATTTTTTAGGATTTTAGTCCCATGGAACAGATGATAACAGGATCTTTATGTTTAATTTTATCTTCGTCTACACGACAAAGGTTTGCATTCTCATACATTTCAATGACTGTATCGACAATATCGTCATGTGTATTGCCTGTACGCATCATTCTACCAAGGATGAATTTAGAGTTTTCCAATAACGGGTAGTTGTATACTTGGTCGATAGCAAACTTTAATATATCTTTCTTCTCTTGTGTATTAAAAAGATTTAAAGGCTGCTCATAATAGTGATTTAGCAACTCATAGATTTTACGCTTAGTGCTGAATCGACTACCAAGGATACCTCCAACATTAGTGTTCTCGTTCTTAATACTTTTTACCGCTTTCTCAACCAATGACAGATGAACATTCTGTGCAGGTAGACAAGGCTCTTTAATGGTGCATGCCATTGTTTGTAGGATACGCTTTTGCGACTGACTAACAATATCTCCTTTGGAATTATACCACGTAAGTACGTCAAAGTCATTATAAGTGCGGGCGTAGGTAATAACACCATCCTCGTTTATATTATTTGCAGCCTTTGTAGAATAAGCGATGTTTGGTATAGCTGGAATAATACGTTTTAAGTCAGGGTTGGCATCAGTTGCATTTTTCCATATCTGATAAGCTTGTGAGCCAAGGTCGACCTCTATATCATCTTCATCTTCGTCTAAGCTACTACTATTCTCATTATACATATCACGTAGGTTCTGTTCGTTGCCTTCAAAGAAGACCTCGTCACTACCTACGATACCTGCATTTTCGTTAATTCGTTCGTTAAGGCGTGTGCGTAAGCGAATAATTTCCTCTACTTTGTCGGCAGGGAAGAAAGAATAACAATAGATTTGCTCAGAACTCTGGTCAATACGGTCAACACGTCCTGCACGTTGGATGAGTCGAATGATAGCCCATGGTAAATCATAGTTGATGATGATATGAGCATCTTGGAGATTCTGTCCTTCACTCAACACGTCAGTTGCTATCAGTATGCGTAGTTCGTTCTCTTTTGTTATATCTGCTCTGTTACTGATTGGTGAAAAGCGTTCGACAATAGCGGTTGGATTCTTCGTATCACCGGTTACTTTCTCAATATACTTGATTCCTCTCTTTTGTAGCTGCTTGTACACATACACAGCAGTGTCAGAGTATTGAGTGAATATGATTATTTTATCATCTTTGTGAGTATTACTTAATAGCTTTTCTAATTCGTTGAGTTTCTGGTCAGTCTGTGGATTCCAATCATCACATAGATTAATCATTGCAATGAGTTGGTCACAGTCCTTTTTTAACCCTTGTTTTAGTGTGCGTTTGAAGTATTTAGAGTCAATCCATTGTACATTGTTCTTTCCTATCAGACTATTGTAATATGTTTCAGCTCTTTCCATGTAGTCCTTCATTTTTTTAGGAATAGTCAGAAGACTTTTATTTGAAAGAAACTCTTTATTATCATCTGAATCGGCAGTAATTTTGTTGATATCGGCATCTTCAATAAAATCCTCAGGGAATGTATTCTCGTCACTAACAGGCAATTTTAGTTTATTGTCAATGGCATAGAGATACACTGCATTGCGTAGGATATGGCGATACAGAGTCAATAGGAAAGCATAACCACTGCTATCCACACGTTTGAAGAAGGTGCTCTTACAGAAACCCATCATTCGTTCACCTGCGCGTGAAAGATTATCAATCAAGTTGCCTTCATATTTAGAAGCTGTTTCTGCTTTCTTTTCATCTAAATAATGTATCAGACCATAACGAGGTAATTTTAGTGATTCCATAAGAGATACCATTTCCTCTGAATAGAGCCGACTATATTGGTCGCCTTCTGTAGTCTGAAACTTGATAGCCTTAGGAATACGGTCTGGGAAATAAGACTTATGTCCGTCTTTGAATTCCAGATATTTCCGTCCATTCTTAGAATCTGTTTTAGCATAATTCTCTTTAATGAATGTACGTGTACGGCGAATTAAAAAAAGTTTCATCAGCTCTTGCCAATCTTCTTGAAATTCGCTACGTTCAAACGCTTTGATACTTCTAATAAAGTCTTCGTGCTTTTCTGCAAATTTCCGCTCACCCCCGATAGAGCGAATATAAGCTTCAGGTCGAATGCCTAAGTCTGTATCGTCATCGATAAAGAGGCGTAGCTGACTGCTAAGGTCTTTGTATTGTTTATTGTAAGGAGTTGCAGTCAATAGTAATACCTTACAATCTTGTTTCTGAATGAGGTCTTTTATATTACGGTAGCGTACACCTTGGCTGTTACGTAGGTTATGACTTTCATCCACAATAATAAGCTTGTAATAGCGAGCATTATCAACGTCGATGGGTTTTGCCATGGACATAATGTCAGCCTTCATGTCATATTGCTTGCGGTATTTTTCCCACATATCTTGTAAGTTGGCAGGACAAATAATCAACGTATTACTACCAAAGGTGTTTTCATACATCTTTGCAATAGCACACGCTGTTATGGTTTTTCCTAATCCAACGACATCTCCTATCATTGCTCCACCGCGTTTCTCATTGTTAAGATGGCGGGCTGCAATCTTAACAGCTGTCTGTTGAAAGTCAAAAAGGCAATTCTTAAATTCTGCAGGAATCGTAAACTCTTTAATTCCCGAACGTGCTTCTTCACTTAAGTGATATGCTGTTTTGAGATAGATGTAGTAAGGTGAAATGTCTTTATCACCAGCCCAGCTATTATCAATAATTTCTATTAACTCTTTAGTTATGTCGAGACAAAACTTATCTTCCCAACGTTCATCAAACCAATATGCTAATTTTTCAGCACTATCACTATCTCCAAATTCAGCATTCAACTCTCCTTGTTTGGTTAATCCTGAATAAGTGAGGTTACTACTACCCATTATAGCTTGAATCTTGTTAAAATTATCGTCAGGGCGATAAGCAAGATATAGCTTTGCATGAAGTGGTTCGCGTAGATATAATTTAACACATACTTTTTCCTCTTTCATTTGTGCAGAAAGACGTCGAAGTGTAAACTCATCCTGTTTTGTAGGGAAGCCTAATTGTAATTGGCGTCTAAAATCACGGGCAATTTCCAATTTACATTGACTGACATAATTTGCATCTGGCAAAGGTTGGTCTGTATACAATTGACGTATTAATTCCTCTGTTGGGCGATGCATACCTATTAATAACCTACATTTACGAAATGTATGTTTATCATTCTCATAAACATAGTCACCTGTAAGTGTATCCATTTGGTCAACGACAAGATTCCAACCGCGTAGGTTGAAGTATCCTACGCAGAAGTCTACTCGTTTTACTCCAACATTGGTAATGATACCTTGTAGCCCTTCTGTAAATTTTGTTTTTATATTATCGTATATGCGTGCCATATAGATGTCTTGTTGTTTGATGATATTTGACGCTATAAAATTACTCATTATTTCTTAAACTATATGTGTTATATGTGAAAAATTGTTTGTTTATAATCAAAAATAATATCTTCAGTTTAAATTCTTTTCGGGAAAGGAGTAGAGTATGAGGGGGATGATTCTTTAAGTTGTAGTTTGTTTAGGCAATTCCATAGTATGATGAGTTTGCTAATAAGATTTGAACCATAGGGGGAGAATCTTATGGCTGGTAGAGAGACGACTGAGCAGAAAATTGTTTATGCTTTATATCTGTAAGGTATGGTTTTACTATCATTTTGGAATTACTTTTACGATAAGAAGAAATTATTCTCACGAACACAATACGAGATAAGAGAAGCGGTAGAGGGCGGGAAAGAGGCGAAAGTGTCTGATGAAAGACATAAGCTTGTACAAGAAATGGCTATGTTTTAAAAAAAAGAATTATCTTTGTCCTTCAGATATTGTATAGAATAAAATTGCAAAATGATAGATAAAACGAAACTGATGCTTGTTCTGTTGGTAGTGATTGTGACGGTCATTACTTGTATTCATCCAATCTATCCGAATGAACAGACGCTGCAGCATATCGGTACAGTGCTGTTGCTGATACCGCTGACGATGGATGTCTTTAGAAAACAACTTCCAATGTCGGCATTTATTGGTATCGTTGGTTTTACGTTGCTTCATGTTATTGGCGCACGTTATATTTATTCATACGTGCCTTATAAAGAGTGGGCTGTATCGTTAGGTTTGGTTGAAAAAGGTTTTTTCCATGACCCACGCAATCATTATGATCGGTTAGTACATTTCTCTTTTGGTGCGTTGTTGTTCCCTTACTTCGTCTATCTTTGTAGGAAATGGGTAAAACAGCAATCGTTTGTAGCTATTGTGATGGCATGGATGATGATTCAAACGGGTAGTTTAATTTACGAACTGTTTGAATGGTTACTGACGATAGTCATGACTGCTGAGGAGGCTGACTATTATAATGGCCAGCAAGGTGATATGTGGGATGCACAGAAAGATATGGCTTTGGCACTGGTTGGCTCTACTGGAATGTTCATGGTATATGCGGTTCGTAGCCTTATTAGAAGGGGCAAATAGGACAAACTGAGATGAAAGGTTACATCGCTACATAGGCTTATGGGCATAAATTACTTGTAGAAATCTTCTGCTAAACAGAATATTTTTGTATTTTTGTAATTTGGTTATTTAAGCGATTATTATTTGTATACTATATATGTCAACAGCTAAGGGTTACGAAAGTCGCTAAACACCAAGCCTACAGAAATTTATAAACCTTTGAACTTTCAATTATTAAAAGCAAATTATCAAATCCTATTGAGAATATAAAATTCTAATAAAATTAAATATGTAATGCTACGGCTTACAGATTAAAATACATATTATGATTGAAGAAAATCTATCGCCAGAAGAACGTTGGCAAAGAAATGAGAAGGATCGTCTTGAATATGAAAATTATTGTAACAAGATTATCCAAGGTTTAGAAGAACTGGACGAGAATAGTGGTGAGCGTGCTCTATGGGAACTTATTCAGAATGCTCGTGACCAAAGACTTAATGAAGATGCAGATGTTTTAATAAAAATTGAGTTAACTGAATCTGAACTTATTTTTTCTCATCATGGGAAGCCATTTGACTATACTTCATTTCGTGCACTTGTCAAACAAGATAGTTCTAAAGACAGAAAGGGAGCAAAACAAGTAGGTAAGTATGGTACAGGCTTTATGACTACTCATGCTTTTAACAGGCTTGTGCATGTCACTGCACCATATATCGTAAAGAGAGGTAAAGATGATATAAGTGGCTATTTTCAAATTGAGAATTTTCATCTTGATAGAACGATGGTTGATACTGTTGAAGGTCCTTATAAAATGAAAGAACAGTTAGATATAGTTGAAGATTTTTGTAAACAAGAGCTACTTAATTCAATCATAAATGATACAACATCTTTTCGTTATGAATTAACTAGAAAACAGATTGGGCAGGTGTCTGCTCAACTATCAAATGCTATTAGTCTGCTTCCTTTTGTTATGGTTATCAACAGTAACATTACCCAAGTAGAAGTGATTGACTATCATAGCAACAAACGGTATGTCTATACGAAGGAAACCGATCCAAATCCTAAGTTATTAAAGGACAAGGTTTGGAAAGAACATACTGATATTGTATACCTGAATGATAGCAGCCAAGTTTCTTCTTTTTGTTGTAAAAGTTTACGTTCTGAAAAGGGCGATATTATTATTATCCCTCCATTTCCTTCATCTTGTGGTAGTATAGAAAATATTCCAAGTCTCTTCCTTTGGTTCCCTCTTCTTGGGACGGAGAATTTTGGAGTAAATTTTATTTTCCATTCAGAACGCTTCTATCCAGTTGAGAAGCGAAACAATATCATGCTTCCTGGCTCTACAGGAATAAAGCAAGAAAAAGGTGGACTAAACCGTGAGGTTTTAGTTGAAATGATGAATATGATTTTCGACTATTACGGTAACCCAGAGAATGCAAAGATGCTTTCTAGAAGTATGTGTAAAGTAGCGTTCCCTGTAGCAAATGATGATGAAGAGACACAGAAATTCTATCAAGACATGCAGGCGTTATGGATTGCACAAGTACCTTATTGGAAATCAATCCCTGTAGGGGGGCAATTTGTTTGCATCAGTGATACACGGGTCAAATTGCTTCATCCAGATTTTTTCGAAAGATTGACAGAAGAGCAGAAAGTAGAATATGAACAAACCTTGGCATCTTACGCATTGCTACCTAAGAATTCAGATGGTAATTCATATCTGATGCCATCTGAAGATTTGATTGCATGGTCAGAAACTGTAAATAGATGGGGCTGTAATCGTGACAACGAGTTCTTTATAACAGTTAAAGATGTATGTGAAACAATTAAGACTAAAGGTCAGGACCTCCATAAATTCTTGAAGTTAATGAAAGACAGCAAAAATGAGACAGTAATGGATGCCTATGCTTTGCTGCCTAATAGAAAGGGGGAATTGCGCATAAAAAAAATGCTATATCATGGTGAATTCATGTCTGATGAAGTCTATAATCTGGTATCTGGTGTCATGGGTGATGAAGCCAAGAAAATATATGATAAATCTTTTTTGGATATAACAAACGTTAATCCGTATTCAAGGGCAGACTTACAGAAAGATATTACAGCAAATATTGGCAATCTACGTAAACAAACATTAAATACTGAAAATCATGTGTTGACAGGTGAAGAACTAACGGCATTAATAAATTTTTGCTCTGCAAGTCATCAGGAAGCTTTCAATAATCAGCGTGGACGTATGATGCCTATACTTTGCCAATTCTATGACAGACCCTTCTCGATGATACTTACGGATAAGTTCCGAGAAGAGGAAGAAGAAGAATTCTACAAAGCAGCGATGAACTTCTTGCTTGATTACACCCTAAATATAATTAGCCAGAAGAATTCTACTTGGGTAAAAAATAACAAGTCATGGCTTCAAGAATTCCTTACAGAATATGCACCAAATAAGAATGAAGATCGCAAAAAGAAATTGAATGATTATGGTGTTCTACCTAACCAAAATAACGAATTGTGCCTAATATCTGACCTGAGAAAGAATGCCGGATCAGAGGAATTGGTAGATATATACAGGACTATTTTTAATAAAGATTTGAAGAATGATTGGATTGATTCGAACTTTGAGTCTATTGTAACTCTTTTTGAGGATAAGCCAGAAGATATTGCCAATAAGATAGAGAAGGCACTTGTGGAAGATATGAGGCAAGAAAACATAAACGAGCGTAAGTTTCAAAAAGTAGTCAGAGAAATTATATTGAAAATCAATAGAGATAAGAAATGGGAATCGTGGTTTGGTCAGATCAATGAAAAGAAGGCAACCTACACGTTTAGCATGAAGAGTGGTGAATCACAAGAACACCTTTTTGCTTTGATGGATTTAAGTGATAACGACCTTGAGCGCCTTGCAACACTGAAAGATAAAGTTAGCATGAGTGAACTACTTGACAATATGGAACGTATGAAGGAACTGGATGATGAACGCACATCAAAGTTTAATTTTTGTTTACAAATTGGCAAGTATATTGAGAATGAGATTCGTTCTTCATTGGAGGAACAGCTTGTCAGCGTTGTGACTAGAAAAAGAATTGATGAAAATTTGACAGTAGATGATATTCAAAATGGTCAGGATATTATAGTTAAAGTTAAGCATGGTAACGAAGAGAAAAATATATATTTTATTGAGGTCAAAGCTAAGTGGAATTTTGAAGTAGACAAGTATGCACACATGAGTACTAATCAGTTAAAAATGGCAGCTGAACATCCTGATTGTTATGCACTCTGTTGTGTTGACTTGACTGACCGAGAAAAGATAAATCTGCCACCAGATTCTGGCGAGGGTTATGTCAAGGAACATATTCAAGACATTATAGCCAACACTCGTGTTCATCTAAAAATTGGTGAAGAATTGTCCGACATTATGACTCCTATTATTGCAGCCGAAAATGACAAAACAGAACTTAAAATGCGCATTGGTGGATACCGTAGCAATATCACTAAGCGAGCATTCCAAAGTGGAAAACCATTTGAAGAATTGGTTAAGGAGATTTTAAACAAGATTAATTTATTATGAAAAGTATACTTTAATACTAAAATAAAATAGATTTTACGCCTTGGATTAATTAGAAACTAAAGTTTCCCACCCCTCTATTTCATGGGTATTTCAACCAAACTGCTTTGCGAATACCCATGAACGTGAGCCGTTAACACTTGTCTAAAATATGTTTACGGTTGTGAGCTTTTCTTGTTGCCTGTCTTCCAATGCTTGGACCATAATCTCAAAGTTGTTCCGCATTGCTGAGTCGGTGACTATTAACTGCCCTATCTCACTAACAGAGAACCCAAGAACGTCACAAAGAGCAGCAAGCAATCTCTCTATGCAATTCAGCACACGATGCCATAACGTAAGTGCCATGACATCATCTTCCATGTCAGCAAACAATTCACCCATGGTCTCATACTCTGACATCCGTTTTTCTAACGACATCACGATATATGTAATGTAGCAGAGCGTTGCATCAGCAATCTGACCATCAAAGTCTCTCCCCATGTATGAGCCGAGTCCGAGATGTCCTTTTGTCTCCTTGTTGACCACTTCAATGTTCCATCGTATCTGGTATAACTCGAAGGCACGCACAAAGCTCATCGATAGATCCGTACTAAGCATGATGTTCCAAGTCTGTCGACGCCCATATTTAATCAGGTATATCCTGACTGGTATATTCCCCAGACAGCCCCTCAACTCAATGTACTGACACTTGTACTTCCGGCAGCATTTGGTACGTCTTGCATACATTGCTACGAGCTCAGCAGCATTGTGTCGCTTATTCTCCACAAAGTACTTTGTCTTTCCCATCTTTGCAAGACCAATGTAGTGTATAGCTCCGTTGCCTACTCTCCTGATTTCCTCAATGAACTTCTCACAGGCAAACCAACTATCCGCCAAGGCATAATGGGGATGAATACCTCTCTTCCACATGCGCTGGAGCATCCTTATGGCGGAGTCCATCTTGCTCATACCGCATTCTTGATTCCGCTCATACGCTGGGCTCTCTTTCATGCGTCTCTTGGAGAATCTGCTGCGGAGTGCCTTCTTGCCAAGTCCGCCGTCCCCTTTCTTTCCTAATTCCTCATGGATGGAGAAGTCGAACGGCAGAGAGGACTTACCATCGAAGAACAGGCACAAAAGAAGCTTGTAGCCTAAGACATAGTTCATTCGTACATGGTCGAAAACCTTGGTAATATGCTCAAACTTCCTACCAGTCTTTTCCAAGGTTGTATCGTCAAATATAACACAGGAGTTCTCGCTCTCTGTCTGAATGCCATTCTTACGGAGAATGCATTCAAAACGAAGAACAGTATAGCTAACCCAAGTTTAACACCCACCTTCGCCTAATTGTTGCTGTCACCATACTTTCCTCGTTTTTCTTATGGACTCTGTGTCCTACAAATTTTATTCTTTTTGAATGGTGAGTGTTTTAAGTTCAACTTATCGTATATTTGTTTTGCTTGCTTCGAAGGACTACCACATTGGCGCATCTCGATGGTTTCACCTAATGGATTCTTCCCTTTTGTGGTGACGAGCTTTTGGGTGCTCATACGTCGTACTATCTCGGTCCAGTAACAGGATTCTCCTTCTCGTTTTAATTGACAACGGATGGTGTTTACCACCCAGTAGGCTAATAAACCGAAGAAAAGGTGTGCGTCGCTTCGCTCATCTTTCTGATGATAAATAGGACGGAGGTTGAGATCATTCTTTAGTTGTCTGTTCGTACATTCTATCTCACGGATGAGATTGTAGTATTCCCATGTCACACGCTCAGAAAGTGTCCTGACATTGCTGCGGAGGAAATAGACTCCATGACCAGATTCCATTGCCGAGAGGTCTTTTATCTCCCAGTCTACACGTAGCATCTCCTTGGGTTTCTTCTCATTTTTTATGTAGCTTATCTGGTAGAACTTCGCTATAGAAGGGTACTTCTGTATGGCACGTCCTGTACGTTCAACAACCTTTTCATAGGTTTTTGTTCCACCTTTCTTGGAGATTCCTTCGTTTATCCTCTGCAGTTCCATCTCAAAACGCTCTTTCCAAACCCTGTTCATGGACGACTCTGTCATAGCTTTCGAAGGAGATGTTATTTCGAGATAATAATCCTCATCATCCTCTGTCTTAACCTCTTTCAGCGTTATCTTCTGCCGACGGGCATCCATTACCGTAACACTCTTGTTATCATCACTGAGCGTATAGTCTTTCATTTTCGTACGGGATACGCAGAGATAATTGTAACCCTTTTTCTTTATTAGCTCCAAGTTCTCTTCCGTGGCAACACCTGCATCCATGACAACAAGCGTATCCTTGGTTCGTGATGGATTCCTCTTTGCCAGCGTATCAATCATATTGGGTAGAGACTTGGGATCTGCTGTATTACCCTCTAAGATAGAAGAATAACGTATAAAACCTTCTTGATTGATACATAATGCAAGTACAAGTAGCTTACAGTCAGAGCGTTTTTCTTTTGAACGACCGAACTTGGCTTTATCGCTATTACGCTTACTACCCTCGAAATAGAAGTTGGTTAAGTCGAAGAGCATCAACTTGTTGTCTATATTAAAGATATCGTCAGTAACGCTGCACAGATGACGCTCTAACTGTTCCTTTAGTTCATACAACTTGTCAGTGATTTTATACAGAGAATTGATCCCTGGTGTCCAGCCAGGAACTCCACTGTAAAGTTCGCCAGCAGCTGAGTTATCGCGCAAATAATAATAAGATGAACGTTCAGAGACTGCATATACCGTGCGAACAATCAATGCTGACAAAGCCGTGTGTATCGCATTCTCCGTCCAGCCGTTTTTGCGCAGAAAACCCTCTAACTGCAGCTTGTCTATCGTCTGCTTGCAGAGCCACTCTGCACCAACATTCCTTGCGTCAGTATAGTTTGCCGTCTCGAGGTCAATGTAGTTCTCATATTTTCTCAGCGACTTCTGCTCTTCCTTATTAAACCGATCGATTCCACCTTCTTTCTCCATACGGCTCCACCATTCGTCAGCCTTTGCCTGTTCAATAGGAGTAAGTCCCTCAAGGCGTTCTTTGAAAAGCGAGGGTGTACTTCTGGTTTTGAAGCGTTCGGTAAGAGCGTATGCAATTTTTCGAACCTGTACAGCAGTAAGTGAAGGTTCAAAACCTATGTTCAACAGAATTAGCGAATGTACATGACCCTGCACGTCACGATATGACTCCTTGATGCGATAATAAGGAGCCATGTCGCCTGTGGCAGGGTTGAATCGTGTCTGTACATTTGCGTGCATGAGTGCAAAGTAACAAAATATTTTTGATATGGCTGTGTCCTACAAATCAGATTTTACTCCTCGTTACAATACCCTATACTTGATTATCAATCATTTATCAAATTGATACTACACAAAACATCCCGAAAATTTATGAAAAATAATTTTGCCGGTTAAACTTGGGCTAAGCAAACGACGCCAATTCATTGCCTGCCTGACCATCATACGATAATAGCAGTTCTTTCCAGTGGTGAGAAGATGGTAGAAATTCTTCTTGTATATGGAGTGTATCGTCTCACCATTAATACGGAAAAGACAAAGGGAAAGAATCTGTTGAACAGCAGAGATACCATCGTGTTTCTCCAAAGAAAGCCTACAGAGCAGACGTCCAAAACCAAATTTTGAGAAAAGTGAGAGAATATCGCTACTCATCTTACTTTTAACACTTAAAAGCTTGGATATCTCGCTTAAATTGTCTAATTTTGCATCCATAACAGTTACTCTTTAATTTGTTGATAATCAATGTAATAAAGCACTACAAAGTTACCAATAATTATTGAGAAACTGTTATTTTAAGCCAACTTTTTGAGGGTGGGAAACTTTAGTTAGAAAGCATTGCTGTGTAACTACAGATAATTATCACTTCGGAATTATTTTCACGACAAGAAGAATTTATTTTCATGAAAAGAAATATTTATGTTCATGAAGAAAAATAATTATTTCTTTTCATGAAAATAATTTGAGAAAGGATAATTCTGATGATGAAAAAAGGGGGATAGTCTTTTGAATATTGATAGTTCTGAGAAGTTGAAAATAGGCTTAGGATTGTTTGAAAAGAGGGTGATGTGTTTTGCTTAGTTTGGCTTGTGAGGGAATGTGAAAAGGTGCAAATTGTCACTTATGGATAGCATTTAGATGTAATTTCTGTGTATTTTCTTGGCAAATCAACCTTTTTTGTTTACCTTTACACCAAATTTGAATAACGAAGATTATGAGTTACAACTTATTAAAAGGTAAAAGAGGTGTTATTTTTGGAGCCCTCAACGAGATGTCAATCGCATGGAAAGTTGCTGAAAGAGCAGTTGAGGAAGGTGCAATGATCACTTTATCAAATACTCCTATCGCAGTAAGAATGGGTACAGTAAATGCACTGTCAGAGAAGTTAAACTGCGAGGTTATTCCTGCTGACGCAACAAACGTTGAGGACTTGGAGAACGTATTCAAGCGCTCAATGGAGGTCTTGGGTGGTAAGATTGACTTTGTTCTGCACTCTATCGGTATGTCACCAAACGTGCGTAAGCACCGTACATACGATGACTTGGACTATAAGATGCTTGACAGTACACTCGATATCTCAGCTGTTTCATTCCACAAGATGATTCAGAGTGCTAAGAAACTTGATGCTATCAACGACTATGGTTCAATCCTTGCACTCTCTTACGTAGCTGCTCAGCGTACCTTCTACGGTTACAATGATATGGCTGATGCTAAGGCATTGTTGGAGAGTATCGGTCGTAGCTTTGGTTATATTTATGGTCGTGAGAAGCACGTACGTATCAATACTATTTCTCAGTCACCAACAATGACAACTGCTGGTTCAGGTGTGAAGGGTATGGATAAGCTCTTCGACTTTGCTGATCGTATGTCTCCATTGGGCAACGCAAGTGCTGATGAGTGTGCTGATTATTGTATCGTAATGTTCTCTGACCTCACCCGTAAGGTGACAATGCAGAACCTTTACCACGATGGTGGTTTCTCAAATGTAGGTATGAGCCTCCGCGCTATGGCTACATACGAGAAGGGTCTCGATGAGTATAAGGACGAGAACGGTAATATTATCTACGGATAGTGAAAAGCCTCCCCCAACCCCTCCGAAGGGAGGGGAGTGCAAATAGAGGATGGGTAGGATAAAGGGGATTGTCTTTATAGATGTAATTCTCTACTACTATTTAATGTAACTCCTCTTTATACGCTTGTTGAGGAAGGTTATAAGAGAAATAATAAAAAACTCCAGTAAGTGAGAACTTACTGGAGTTTTTTATTTCTATTGTTATTCTCGAAATAACTTATTGTACCAAATCTTAAGCAAGTTTGTCTCCCTCAAATCTTTTTTCTATAGCAAACCATAGGCAAACTTTCCTCCCTCAAATCAGTTTCCATAGCAAACCATACGCTAATTTGTCTCCCTCCCCCTTTCGGGGAGGGTCGGGGTGGGGCTTTATTTCCTTCCGAAGTCGGCAGGAATCTCCCCCCACTGCTTAGTTTCCCACTTTATAATAGGTGTTGTAACCTTATGCGTTTGGAGCCAATGTTCCGCGCGAGAAATGACTTGATGAAGTTGTTCGGTATTTGCATTGCGGACAAGTGTGGTTTTACAACGTTTTTTATTCACCCATAAGATAGCATTATAAGAGTCGCTATAAATAACCTTATCCTTGATACCTTGCTTCTCCATCAGTGCCAAAGCATGAACAATAGCGAGGAACTCACCAATATTGTTTGTTCCTATTACCGGACCAAAATGGAATACTCTCGCCCCTGTTTGTAGGTCGACACATTGATACTCCATAGGTCCTGGATTGCCAGAACAAGCTGCGTCAACAGCCCAAGCCCCAGCCCCCCTCAATCCCCCCGAAAGGGGGGAAGCCCCAGTCTGCTGTGGTCGGATAGCTGACTGAGTGTTTGTTTGAGAATTCGATGGAGTATTTATTAGAGAATCACCTGTTTGGGTTGTATTATGTGAGTCTATTGCCATTATAGTTTCTTTAATCTTCTGGATAACTTCTTCCCGATGGTTGAAGACTTCTTCATTAGTGAACCGGATGACAGTATAACCCCATTGCTCAAGGTCACGAGTCCGTTCCTCATCCTTTATAATCTGTTCATCATTAAAATGATACTTACCATCAATTTCAACAATAAGTTTATACTTAAGGTTGATGAAGTCAGCAATATATTGTCCGATGATATGTTGTCTACGAAACTTGTGACCACTTTGTTTTCCTTTTAGGTATAACCAAAGTAGGTTTTCTGCTTGTGTAGAGTGCTGCCTGTTTTTTATAGCATTTGCTTTCAGCAATTCATACTCTATCTCATCAGCCGTTTCGTAGATATACATAGTCTAATCAAGTCTTACTTTTATCCCTCTTGTCCAATTAGTTTCCCTCCCATCTCTTCAAAAAGGGCTACTATGACCTTTCTTATCCTATTTGCCTCCCTCCCCTTTCGGGGAGGGTCGGGGTGGGGCTACATCCTCTCAGGCACTTCAATACCGAGCAATGCCATACCGTTCTTGATGACCTTAGCCACATTCTTGGCAATCATCAGACGGGCAATCTTCTCTGCTTCGGTGTCAGCGTTGAGGATGCTGTAGTCATGATAGAACTGGTTGAACTCCTTTGTCAGCTCATAGCAGTAGTTAGCAATACCACTTGGACTATAGTCAATACCAGCTTGAGCGACAGCAGCACCAAAGTCGTTGAGCTTTTGGATGAGTGCAATCTCCTTCTCGTTCAGTGGAGCATCGTCGTTAAGTGTCGCTGGCAAGGTGATATTCTGTGCCTCAGCCTTACGGAGAATACTGCGAATACGTGCGTAAGTGTACTGAATGAATGGTCCTGTGTTACCATTGAAGTCGATAGACTCCTCAGGGTTGAAGAGCATATTCTTGCGCGCATCGACCTTAAGGATGAAATATTTCAAGGCACCCATACCCACGATACGTGCAATCTCGTTCTTCTCTTCCTCAGTGATACCTTCCAACTTGTTCACTTTATCCTCGCTAAGACTCTTCGCATTCTCAATCATTGAAGCAACAAGGTCATCTGCATCAACCACTGTTCCCTCGCGGCTCTTCATCTTACCGTTTGGCAATTCAACCATACCGTATGAGAAGTGTACGAGGTCTTTACCCCACTTGAAGCCTAAACGGTCCAAGAGGATAGAAAGAACTTGGAAGTGATAGTTCTGCTCGTTACCAACAACATAAATCATCTTGTCGATAGGGTAGTCATTGAAACGCATCTCTGCAGTACCAATATCCTGTGTCATATAAACCGATGTACCGTCCTTACGTAGCAGAAGTTTCTGGTCCAAACCCTCATTTGTGAGGTCAGCCCATACTGAGTTGTCTTCCTTACGGATGAAGAGTCCCTTCTCAAGACCTTCTTCCACCTTCTTCTTACCAACAAGATAAGTGTTTGATTCGTAGTAAATCTTATCGAATCCAACGCCCATAGCCTTGTAAGTCTCGTCGAAACCAGCATATACCCAGTTGTTCATCTTCTCCCACAAAGCGCGAATCTCTGGATCGTTAGCTTCCCACTTCACGAGCATGTCGTGTGCCTCCTTAATCAACGGAGCCTCATGTTCAGCCTTTTTCTTTGCCTCATCGGCTGTCATACCCTCTTTCTCATACTGCTCCTGCAGTTGCTTGCACTCCTCTTTGTAGTGCTTGTCGAAGAGTACGTAGAAATCACCAATCAAGTGGTCGCCCTTCTTGCCAGCCTGCTCTGGTGTGATACCATTGCCCCACTTCTGCCAAGCCAGCATTGACTTACAGATGTGGATACCACGGTCATTAACGATATTCGTCTTTACCACCTTGTTACCGTTAGCCTCCATAATCTGTGCTAACGACCAACCGAGGAGGTTGTTACGTACGTGACCAAGGTGAAGTGGCTTATTTGTGTTAGGTGAAGAGTATTCAATCATCACCAATGGACTCTCGTCTGTCACACGCTTCTCGCCAAACTTCTCGTCAGCGTTGATATCATTCAACAGACCTGTCCATGCAGCTTGTGCAATAACGAGGTTGAGGAAGCCCTTTACAACGTTGAAGTCGGCTACAGCCTTACAGTTCTTCTTTAGGTATTCACCTAAATCCTGTGCCGTATCTTCAGGCTTCTTGTGTGAAGTCTTCAGCAATGGGAAGGTGACGAGTGTGAGGTTACCCTCAAAGTCGCTGCGTGTCTTCTGCAGCTGAATCATCTTTTCAGGAACTTCTGTTCCATACAATTCCTTTACAGCTGCAAGTGCAGCAACGGTAATTTGCTCTTCTATCTTCATCTTTTGTTTCTTTTTATCTGTCTGCAAAGTTACGGAAAATCAGCCAAATAACGGAAGGAGGAGAGGGGTTAATTCATAATTCATAATTCATAATTCATAATTATGATTAGTTTTAACTCTCAATTTATAAACCATAATTCATAATTATGATTAGTTTTGATTCAAAATTTATATCTCATACTTTATAATTTTATTGTTTGTCAATTGTAATTGTGATTGCCTTTTGTGCTGTCTGATAAACATTCTTGTGTATGCTTGTTAGTAGTGTTTTGCGGTGGTGTTGATGCTCAGCACGAGTGGTGTTGTTGGTAAGCACCAATGGTGTTGAGCGCTAATCGCCATGCAATATATGATGGGGGAGATATCAACTTGTTGTTAAAAAAGAGTCATACTGTCAAAAAGTAATTAATGGTTATTCGATGTAGGCGCTTACTTGCTTAAGGGTAATACGATCTAATAGAGAACGTATGATTTAAGTTTTATCGGCTATAATGCTCACTTTTAGTTATAAAGTCTTATATTTATGTGTGTTGAGTTCTGTTTAAAAGTAGTTTATGTCTTGTTTATTTGCAATATTTGCGCTATCTTTGCAATTAGATTAACTATAAAAAAATAGATCATATGCGTAAAAGTATTCAGAAGTGGACTTATGTCCTTGTATCCAGTGTTTTTGCATTGGTAATGTGTTTTAGCCTTAGTGCTTGTGGTAGTGATGATGACAATGATGTAAACAATGGGATAAGTCCTGTTCTTTACAGTGATTTTGGAGGTAGAATCGGTGTTAACTATTCATTGGATATTTCGGGTAAAATGGTTTCTTTCTTTATTCCTAAGAGTCAGGCTGGACAGATTGTTGACTTAACAAAGGGCGGTGATTGGGTTGCTGGTGGTTCTGCAGTTGGTGGTCTATACAGCTATGGTGATCATCTTTTCCAGAAAGGAAGTTATGTTTATCTTCTCAAGACGGGTGCAAATGAGATAGAACTCCGTTATAAATATATTTGGAAAGAAGGTACAGCAACTCGTACAATAGAGGGAAACTATAAGAACGTAAAGATGACAACGCATCAAGGTGCGATTGATTGGGCACATAGGCAGGGCTTGTATTAAACCCAAATCGGTTATTAGACCACAATATGTATAATTCTTAACTATGGCATTTTTTCCTAACATCTTTTATTTTCTTATCGGCATCTTGTCTGTCTTTGTACCTTGACGTAGCCCGCTACGCCTGCGTTGCAAAGCCAAACAATCTGCTCGATAATAAAACAAAATATGTTTAGGCTCTAATAACCGATTTGGGTTAAAGTCTAATTAGCTTTTTCAAAAGAAATCATAAAAGGAGATTGTACCAGAGTATCAGGTTTTACCAATGATACTTCTGGTACAATCTCCTTTTATTTTTTGCTTTCTCCTACTGCGCATTAAAGAGATGATAAGGGAGAAAAGATGAAAACGTGTGTCTTGTTTGTAAATTCCCTCTTGTTCAGACTATGCCTTTTCTGCATAATATCCACCCTTTTCTTTGATATAATCAATGAGTTCTGCGAAGATTTGATTTTGTCTTAATGTTGGCTCGTTACCAGTAAGAATCAGCTGTTTGCGGGCTCTTGTGATGGCAACATTCAGTTTACGGTCGATGGGTTGACCGTCTTCATAGAACGTGTTGGCGGTGAGGAAGTCGAGTTGATAACGACTTTGAATGGTGAAGGAGTAGAGGATGATGTCACGCTGGCTACCCTGATAACGTTCAACGGTATCAATACTGATTTCCTCTAATTCGGGAATACCAAGCTTCTCAATCTCCTTTCTAATCATTGCAATCTGATTGCGGTAAGGCACAATGACACCAACAGACTTTTGCGAATCAAAGTTGTTGCCGAGTTGTCGGTGTAGACGTCTTAGCAGGTCGGTAATGATACGTGCCTCTTCCGTGTTAACCTTCTCTGAAATATTCAGTTGTCGGCACGGCTTTGAAGGGATGAAAATCATACGATGAGCCTTCAAAAGGTCGTCTGTTTCGTCTTCGCTCGTTTCGTTGTAAGCTAAGGTCTGCTCCATCTGGTGGGCTAATGGCACACATTCAAGTTGTTCACGTGCGTAAAACTTACGATTAGCAAAGTCAGCAATATCCGGATGCATTCGCCCTTGTTTGTGCAGTGTACCAATAAAATCTGTACGACCTGCAGTCCGCTCGGTGAGGATAAGGCGTTCAAAGAGGGAGTTGGCACATGATAAAAGGTGGATATTTTTGAGGAAAGTATTGGTTTCTTCCGTTTCTAAAGTGTCCTGTTGTTGCACCACAGCAGGCAATTGTTTATGGTCGCCTATCAATATAAACCGTTTTATCGCACGCCTTTCTGCATGTCGGGTAGATAGTAATCCAATGATATTTGGTTCCAATATCTGACTCGCTTCATCAATGATGGCGAGGTCGAAATGCTTGATATTAAAGAGAGCAGCATTGCTGTTCATTGTAGAGGTTGTGGCTACAACGATGCGCGCATCTGCTAAGGTAGACTTTATGCTGTTGAGGGTTGCGTTGTCATCTAACACTTCCTTCAACAAATGGTCACTATATTTCGGGTCACAACTGAACTCATTACCAATGCGGATATAATCAAGTTCGTTCTCTGTTAGCATATTACAAATCTCATCAACAGCGCGATTTGTATAGGCTAAGAGGAGGATTGAGGTCTGGGTGTTGGGTGTTGGGTGTTGGGTGTTGATGGTTTCTGAAAGTTTGTTGTGCTTAGAATCTTCTGCTGAATAGGCTGAAGATGGTTGTGAATAGATGTTCCCTGCCAACTGTTCACGCACAAGGAATTGTAGAGCCTGCGAGGTTTTGCCAGTGCCGGGAGGACCGATAAGAAGGAAATAGTCCTGCGCCTGCTTAGCTTTCAAGATGATTTCGTCATAATCGGGATGGTAGCTACGAGATAGGGTCAGCGACTTGTCAGAGCGTGGGGCACGCTGTCCCAAGAGCAACTGACGACGTTCTTCAGGCGAAGTGATGAAGGTATAGAGGCTACGGATGGCTGATGTACCACCGATGTCACTACCAGCATGCTCAATAGCGAAGTAATCTCCGCTGATAAGGTCAGGGTTTTGCTGTCCGTCATTGAGGTGTACAACAAGTCTGTCGCCATGTATCTCTTGTAGTGAACCTTTGAAAAGAATGCTCATTCTCACGTCAGGTGCCTCGTTCTTTTTGTACGCATAGAGGTAAATCATATCTCCTCGACGAAAGTTAGGGAGGAAATCTTCGCCCTGCTGGGGTACAGATAGCGTTATTGTATCGTAGCCGTTGAACGAGTTGCTACGCTCTTTCTCTGTGATTGTCAGTTCTGTATAGATGTTTCCTGTCTCTTTTTTCTCTGCAAGCGGCATGTTCCATAGGTCAGCATTACTGTTTCCAACACCTTCCTGTACACCCACTTTTGACACTAATTGTTCCTTGATAACAAAGGTCATCATACGTGTGAAATAAGCACGTTCGAGGTCGTTGAGCTGGTGAAGTGGTGCCAGTGTCTCAGTGAGTTGTGGTAAGAGGTATCTATTGTAGAAGTTATCGTTTTGCTTCTCGGTGTTCAGTGTCTGCGGTGTGAGCAATGGCAACATCCTATCAAAGCCATTATCAGCCATCCAGAACTCCGTTGCTACGGCTTGATTACGGAAGCGGATAGCTTCACGAATCAGCTTTTGCAGTGGCTCCACTTCGAGGAGTCCGTCGGGTAGGGGATATTTAGAATACAACAGTTGGATGTGTGCATTCTTCGGACTGAGTTGGAAGTTATATTGCAAGATACCGTAGTAGAGCAACACCTGCACGTAGTGTTTCTCAACATGGAGTGAGCCATGTGAATTTTTGTATTTGCGTTCAATAAAAGTATTCTTGCCCGACTTCTGCTCAACAAGTAGTTTTAAGTCGGTTGTCATCAAGTCAACACGACCCTGTATGCCCAATCGTTCGCATACAAAGGAAGGTTCAAGAATCGCTTTCTCACGGTCGAAAGTTTGGAAGATTTCGTCAACAATCCCCTTGATGTTCTCCACCTGTCGTTCTGCATCTTGTTTGAAAGATGCTGCATCAAAGTCAGGACAGGTCGCATAGTCCAAAGCCTTCTCTTTGAAGTTAGAACGGAAGGTATCTTTGATGTCGTATTCTGCTGGATGATTGATGATATCATCAAGTGCAGAACCAGCGAAGTTACCTAATACAATGTGTTTATTGCTCAGGCGAGGAGTAAGTCTGTTGACGGTGAAAAGCAATGGATGGTGTCCGTATGTTTCAAAACAATTTGCTATGGTAGAGATATCTATCAGATAGTCTGGCTCAACGACGATAAGGCGTGGTACGACCTTCTTTCGGGTGACAGTACAGTCAAGAAGATTTAGCTGCATCCCTTCGCGTAGCATCGGGCGTAAGTAGCTGAAATCAATGTAGTCTGGTGTGTTCATATAGTCAACCAGCAAGAGTTCTTCGCTACTGTCTTGATTGGTTACAGCTACCTGAATAGTACTTTCGTCCCACTCTCTTACGATACAACGAATGTAACGATAATTCGTAATCTGGATGTTCTCAGTGATACGTCCGTGTGCAGGAATTTTCCCAACAAGGAACGAAGGGATAGCCTCCTGCACAACAGCAGACACGAAGATAGCTAAGGCACGACAGTCGTAAGCCACGTCTTCAGGGAGAATCGGGGCGTAAGAGTTACTGTGCCGACGCATTTTCTGAATCGCCACAATATCCTGTGGGGCAATGTTATGCTGCCTACAGAGCGACTCCACCTGCGAAGAAAGGTTGCCGAAACCATGTCGGGTATTCTTTAATCCTTCATGACAAGCAATGACGAGCGTCTCGTGCATGATGAGTGCCTGTGCTTCAGATGGTGCCGAAAGGATGTCAGCAATACGTGAGAATAGTTCGTGTGCCATTATGATAATGTTTCCCTAGTCCTCTTAATAAAGAAAAATTGTTTTTATACTATGCGTGGGGACTAATTCGTTGGGTTATGTTTTGAGTGCGTGTTATTGCTTTTTCGTCAGTTGGTTGTGAGTTCTCTTTGTTACAGAAAGCCCATTAGTGTGAATTATTTTCATGAAGAGAAGAATTTATTTTCATGAAAATAAATATTTCTTTTCACGATGAAAAATATTTCTTTTCATGAAAATAATTCAACGGAAAGCGTCTTTTCACCCGCTTACTGTCCTCCCAAGCGTTCAAAGAAAGTGATAATTTCCTCCCAAGTCTTGAACTCTTCGCTACCGAAAAGTAGGCTTGTGCCGAGGAAGTCGTCGTGTTCAGTACTACTGATGAAGTAGTCGCCATAGAGAAGGTGAGGCTGGTTGGTGAAGATCGTATGGTTCCATGCTGGTGCGCTGAAGGCATCTTCTATCCATGCCTGCTGTTCAGTGATGGTTGACGGATAGTTGGTTGGTGCAGGACACACAAAGAATACGTTGTAGTTATCAAGTAAGAACTCGTAAGCTTTGTTCAAACTTGATTTCGGTTTGCCGTATCCATCGGCGAGTGTGTTCTGATCAATGAGTGCCGTACGACGCTCTCGCCCTTCCTGTCGGTCGTCAATCCATCGGATAACAGGCATGAGGTAATGGAAAACAGCTTTCTCGATGAGTCTGTGTTCACCATGAAAACGAATTGCCTGAGGGTAATGTTCGTGGAAAAGATCGAAGGTGTGGACAACAGGGTCTGCATCACCAAAGAGTCCGAAGACGCGTTGCTGCTCTTCCTCTGTCACTTGTGAGAAACACTTTTCAGTTATTTCTTTGTATTCCTTTACCAATGCTTTGGTTACGATAACCTCTTGTACGCCATCTTGTCGTGGATTTTGGAACACCTGTTTGCCCATCATATTCGTCTCGCTGATGGTTGTTCCCATCTGAAAGGCAGGATTCACGCAGATACGATCGACACCATAAAGCATCTCGGTGTACATACCTCCCATTGAAGTACCAATGATTAGGTCGGGCTTTTCGCTATCAACGAGGTTGCGCAATAGTTCCATTGCCTCCTCAGGGTGTATGGGGAGGTCGGGCGCAATGACTGTTGCTTCGGGCATATAGTCCCTCAGTATCTGTACCGTATGACTTGAACCGGCTGACATAAAGCCGTGAACGTAGATAATCTTCTTTCCTACCATAAGGTCAGGAAAGGTCTTTTTATATTGATTTTCCATTGTTTCTTTTTAGGAGTTAAAGGAGTTGAAGGAGTGAAATGGAGGGAGATGAATCTGGAGTTAAAGGAGTTAAAGAAGTGAAATGGAGTTAAGACAAATGTGTTGTGGGATGCCTTTGTATTGATCTCTCATATTAAAAGCGTTTCTAAATTTCCTCCCAGAGAATTTCTTTAAGTCCCTCTGAAAGAGTGAATAACTGAGATAATAGTGTGAGAATAGCATCCCTTTTTTCCCTCTTTGCCTCCCCTCCCTTCGGAGGGGTCGGGGGAGGCTTTTATATCAGTGGCAAACTGATACCATTTATCTTCTGATAGATGTCGAGTGCATAGATATCTGTCATTCCACTGATGAAGTCGAGTACTGCCATGATACGTGTTTCAAGGCAAGGACTTTGGATGTCATACTGGCTTGAAAAGCGTCGGATGAGTTGTTTACTGTGGAAGTGTTCAGGCTCAACGGCAGCACCGATGAGTGCTTCCATCAGTGTTTCCATAATCTTATAGCCTGATAACTCAACGTCGAGGACTGCTTTACTGCGGTAAATCCTATCCACTGAAACCTCTGTACAGCGTTTGTAAGCCTGTCGGGGAAGCTCGGAAATATGTTTGATGAGCGACCCTTCGAAGGTTCCATTGAGTATCTCCTCTTCGTGTTCTACAAAGACATTGACACATTCTGCCTCCAATAATCCTACAGCACAGGCACGGAAGTAAACGACTTGTTCGTTTTGGTCGGTCACACCCTCTTCTTCTATGCGCTTTCTAATGCTCTTTCTGGTTTCTTCATCGAAGAAGCCAAGGAGCAAATCGGCAGTCTCTTCAAATGAGAGGAGCTTGAGTTTGTGGGAGTCTTCGATATCCATAATCTCGTAACAGATATCATCTGCAGCCTCCATAAGATAGGTCAACGGATGACGAACATAACAGATACCAGCCTCAGAGCTATCCTTTTGTATGATACCTAATTCATCAGCAATCTTCTTATAGGTTTCTTCTTCCGTTGCAAAGAAACCGAACTTGCCGTGTTTGCTGGCATAAGTGGAACTGAAAGGATACTTTACGATACTCGCTAAAGTGCTATAAGTCATTACGAAACCACCTTCTCTTCGGCCTAAGAAACGATGGGTCAGTAAGCGGAAAGCATTGGCATTGCCCTCAAAATGGGTAATATCTTCCCAGAAATGAGGGCTAACTTTGTCCTTCAAGCTAATTCCTGAACCCTCTGTGAAGAATGCCTGCATAGCCTTTTCGCCACTATGCCCGAAGGGAGGATTACCCATGTCGTGTGCATAACAAGCTGTCTGTACGATGGTTCCAATCTCTTCAAAGAGCGTACCCCGCAACTCTGGGTGTATTTCGATGAGTCTTCTTGCAACGTCATCACCCAGAGATTTACCCAAGGAAGCCACCTCTAAAGAATGAGTTAGGCGGTTGTGCACAAAGACACTGCCTGGTAGAGGGAACACCTGGGTTTTGTTCTGTAGTCGTCGGAACGGTGCAGAGTAAATCAATCGGTCGCTGTCACGCTTGAATTCAGAGCGATCATCGTGTCGAAGGGCGTGACGCTCTTCCTGTCCGAGACGCTTGTTGGATATGAGTTGTTGCCAGTTCATTGCGGGAGTTGTTGGGTGATGGGTGTTGAATATTTGGTGTTGATGATTTCTGTTTATTACTTGCTGGGTGCTGAATATTGGGTGATGGATGTTGAATATTGGGTGTTGATGAATTCTGTTTATGATTTATTGGGGGCTTGAAAGCTACACACAAAAGTAATTAAAATTGGCTAAAAACAAGTTTTTTACTTCATAAAATGTATGAATGTGGCTTTAAATGCTTAATTTTGTACCTTATTATATGGCAATGATACAGATAAAAGTAATTAATAAAGGGCATCAGCAGCTTCCTGCTTATGCTACTTCACAGAGTGCGGGGATGGACCTTCGCGCTAATATCGATGCACCTATCGTACTGCGACCCATGGAGAGAAGACTCATTCCTACAGGTCTTCATATCGCACTTCCAGTAGGTTTTGAAGCACAGGTGCGCCCCCGTAGCGGTCTTGCTTTGAAGCATGGACTGACTGTTCTCAACTCTCCTGGTACGATTGATGCCGACTATCGTGGTGAAATCATGGTACTACTCATTAACTTCTCAGATGAACCTTTTACCATCAATGACGGTGAACGCATTGCGCAGATGGTCATTGCACGTCACGAACAAGCAGAGTTTGTTGAGGTAGAAGAACTCGATGAGACCGAACGCGGTGAAGGCGGATATGGCCATACGGGTGTGAAGTAAAGACAAAGAAAGAAACGATAAATGTTCAATAACGTTATATTGAAAGTCACAATGATGCGCCGTACCCTCCTTGCTCTTGCTTTGTTGGGTGGTTCTTTGGCGATGTATGCAGATCGAAAGGATAGCCTTCAAAGCTATAATTACTTCTTCCTTGAGGCAATACGACAGCAGGATATGGGCAACCTTACGGCTGCCTTCGACCTTCTGCGCCATGCACGCGAGCTCAATCCACAAGCGCCAGAGGTTTATTATCATCTGGCTGCTTTTTATGTGGATATGAAGAAGGATGCGGTGGCACGTGAATACTTCGAGAAGGCAGCAAGTCTTGACCCCGAAAACTCAGCTTATCAGGAGAAGTTAGGAAAGCTCTACGTATCACAAAAAGACTATCCTAATGCAATAAAAGCCTTCGAACGCCTTTATGAATCCAATAAAACGCGTTCTGATGTGTTGCAACTTCTCTATCAGCTTTACGCTTCCCAGGATGATGACAAGATGATGATCAAATGCTTGGAACGTCTGGAAGTATTGGAAGGAACCAACGAGCAGATTTCACTTAGTAAGATGCAACTCTACGAACAGATGGGAGAAAAGCGCAAGGAGTATGATGAATTGAAGTCACTCGTTGATAGTCATCCACTCGATCTCAACTATCGTGTGATGTTCGGAAACTGGCTTTTGCAGAATGGAAAGAAGAAGGAAGCACTTCAAAAGTATCGTGATGTACTGAAAGAAGACCCTGATAACTCGCTTGCCAAGCTTTCCATGATGGATTATTATAATAATATTGGAGACAAGGCTACTGTAAAAACAATCCTACAGGAACTCTTGCAATCGCCAAAAACAGAAAAGGAAGCGAAGTTAGAGTTACTCCGTCAGGTCATTACAAGCAGTCAGAAAGATAATACTCCAGATAGTACTGAGGTGATGAGGCTCTTCTCTGTAGCCTTAGCTGTTCCTCAAGAAGATGCTGATATCTATATGCTTAAAGCCGCATATATGACACTTCGTAAGCAACCAAAGGGTGCAGTCAATCGTGTTTATGAGCAAGCTCTTGAGGTAGAACCCGATAATTCGCGTGCAAGAATAGCATTGATACAGAATATTTGGGACACACAAGACTACGATAAGGTTATCGCTATTTGCCGACCAGCCATAGAATACAACCCAGATGAGATGGCATTCTATTATTTCCAAGGTATGGCTCAGTTCCAAAAGCACGACGGTGACGCGGCACTGGAGACCTTCCGCAAGGGAGTTGGGCAGATAAAGCCAGACAGTGATCCAAGTATTGTTTCAGACTTTTACGCTATCATGGGTGATATCCTGCATGAGAAGGGTCGGAATAAAGAAGCTTTTCAAGCCTATGACAGCTGTTTGCAGTGGAAAGCAGACAATGTGGCTGCGTTGAATAACTATGCCTATTACCTCAGTGAGGCGAATGAAAACCTCACAAAGGCAGAGCAGATGAGCTATAAGACTATTAAGGCTGAGCCAAATAATAGTACTTATCTTGACACCTACGCATGGATTCTTTTCCAGCAAAAGCGCTACGAAGAGGCAAAGATATATATCGAACAAGCGATTCGTAATGACTCTACACTGAGCAACGTAGTCAAAGAACACGCTGGTGATATCTATGCACAGACAGGCGATATAGAGAAAGCTCTTGAGTTCTGGAGGAAGGCTCTCGAAGGAAATAAGGAGAATGCGACATTGAGAAAGAAGATAGAACTAAAGAAATACATAGCAGAATGAAAAAAACTAAGATATTACTTGTAAGCATGACTGTCCTGCTGTTGGCATCATGTGGTACAAAGAAAGCTGTGATTCAACAGAAACCTGTGCAGGATAACAAGGTTGCACAGCAGACAGCACCTGCTACAAAGGATAGCAAGATGCAGAGTGTTGTTGTCATGCAGCGTGTTGCTGACAATGCACTTTACCAAAAGAACCTTGTTTCAAATCTTACTTTTACGCTCAACGATGGGCATAAAGATATTACCGTACCAGGTATTCTGCGTATGCGTAAAGATGAAGTTATCCGTCTACAGTTGCTAATTCCAATTCTTCGTAGTGAGGTGGGACGCATCGAGTTTGCAAAGGATTATGTCCTCTTCATCGATCGCATCCATAAGCAGTATGTAAAAGCAAGCTACGATGAGGTAGGTTTCTTGCGTGATAATGGAATCAACTTCTATTCACTCCAGTCGCTTTTCTGGAATCAAGTGTTCATCCCTCGCCAGCAAAAGGTGAGCGAAGCAGACCTCTCACAGTTTGCTGTTGATGAGAGCAAAGCACAGACAGAGGGCTCAACCCTGATAAGTCTTAAAGACGGAAAGATGGATTATAAGTGGTCAGTTAATCCTAAGAGCAATCAGATTGTCCTAACAACTGTTACTTATAATAGCAATACACATGGTGCTTCAAAGCTCTCATGGAGTTATGATGACTTTAAAGCATTTGGCTCAAAGCTCTTCCCTGCAAGTCAGATGTTGACAATCAATACACCAAAGTTTGGACAGAAGCCAGCAAAGACACTTAAGGCAAGCTTTGATCTTGAGAGCTTCAGCGATGCCAGTGATTGGGAAGTTTTTACCACACCATCTGATAAGTATACAAAAGTAAGCGTAGAGGATATCCTCGGCAAACTAATGAACTTTTAAATGAAACGTCTTTCTTTATTATTCATATTGTCAATAATGTGTATGCTGAGTGTTTCTGCTCAGCATTCACGAAAGCATAGGAAACAGCAAAAAGCAGCTGTGGCTCAATCCGTAGAACCCCAAACTACCGTAAAAGGTAAGGGTAAGAAAGCTATAAATGCGATTAATAACAACCACGCTGTAGCACCTGCTACTCCTGTAAAAGGTCAGAAGCCAATAGTTGAGAAACTACAAACTCAACCCCAACCGAAGGGCAAACAGCAGCAGGATAAGTTACAACACCAGCAACAACTCAAGGGACAGCAACCTCAAGTGAAGGGACAACAACCTCAACTCAAGGGTCAACCTGCTCAAGTGAAGGGTCAGCAAGTTGTCCGTGGTAAGGCTGCTGTACGCAACGCTCATGTTGGTAAGAAGGGTGCAAAGGGTCCTGCATACGTGACGACAGAGGAAATCAAAGGTTTACAACAGCAAAACTTGAAGTTGCAAAAAGAGATTTCAGAGCACGAAGAGGAAATGAAAGTAAAGCAGAAGGACGTTGACGACCGTCTGCAGAAGATTGTACGCCTTGATACTGAAATCGGTCAGCACCAAAGAACAATTGATACAATCGCCACAGATATCAAAGGATTGGATTCGAATATCGGTATTCTGAAAGGTCAGTTAGCTTCTCTTGAGTCACAGTTGGGTGAACGTCGTGCTCGTTTTATCCGCTCTATGCGTTACATGGCACGTCATCGTAGTATTCAAGACAAGTTGATGTTCGTCTTCTCGGCAAAGAACTTGACCCAGATGTATCGTCGTCTTCGTTTCGTACGTGAGTATGCTGCCTATCAGCGTGCGCAGGGTGAACAGCTCAAGGCAAAGCAGATGCAGGTAGATGAGAAGCATACACAGCTGAAACAGGTACGTGTCAATAAGAGTAATCTTCTCTATAAAGACCGTCTGGTACATGCTCAGATGGAGCGTAAGCGTGTTGAACAGCAGACGGTTGTAAACTCTCTGCAGAATGACCAGAAGGTATTGCAGGGTGTTATCGCACAGCGTCGTCAACAGCAACAGGCTCTGAATGCGCAGATTGACCGACTTATTCAGATTGAAATACAGAAGGCGCGTGAACGTGCTATTGCAGAAGCAAAGGCACAGGCTGCCGCTCGTGCCGCTGCTGCTAAGAAGCGTGCAGAAGAATTGGCACGTAAGAAAGCCGCTGCAGAGGTTGCCGCCCGAGAGAATGCGCGCCGTATTGCAGAGGCGAAAGAGCGTGAAGCAAAGGCAAAGGCTGCCGCTCGTGCTGCTGCTGAGGCTGCCGAGAAGGCTCGTCAGGAAGCTGCTGCTCGTGCTGCTGCAGCCAGAGCTGCTGCAGAAAAGGCACGTCAAGAGGCTTTGCAGAAGGAGCGTGCTGCTGCTCGTGATCGTGCTATCCGTAAGGCAGAAGAGCAGGAAGCTGCTGCTAAGGCTGCACAGGAAAAGGCTGAGGCTCGTGCTGCTGCCGAGAAGGCTCGTGCTGATCAGATGGCTCGTGAGGCTGAAGCAAATCGTGTGGCTGCCGAACGCAAGGCTGATGCCGACCGTGAGCGTGCTGCTCGTGAGGCTGAAGCTGCAAGAGCTTCTGCTGCTGAAAGCAATGATATGCTCAGTTCAGCCGATCGTGCAATAACAGGTAACTTTGCCAACAACCGTGGCAGATTGCCAATGCCATTGTCGGGTCAGATAGTTAGCCACTTTGGTCAGTACAATGTGGCTGGTATGTCAAATATTCGCTTGAACAATGATGGTATCAATATCAAGGGTGCTCCTGGTAGTGCTGTTCGCAGTGTCTTTATGGGCGAGGTGAGCGGTGTCTTCATGGCAGGCGGTATGAGTGTCGTGATGATTCGTCATGGTATTTACATCACTGTTTATGCTAATTTGGGTTCTGTCGGTGTCAGCAAGGGACAGAAGGTCGGTACGGGTCAGACCATCGGAACCGTTGGTAGGACTGGTATTCTTCAGTTCCAGTTGCGTAAGGAGACAGCTAAACTGAATCCAGAGCAGTGGTTGCGTTAATAAGCATCCTATCTTATATATTAATAATGTGGGCTTATTGAGTTGAAAGTGACGATAATTCGCTTTGTGTTTTAGCGTCTTTCCAAGTTTAATAAGTACGTTATAACTAAATTATCTTCATGAGAAGGAATATTTCTTTTCATGAAGATAATTCTTTTTTATCATGAAGAAAAACCTTCTTCGGCAGCTGTCAGGTAAATCTTTTCCTTCTATTAGTTAGCTATTTGCCTCTTATTCCCCTTGTTATAATGGGTTTAATGCCCCTTTCTTCTCATCTTTAGCTGATGTGTTGATGCTTCGCACATATCGTGCTAAGGCTTCGCACATATTGTGCGAATGGTAAACACCAATTGTGCGGAGTGCTAAACACATTGAAATATGTTATGTAAATGGACTCAACTAATTGATGAAAATTGCATAGAAGATATTATTGTGGATTCTTATCGTCGACTTTTAGCTTTCTAATAGGTACTCATGCGGAATTTGTTTTGTTCTATAAAAGAAAATAATTGTCCTATTCTTCTCTGTTTGGTAGAGGAAAAGCAAAAGGGTAAAATTGCAATTTAATATCTAATTTATTTTTTGCTTTGCGGATAAATGTTTATATTTGCAGAAAATAAAGTACAATCAGCTATTTGAATAAAAGACTTTCAGGCTTTTTTATATGTGCTGATTGGTCGAAGATAAATTAGGAAACAATGCAGACAATCGGACATCTCTCTGTTCTTATTCACGAACAAGCAAAAAAATACGGAGCAAAACCAGCAATCACTTTCCGTAACTTTGGCAGTCTGGACTGGAAGACAGTGTCATGGAACCAGTTCTCAATGCGCGTAAAGGAAGTGTCAAATGCGCTCTTGAACCTCGGAATGAAGCCACAAGAGACTATTGCTGTGTTTTCACAAAACTGTATCCATCATCTGTATACAGATTATGGTGCATACGGAGTACGCGTGATTAGCATTCCGTTCTATGCAACAAGTTCAGAACAGCAGATACAATATATGATTCAAGATGCCAATGTAAGGTTTCTTTTCGTTGGCGAACAGGAGCAATATGACAAGGCGCGTCGTATTCAATCCCTTTGCCCTACATTGGAACGTATAATTGTCTTTGACTCAAGTGTACGCCTTAGTCAGCATGATCCAAACTCTATCTATTTCGCAGACTTCTTAAAGTTAGGTGAAGGTTTCCCACGTGAAGCAGAGGTAAAAGAGCGTTGGGCGCATGCTAACTATGATGATATTTGTAATATTCTTTACACAAGTGGTACTACTGGTGAGAGCAAGGGAGTTATCTTGACTTATAAGATGTATCAGGCTGCTATGGATGCGAATAGGAAGAGTGTGCCTGTAAATGAAAAAGACCGTGTTATCAACTTCCTGCCTTTCAGTCATGTCTTCGAGCGTGGTTGGGCTTGTTTGTCTCTCGCTGCGGGTGCAGAATTGATTGTAAACACTTATCCAAAGGAGATTCAGCAGAGTATGCGTGAGACGCATCCAACAAGTATGGCTTCCGTACCTCGTTTCTGGGAGAAGGTTTATGTGGCTGTAAAGGAGCGCATGGATAAGTCAAGCGTCGTTCAGCGTAAGCTTTTCTATCATGCTTTGAATGTTGGAAGAAAGCGCAATATACAGTATCTTGCACGTGGAAAGCGTGTTCCTTTGGCATTGGAGATGGAGTATAAGTTTGTTAATAAGACTGTTTTGAGTCTTGTTCGCAAACAGTTAGGCTTGGAAAATCCACATCTCTTCCCGACAGCTGGAGCCTATGTATCTCCAGAGGTAGAGGAGTTTGTACATAGCATCGGTATTACCATGATTGTTGGTTATGGCTTGACTGAGAGTTTGGCAACCGTTACCTGCGACCATGTAGGACAGCCTTATACTGTTGGTTCTGTGGGTAGACCGCTTGAGGGTATTGATATAAAGATTAGCGATGAGGGTGAAGTAATGCTGAAGGGTCCAACGATTATGCCAGGTTACTTCCGTCGTGATACTGCTAATGCAGAGGCATTTGATAAGGATGGTTACTTCCATACTGGTGATGCCGGTTATATGAAGGACGGTGAGTTATTCTTAAAAGAGCGTATCAAGGACCTCTTCAAGACTTCTAATGGTAAGTATATTGCACCACAGATGGTGGAGGCGATGCTGTTAGTAGATAAGTTTATTGAGCAGGTTTCAGTGATTGCTGACCAGCGTAAGTTTGTTTCTGCTCTGATTGTTCCAGAGTATTCTGTATTGGAAGAGTGGGCAAGAGAGAATCACATAGAGTTCAAAGATCGTGAGGAGTTATGCCAAGATAAGCGTGTAAACGATATGATGCGTGAGCGTATCGAAACCTTACAGCAGCGTTTGGCATCATACGAGAAGATTAAACGTTTCACCCTTCTCGCTCACCATTTCTCAATGGAAAACGGAGAGCTAACGAATACGTTGAAGCTAAAGCGTTCGGTTGTAAACCGCCGCTATCATGATGTGATAGAAAAGATGTACGAGGAGTAGGGAAGTAAATGAGTTGATGGGTAGACGTGTTGAAGAGTTGACAGGTTAGTTGTTCAGACGAATTAGGCTGTGTTTTATCAGCTTTAATAGTTTCACTCGGCTTGCTATTTTTGATAGTCTTACTCGTTCTACCAGTTCTTCTAACCCCATTCCAACGATAAAAGAACAAAGATGATAACAGCAGATCAGCTAAAAGATATCCAAGAACGCACTGAAGCGTTGCACCGTTATCTTGACATTGACAAGAAACGAATAGAGTTTGAGGAGGAACAACTCCGTACACAAGCCCCAGATTTTTGGGATGACCCAGCTCGTGCACAGGAGCAGATGAAGAAAGTTAAGGATATCGAGAAATGGGTTAAAGACTATGATAAGGCACGTGCGTTGGCTGATGAAGTACAGTTGGCGTTCGATTTCTATAAAGATGAACTTGTCACTGAGGAGGAAGTTGATACCGCATACGCTAAGGTTCTTAAGGTAATCGAAGGATTAGAGCTTAAGAATATGCTACGTCAGGAGGAAGATCCGATGGAGTGTGTGATGAAAATTAACTCTGGAGCGGGCGGTACGGAGAGTCAAGACTGGGCTTCTATGCTGATGCGTATGTATATGCGTTGGGGTGAAGCACAGGGATATAGAGTTACTATCTCTGATATACAGGAAGGCGATGAGGCTGGTATTAAGAGTGTGACAATGAAGTTTGAGGGTGGAGAATATGCTTATGGCTACTTGAAGAGTGAGAATGGTGTGCATCGTTTAGTACGTGTTAGTCCGTTCAATGCCCAAGGTAAGCGTATGACAAGCTTTGCCAGCGTCTTCGTTACGCCATTGGTTGATGATACGATAGAGGTATATGTTGACCCTGCTCGCGTCAGTTGGGACACCTTCCGTTCGAGTGGTGCGGGTGGACAGAACGTCAACAAGGTGGAGTCAGGTGTACGTTTGCGCTATCAATATGAAGATCCTGACACTGGAGAACAGGAGGAAATCCTCATTGAAAATACGGAAACTCGCGACCAACCGAAGAACCGTGCTAAGGCTATGCAGCTCTTGAAGTCGCAGTTGTATGACCGTGCAATGAAGAAACGCATGGAAGAACAGGCTAAGATTGAGGCTGGTAAGAAGAAGATTGAGTGGGGAAGTCAGATTCGAAGTTACGTCTTTGATGACCGTCGTGTGAAGGATCACCGCACTAATTATCAGACTTCTGATGTGGATGGTGTGATGGATGGTAAGATTGATGACTTCATCAAAGCTTATCTGATGGAGTTTCCAACGGAGGAATAGAAAGCTTTTTCTGTCTTCTCTGAGGGGAGGAAAGCGCCTAAGGAAAAGTGGATTGGGTATAGATTATCGAAAGAAAAACCTGCGATTATCCCACTGTAATCCAATATTTCTCCTCCTTTTGCGGAACTTAGGGAGGTTTCTTCCCTTATTAATAATGATATACAACCTTTTAAAATAATATAACTATGAGTGAAAGAAGTAAAGTAAATCGTAAGGAAAGAGAACTTAAACAAGAAAAGCAGGCTAATCGTGTCGTTGCTTGGTTGGCTGTGATTTTAGTCGCTTTGGGCGTTCTTACAATCATTATAGCATCAAATAGCTAATAGTAAACAGGACATAAATGATACGCGACTGTTATCTCTTAGATCGTGACAGTCGCTTATTATATTAACAATAGGGGTCTCATGAGTGGATTAGAGATTGAAAGAAAGTTCTTAGTTCATAAGAATATGGACTGGAAAAGCCTTGCAAGTAGTTGTAGTCACATACAACAAGGATATTTTGCAGCTGTTAATACCGTTCGTGTTCGTATCAGGGACGATAAGGGATATCTGACAATCAAAGGTCCATCACGTACAGGTGGGCTATCACGTTATGAGTTTGAAAAAGAGATTACACTGGAAGAAGCACAGCAATTAATGCTTTTATGCGAGCCAGGTGTGATTGATAAGCATCGCTATCTTGTACCTTTTGAAGGTCATACCTTTGAGATAGATGAGTTTCATGGTGATAATGATGGACTCGTCTTGGCTGAAGTGGAGTTAGGAAGTGAGGATGAATCGTTTGATAAGCCAGACTTTATTGGCTTAGAAATTACGGGTAATCGCCACTTCTATAATTCCCAGATGCGTCGCAATCCATTTAAGCTTTGGCGCGATATCGTACCAGAAGAATACCGATAAGCACGGCTATTGTCGAGCCAATAGCATCTGCGAAGAAGTCGAGCCATTCACCACTTCGATTCCCATTCGTACAGTAGGATTGAAGAACTTCAATGAGTCCTCCCATGATAATAGGCATCAACCAGACCCATACAATGATGAATTTGGGGCTGGGCTGCTTTGTATTGCGTAAGTATTCGAGGCTTATACTTAGGCCTAAAACTAAGTAAATAAGACTATGTGTCCACTTATCTATAAACCGAACAGAGCTCAGTGGCGTTTCTGGAATAGTCATAAAACACAATATCCAAGTTCCGATTACAATAATACAACTAAATGGGTATTTAGTTAAGATGTGTTTTGTTATGCTCATATTTTACTTCTAATTTGACACAAAAGTAGATATTTTTTCGTAAATTTGCGCATATATTCAAATCAAATTTCTATGAGTGAACAAAAAAGAGCGAAGTTTGGAAGCAAGTTAGGTATGATTCTTGCCACTGCAGGCGGTGCTGTTGGTTTGGGTAATGTATGGCGTTTCCCTTATATGACAGGTCAGAATGGTGGTGCTGCTTTCATTCTTATTTATATTGGTTGTATCTTGTTATTGGGCTTGCCTTGTATGATTAGCGAGTTCATTATCGGTCGTCATGCAGCCTCAAATACGGCACGAGCCTATACAAAGTTATCTAATGGGAGTGCTTGGAAGTGGGTTGGTTACTTAGGAGTGCTCACTGGTTTCCTCATTACGGGCTATTACGCTGTTGTTTCGGGTTGGTGTTTGCAATATGGAGTAGCCTCCGTAATGAATCATCTGCATGGTACACCAGATTATTTCAAGTCTTATTTTACAGACTTCTCTACCAATCCTTGGAAGCCTGTTTTATGGACCGTAGCTATTCTGTTTCTCGCCCACTACATTATTATTCATGGTGTTAGGAATGGTATTGAGCGTGCATCAAAGATTATGATGCCAGCCCTCTTTGTGCTTTTGGTGGCTATTGTCGTTGCATCTTGCCTTCTTCCAGGCGCAAGTAAGGGCGTAGAATTCCTATTGAAGCCCGACTTCAGTAAGGTGACAGGCGATGTCTTCCTTGGTGCTTTAGGTCAGTCATTCTATTCGATGAGTATTGCGATGGGATGTATCTGTACATATGCCTCTTATTATAGTCGTCATACAAAGTTGTTGAACTCAGCAGTACAGATTGGCGTCATTGACACCTGCGTTGCTATTCTTGCAGGTTTGATGATTTTCCCAGCTGCATTCTCTGTGGGAGTAAGTCCTGATAGTGGACCATCTCTTATCTTCATTACCCTTCCAAATGTCTTTGAGCAGGCTTTTGCGAGTATGCCTATAGTTGGTTATATCATTTCGATGGCATTCTATCTGCTGCTTTCGATGGCAGCGTTGACCTCTTTGATATCCCTACACGAAGTGAGTACAGCCTTTTTCCAAGAGGAGTTGCATATCAGTCGTCCACGTGCTGCAATGATTGTTACGGCTGCTTGTTCGCTTATCGGTGCAGTCTGCTCGTTATCATTGGGCGAGTGGAGTTTCCTCAAAGTGGCAGGTGTCGATCTCTTCGACCTCTTCGACTTTGTGACAGGACAAATCTTCCTACCTATAGGAGGACTTCTCACCTGCCTATTCATAGGCTGGTATGTACCAAAGAAACTGGTGAAGGACGAGTTTACCAACTGGGGAACCACACGTGGTATCTTCTTTGGTGCCTATTACTTCCTCATTCGTTTTGTTTGTCCATTGGCTATTCTCGCAATCTTCCTACATCAGTTAGGAGTTTTCTAAGCCATTAGGTACGCATTTTTCCTCTATCTTCTCTATCCTTGAAAAGTATGAGAAGAAATCCTATACCACCCCTTCTCCAATAGGAGAGGGGATGGGTAAGAAAAAACGAAGTATTAACTTCCAACATTAATTTACAACCTATTATCACCAACTAATACTTAATAATCCTCTAACCCTCCCTTATATATATAATGATTTCTTCTTTTGAAGGATTCATCAGAGTTTAAACATTGTATACTATGAACCTAAAATCAATTTTCTATCTCCATCGTTCCGATCGAAAAGTGCTGTTGCTACTCTTGCTGTTTATCGTTGGTAGCATTGGTTTGATTATCTTTGTTGGCAATCAAACAACGGAAACTTCTGCTGTGAAAAGCGATAGTATAAGTAAGAATAAACCCACTTCTTTCTCCCGTAAAGAGCAACTTCCTATAGTTGAAACAGCTGAAGGTAAACACCTATTTCCTTTCGATCCAAATACAGCTACAGCCGAGCAGCTGCAGCAGTTAGGTTTAGCTCCTTTCCAAGTACGTAATATCATCAAGTATCGTTCTAAAGGAGGAGTCTATCATTCACCGATGGACTTTGCCCGCCTCTATGGTCTTACGCGCAAACAGTATCGAGCGTTAGAACCCTATATAACGATTGGTGATGATTACGAACCAGCCTCCACGCTCGCCTCTGTACAAGCTTATATTGCTCAAAAAGAAGCTGATAAGCAGGCTGCTCATGCAGCTTATGAGGCCTATAAGGCACAAAACACGTATAAACCTAACAGAGGGAATGACCGTGACACCCTTCGCTATCCATTGAAGCTAAAAGTTGGTGAACATATCAATCTCGTTACTGCTGATACAACCCAGCTAAAGAAAGTCCCCGGTATAGGCTCAGGGTGGGCACGTGCCATTCTTAACTACGGTAAACGATTAGGTGGATACGTTGCTGTGGGACAACTGCAAGAGATTGAAGGATTCCCAGAAGAAAGCCTACCTTACTTCTCTATCGCTAACCCACAGACAGAGAAGATAAACCTAAATACTGCAACTCTCGCACAACTTCGTAAGCATCCTTATGTGAATTTCTATCAGGCTAAGGCTATTTGCGACTATAGGCGATTGAAGGGGAAACTAACCAGTCTCTCACAACTCCACTTGTTAAAGGACTTTACGCCCGAAGCAATCGAACGTCTGCGTCCGTATGTTGCGTTTTAAGTAGTCATGTTTTATAAGAGATTATAGGGTTCTGATAGAAACTCTTTACCATCTTTTTTTGTTGTGTTGATGCTCCGCACCATTGGTGCGGAGGCTTAACACCAATGGTGCGGGGCGTTAGTTCCCTTGCTATCTATCGTTGTGTGGAATCTAATAGCAATCACTCCAACAGCTTGAAGATGATTTCTGATAATAAAAAAAGACATTCATTGCTTTGCATTGTCTTTCATTTAGATTACCTTTGCACAAAGAATAAAGTAAACGCAATGGATATACAGGAGATTTACAAGATTTACCAAGCGCACCCTGTTGTGACCACAGACAGCCGTAACTGTCCTGAAGGAAGTATTTTCGTGGCATTGAAGGGAGCATCATTCGATGGTAATAAGTTTGCAGAAGCTGCCTTAGAAAAGGGCTGTAGCTATGCAATCATTGACGAAAAGGAATATGCAAAGGCAGGAGACGAGCGTTATATCCTCGTTGATGACGCCCTTGTAACTTATAAAGAATTGGCACGCGAGCATCGTCGTCAGTTCTCAATCCCTGTGATTGGTATTACAGGAACAAACGGAAAGACGACAAGTAAAGAACTTATCTCTGCCGTATTGGCTGAGAAGTTTAATGTACATCATACGGAGGCGAACTATAACAACGATGTAGGTGTACCTCGTACGTTGTTAGGTATTCGGCCAGAACATGAGATTGCGGTTATCGAGATGGGTGCTTCTCACCCTGGTGACATTGAAAAATTGGTAACATACGTAGAGCCAACTTGTGGTTTGATTACTAATGTCGGTCGTGCACATCTTCAGGGTTTTGGTAGTTTTGAGGGCGTAAAGAAGACCAAGGGTGAACTTTATGATTTCCTTAAAGCTCATGGTTGTTTACTGTTCCTCAACGAGAGCAATCCCGATTTGACGGAAATGGCAGAACAGCGAGCGTTTGATCGTATCATAACTTACGGACAAGATGAAACTGCTGATGTGCAAGGTTATGTTGTTAGCTGCGCTCCGTGTTTGAAGTTTGAGTGGCAGTCGTCAAGTCTCAACACCCACCAGCCAGCACCTACTATCTATGAAGTACAAACCCATCTCATTGGTTCTTACAACTTAGATAATATGTTGGCAGCCATAGCTATTGGTCTTCACTTTGGTGTTACGCCACAGCAAATCAACTATGCTCTGGAGAACTATGTGCCTCATAACAATCGTTCGCAGTTGACTGAGACAGCACATAACAAGCTTATTGTGGATGCTTACAATGCTAATCCATCCAGTATGGCTGCTGCGATAGAGAACTTCCAACTGATGGAGGTTGAGAATAAGATGGCTATCCTCGGTGATATGCGTGAACTTGGAGATGCGTCTGCAGAAGAACATCAGAAGGTTGTGGAATTGCTTAAGGCTACAGACATTCGTAATGTATGGCTTGTTGGAGAGGAGTTTGGTAAGACACAAACCGATTTCCTCAAGTTCCGCGACATTGATGAGGTGAAAAAGGAGATAGCTCTTCATCGTCCAGAAGATCATTATATCTTGATAAAAGGTAGTAATGGCATCAAGCTTTTTGAGCTTCCAGCCTTGCTATAACAAGAAAGAAAAACGGCGATAAAGTTTGTGTTAGTTCCGAGAAAATAGTTAACTTTGCACTTGCTTTTAAGCTATCGGGATGTAGCGCAGTTGGTAGCGCACTACGTTCGGGACGTAGGGGTCGCCAGTTCGACTCTGGTCATCCCGACAGAAAAAGGGAAGAAGCCGTTTGGTTTCTTCCCTTTTTTGTTTTATTGGGCTAATTAGCCTAATTAGGCTTATTGGGCTAATTAGCCTAATTGTTCATTCTTCCCTTAGTTTTTCCCTGCAATCTTCAAGGATAGCCATCAACTCATCCATCTTTGTTGTGCGCAACATAGCGATGCGTGTCTTCTTAAAATCAGGGATTCCTTTGAAGATTGGCGATGCAGCTAAGTGTCGACGTGTATGCAAGATACCACGATGCTCATCGATACGATCCACATTTATGCGCAGCATCTCTTCAAGAATGTCTATTTTGTCATCTATTGTTAGCTGCTTCTCACCTTGATTAAAGAGCCACGGACAACCAAAGGTAGCACGACCAATCATCACCGCATCAACACCATAATGGTCGAACTTCTCGTGCGCTTCTTCAATACTTGTAACATCACCATTGCCTATGATGGGGATATGAATGCGTGGATTGTTCTTCACCTCACCAATCAATGTCCAGTCAGCTTCGCCTGTGTACATCTGTGCGCGAGTGCGTCCATGAATGGTTAATGCCTGTATACCACAGTCTTGTAGCTGTTCTGCAAGGTCGGTAATAATCAAGTTATCGTTGTCCCAACCTAATCGAGTCTTTACTGTGACTGGTGTGTTGACAGCCTTCACTACCTCTCTTGTGATGTCAAGTAGCAGTGGGATGTTCTTCAACATACCAGAGCCAGCACCCTTGTTTGCCACCTTCTTCACTGGACAACCAAAGTTAATGTCAATCACATCGGGCTTTACCTGTTCTACAATCTTAGCTGCTTCAACCATTGAAGCTACATCCCTGCCATATATCTGTATTCCTACAGGACGCTCACTATCGTCAATGACTAATTTTGAAAGTGTCGACTTGATACTACGGATGACGGCATCAGCCGACACAAACTCCGTATATACCATGGCTGCACCGAAGCGTTTACACATCTTTCGGAAGCCAATATCTGTCACATCTTCCATTGGAGCCAAGAATAGTGGGCGTTCCCCCAAATCTATTGTTCCTATTTTCATAGGTGCAAAGGTAACGAAAAGGCTTTGAATAGTAAAGGAGTAAGAAGGCAAAAAAGCAAAAGGAGGAAAAGTTTTAAGGCTCTTCCGTTCAATGTTTGGATGCTTTTCGTATTGCTTTAACGTAAGAGCCGAGGTTGCTCATTAAACAAAAATATGGCTAAGACTGTCAACTATCTATCCTATTCTCATCCTCTGACATTGAAAATCATTTCTTTTTAGACTTCGAAAATAGGTAGATAAGGGTTTGAAAAATCATTACATAATTTCGAATAAGACATCAATAAATAACGGCAAAACCACATACAAAAAGCATGTTTGTAATCAACAGAGAATCAATTGGTTATCAAGTAGTAAAATAAAAGGTGCTTAATTGGGCTTCAAAAGGGCGTTAGTAAGGGTCTTAAAGGGCACCTTTTGCAAGTCAATTAGGCGTCTTTAAGAAGCTAAAAGAGCATGTATTGGTTTTGAGTTGCACGAAAATAATTTACAAACTTCATATAGTAAGGGAATATGTTGATAGTAGAAGACAGATAGACATTGCACCTAATTGCGTTTATCATGTAGTTTATCCCTCTTTGTAAAACCATCTAATTGGAGGTAATCATACCATGTTTTTGGATGAATCTCATTCTATTAACAATCTACGCATTTAACGGAAGAACTGCTTTTAAACGCTAATAGGGTAGGGAAATGAAAAGGAAAGGGAAGAAAGAGGGAATGATGTTTTTCAATCTTAAATATTTTGTACTACACAAAATATGTAGTATTTTTGCAATATAAAGTTCACGTATTATGGATGATCAGTATAAAATCCCCTATTTGAACGCTGTTATCAGAACGTTTGGTGAGCGTTTTAACTTGACGGTGCAGCAATCTTTCCGCTATCTTTATAACTTTAAAGGAATACGATTTCTTTTAGAGTATTATGACGTGGAACATACATTGTCTATAGAAGATACGGTAGATGACCTTATCAAAGTTTGTCAAAAGAATGGAGGAGAATTGGCATGAGACTCTATCATGGTACTAATACTGATTTTTCAGAGATTGATCTTGCAAAGTCTTTCCCTCTAAAAGACTTTGGACAAGGCTTTTACTTGACGACGATACGTGAGCAGGCAGAACGAATGGCGAAACGAAAGCAACAAGCGTTGGGGGGTAAAGCCATTGTACAAGAATATGAATTCGAGGAGAGTGCCTTACATAAAGGTGATTTGAAAGTGCTGATTTTTGAAGGAACTACCCCTGAATGGGCAACATTTATCTTTAATAATAGGTCAAGAAACAAAAACTATCAGCATGATTATGATATCGTTGTCGGACCTATAGCAGATGATGGAGTAGCCTTTCTTATTAACCTGTACACTACGGGAGCAGTCACTTTAGCACAGTTTACAAGGATGCTTAAGTTTAAGAAGCTCAGTAATCAGTATTTCTTTGGAACTAAAAAGGCTGTAAAATTATTAAGAAGAATAAAGTAATGACTCAACAAGAAAGATTTAAACACCTTGTCAATTTCACGATTGATGAGCTGACAACTTATCTTATAAAAGACTTTCATTTGGATACTGCAGAAGCTTTGGATATTGTTTATTCTTCAAAGACACTTGAACTTTTGCAGAACAAACGGACTGGACTTTATGACCAAAGTCCAGGCTATGTGTATCATTTGCTCAAGCATGAGTATAAGACTGGGCAATTGCCACAAGTCAACTAATCTTTATTAAAACGATTATCTAAATTTAATTTACAGCCATCTTTGCAACCGAGTTGCAAAACATAATCTTTATCTTTGCAGCAGAATATTAATGCAGTAACAGGTTTTAGATTATGAAAAAGAAACTTATAAGAATCATTCTTACGGCTGTACTCCTTGTAGGAGCATGGTTAGTAGAGCATTTCGCAGCACTTCCAATGTGGCAGGTGCTGCTTGTTTATTTGGTTCCTTATCTGGTTATCAGTTATGATGTATTAGGTGAAGCGGTTGAGGGAATCATGGAAGGCGATCCTTTTGATGAGAACTTCCTTATGAGTATTGCGACTATCGGAGCATTGCTCATCGGTTTCCTACCCGGTGCCGAACCACAGTTTATCGAAGGAGTCTTCGTGATGTTGTTCTTCCAGTTAGGCGAACTCTTTGAGCATTATGCGGAAGATAAGGCGCGCGACTCCATCTCTGAACTGATGGATATTCGTCCAGATGTAGCCAATGTGGAGCGAAACGGAGTGGTAGCGAGCGTAAGTCCAGAGGAAGTGATGATTGGTGAGACTGTGATTGTTAAGCCGGGAGAGAAGATTCCATTAGATGGAAGGGTGCTTGAGGGTGCCTCCAGTCTTAATACCGTAGCCCTTACGGGTGAAAGTATACCACGTGATGTAAGTGCAGGCATGGAGGTTATCTCTGGTTGTGTTAACCTTTCGGGTGTGTTGAAGGTACAAGTTGAAAAGCCATATAGCGAGTCTACCGCTGCAAAGATTATCCAACTCGTTGAAGAGGCAGGTGATAACAAGTCACGTAGTGAGTCATTCATTCGTCGTTTTGCACGTGTCTATACGCCTATCGTGGTAATTTCCGCCCTTGCTTTGGCTGTTATTCCTCCGTTCTTCTATGATAGTTACGCACCAGCCTTTGGTGTTTGGCTCTATCGTGCATTGACCTTCTTGGTTGTAAGTTGCCCATGTGCTTTGGTTATTTCTATTCCTCTTACCTTCTTTGCGGGTATCGGTGGGGCTTCTCATAAGGGAATCCTTATTAAGGGTGGTAACTATATGGATGCTTTGTCAAAGCTCTCTACGGTAGTATTCGATAAGACAGGAACATTGACACGTGGTACTTTTGATGTTGAGGCTATCCACCCAGAGAGTCTCTCTGAGCATGAGTTACTTCATTTAGCAGCTCATGTTGAACGTTATTCTACCCATCCAATCGCCCTTGCTCTCCGTATGGCATATGCGAATGAAAAGGATAATTGCACTGTTGAAGATATACAAGAAACAGCGGGACAGGGCATTACTGCCACTGTTAATAATCAGAAAGTAAGTGTTGGTAACAGCCGTTTAATGGCAACATTAGGTATTACAATCCCTACCTGTAAGCGTTGTACGAGCCATGCGGGTACTATTGTTCACGTTGCGATTGATGGTGAATATGCAGGTCATATCGTAATTTCTGACCAGCTGAAGGCTGATGCTGTGAAGGCTATAGAGTCTCTGAAGCAGTTGGGGGTTAGTAAGACTGTTATGCTGAGCGGCGACAAGAGGGAAGTTGTTGAGCAAGTTGCCGAGCAGACAAAGGTGACGGAATACTATGCAGAACTGCTCCCTACTGACAAAGTAAAGCATGTTGAGCGTCTCATTGCAGAGAAAAATGCAGATGAAACAATTGCCTTCGTCGGTGATGGAATCAATGATGCACCAGTGTTAGCACGTGCTGATGTGGGCATTGCTATGGGTGCTTTGGGCAGTGATGCTGCTATCGAGGCAGCCGATGTCGTACTGATGGACGATAAACCTTCGAAGATAGCACTTGCCATAGAACTCTCATGCCGTACTATTTTCATAGCAAAGGAGAACGCATGGTTCGCTATCGGTATTAAGGTTGCAGTCCTTCTTCTTGCCACCTTTGGAATGGCAAGCATGGGATTAGCCGTTTTTGCTGATGTCGGTGTGATGGTTCTTGCCGTTCTTAATGCGATGAGAGCAAGATAGAAAGGCGTTCCACTCGATTTATTTTCATGAACATAATTTGGCATCTGTCGTAAAGTAGCTACGCAGATGCCTTTTTTAATAGTTTGAAAAGCATAATTTGATAAAGCAATAGACTGTTCTCTTTCTGCTTATCCGACATTCCGAGTGATACTACTATTGAACTTTATGGCATAAAGTTCTGCTCTTCTTTAGGCTTCTTCGTGACCAATAGGTTTTCTTGTGTTTAATGACTCCGTATGTATTCACCATCCGCACCATTGGTGCTGGCCCTTCGCACGTTGATAAAACATGGGCTCTTTCACTCTTAAACAATGTTACAACCATCTGCTTTTATGATAAAAATAATTACGGAGGAAGCTAAATGAGAAAACTTTTGTGTAAGTTTGCTGTGTCGAAGTGATAGTTATGCAGATACGACTTGTTCTATTTTTTTTGTGGCTTTTGCTACCATTCTCGTCAGTTCAGGCACAAAAAGTGCTGGTATGTGATGGGGCTACGCACTTTCCGATACGTGATGTGTTGGTCAGTGTGGATGGGAAGAATGTGGGACTAACTACATGGCAAGGAATCATTAACCTACCTGATTCATTCCAAACAGCTACCTTTAAAAAGAAAGGTTATGCACCAGAGAAGTTGTTTCGGAGTGAGGTTTTGCGTGATACTGTCTTCCTTTTCCCTGCAGAACATTATTTGGATGAGGTAGTGGTAATAGGAAAGCAAGTTGTTGATGGGCGTGAACTGTTGAAGAAGATGCCGAAGCGAGACATCTTAGAAAAGAAGCCAGCCCATTCCCTATTAGAGTTTGATGTTGGGCTTATGCTTGATAAACGGTTACGTAGAGACCGTAAGCATGTTGAGAAGCTACGTGAAGTTTTCAAGAAAATGGACGGTTTAGAGGATAAGGAAGACCCTATCCTCAAGGCCTATCGACAGACACAGTTGGAACTAAAAGCTGATTCTATCCAGAAAAAGAATGAGCAAAAAGAACTGAAGAAATAGCTTTTAATGTGAATATAGGTTAATTGCGAGGCTGTTAAAGCAATCTTTTTGTATAGTTTACTTGACTTTTAGAAAAGTAAGTGTTACTTTTGTGGTGTGATAGATATCTTTACTTATTAATTAAAAAAGCTACTTTATGAAAACAGATTATCTTTTACCCCACATCTTTAGGAAGGTTGGTTGGTTTATTTTTATCCCTTGTAGTGTCATGATTATGGTTTCTTGGTTAGGTATTAATGACTGGTTTAATGATGACAGACTGAGTTTTATTACCTTACACATTGGAAACCTGAATTTCTTTGCTCCAGAACAAGAGGGACGTTCTTTCTTCTATTTTGCGCAGGAAGACATGTTTTCTGAACTTGTTTACTGCTTGACCTTTATCTCTCTATATATGATAGCATTTTCAAAGGAAAGAGTTGAGGATGAATATGTTGAACATCTCCGTATGCGTTCATTAGTATGGGCACTGAAAGTAAATACGATTTTCTTTGTAATCTTCACGTGGTTCTGCTTTGGAATGGTTTACATCACTTTGTTAATGCTATCAATGTTCAGCATATTTCTGCTGTTTCACTTCCGTTTTCTTTACGAATTACATAAAAGGAGAATAGATAATGAAGAATAGTATAAGAGTAGAGCGGGCAATAAAGCGTATGACCCAAGCGCAATTAGCAGAACTTATAGGGGTGTCCCGTCAAACGATTGTCGCTATTGAAAGCGAGAAGTATGTTCCCTCAACAGTTCTCAGTCTGAAGATTGCACGTGTTTTCGATAAGCGTGTAGATGATATTTTTGAACTTGAAAAAAGCGATTAAAGTCTTGTATTTATACTCCCTCTTTTTCGATATCATCAGTAATCATAATTATGAATTTTGAATTATGAATTTTGAATTAAGGCTAATCATAATTATGAAATTTGAATTATGCATTATGAATTACCAAAGTAATCATAATTATGAATTCTGAATTGTGAATTTAGAATTAACCGAAAAAGGTCCGATGGACAAGGTGAAGAAATATCACACTTGCCTCATCGGGCTCAACATATACTCAAGTCAGAGAAAATTTTACTATTATATCACGCCACGGATACGGTCGTCAAAGGCTGAAAGGGCAGCCTTAGCACCTTCTCCCATAGCGATTGTAATCTGTTTGTAAGGCACCGTCGTAACGTCACCAGCAGCATATACGCCACTCAGACTTGTGCGGTTGGTTGCATCAACGATAATCTCATTGCGAGGAGTAACCTCTACTTGATCCTTGAAAGCATCGCTGTTTGGCGACAAGCCAATCTGAACAAAGACACCATCTAAGGCAATTTCGCGCTCCTCATCATTGGTGCGGTCCTTCACTCTGATACCCGATAGCTTCTGACCATCACCCAAGAGGGCTGTTGTCTGGGTAGAAAGGAACACCTCAACATTAGGCAGACTGGCTACTTTCTGCTGTAGAACCTCATCAGCACGCATAGCATCAGCAAACTCAAGTACGGTCACGTGGCGGCAGATACCAGCCAAGTCAATGGCTGCTTCGATACCAGAGTTACCACCACCGATGACTGCTACGTCCTTACCTTTGTAGAAAGGACCATCGCAATGAGGGCAGAAATGCTCACCATGACCGATGTATTTCTCCTCATCTGGCAGACCAAGACGGCGCCAGCTTGCACCTGTTGCGATTACGATAGCAGGTGCGGTAAAGGTCTCACCACCACGAACAGAAACAGTCTTAATAGCCTCTTTCAAGTTGGTTGATACCACCTTACGATTGTCGAATACATCTATTGAATATTCATTGATATGGGTGCGGAGGTCAGCAGCAAGCTGTGTACCAGTTGTCTTTGTGACAGAAATAAGGTTCTCGATACCTGTTGTGTCGTTTACCTGTCCTCCAATGCGCTCCGCAACGATAGCTACGCGCAAGCCTTTGCGGGCAGAGTAGATAGCAGAAGATGCTCCAGCAGGACCACCACCGAGTACGATAACATCATATTCGCGTACTGTTTGCACCGCATTTTCATCATGATCGGTACCAACTTTGTCCTCCAACTCCTGCAGAAGGATTCCAAGATCACCACGACCAGTGTGCAATGGCTCCCCATTAACGTACACAGAAGGTACGCCTTGTATGTTCAAACGTTGTATTTCATCCTGACAAAGACCGCCATCAACCATCTCATTGCTAATATTTGGGTTGATAAGCGCCATTACGTTGAGTGCCTGAACAACGTCAGGACAGTTTGTACAGGTGAGTGATACGTAGGTCTGAAGGCGGATTTCACCCTTTAGCGACTTGATACGTGCAGCTATTGCCTCGTCAGGAAGGTTCTTACCCTGTCCGTCAGAGTTAAGAATAGCAAGGAGCAACGAGGTAAACTCGTGACCATTTGGTATACCACGGAAGCTGATACCAGTCTCTTCACCATTGCGAAGAATACTGAAGGAGAACTGTTCTCCTTCCAGATAAACTGTCTTTATCTTGTCAGAAGTAGAGGCAATATCCTCTACGAAAGACGAAAACTCTGCTGAGTTCTCATCATTACTATTGCGAGTAACGCTAAGGGTTATATTAGATGAGAGCGAAGCAAAGACGCCCTTCACCTGTTCGAGTATGCTTGAATCTAACATGGGGCTTGTAAATTTCTCTATATATTATAAAAAAAATGGAGAGACAAAGTCCGAAGACTTATCTCTCCACCATAACTTCTATGACACTTTTATGTCTGTTATTACAGAAACTAAGTCTTAGAGCTTACCAACAAGGTCGATGCTTGGCTTCAATGTTTCGCCGCCCTGCTTCCACTTAGCTGGGCAAACCTCACCCTCGTGAGAAGCAACGAACAACGCAGCTTCAACCTTACGTACCAACTCATCAGCGTTACGACCGATGCTGTTATCTTGGATTTCAGCAATCTTAACGAGACCCTCTGGGTTTACGAGGAATGTACCACGGTAAGCTAAACCCTCGTCCTCTTTGTATACACCGAAGCCACGGCTCAATACGCCAGTTGGGTCAGCAAGCATAGTGTACTTAATCTTCTTGATTCTATCAGAAGCATCGTGCCATGCCTTGTGTACGAAGTGAGTATCAGTACTTACTGAGAATACCTCTACGCCAAGACTCTTGAGCTGCTCGTACTTGTCAGCCAAATCCTCCAACTCTGTAGGACATACGAAAGTGAAGTCAGCTGGATAGAAGAAGAAGAGTGCCCATTTGCCCTCGATATCCTTGCTTGAAACGGTCTTAAACTGTCCGTCCTGGAAAGCCTGAACGGTAAACTCTGGTGCGTGTGCATTAATAATTGGTTCCATATCTTACTTAAAACTATTTATGTGATTAAATCTTTTTGTTTTGCAATGCAAAGTTAGTATTTGTAATTGTTACAGCCAATAGATAAAATCTATATGCTGATTAATAAAATCTATCGGACTTATTACCAGTGTTGATTATCAGTAAGTTATGTTTGATTGTTTGCTAAATTAAAAGATTACCTTCAACTAAAAAATATATCAAACAATTACTTATGCACTTCAATATTGAATCGAAAACGCTCGTGTTGCCTTTGAAAAGCAAGATGAATAAGAAAAGAACAATTCTTACTTCATAACAAGTTGTTGTCAATAGAATCATATATAATAAGGTTGTTAACCTTTAATATGCTTGGTGTTCAGCCTCCGCACGCTTGGTGTTCAGCCTCCGCACCACATGTGCGGGGCGTTAACACACTTGGTGGGTGGTGGCTTGTTGGTTGTTGGGTGATGGTTGTTAGGTGTTGAAGAATACTGATATGAAACTTATAAGGTGGTGAAGAATAATACTTATTTATAGTGATTGGAGGTGTATACACTCACTATAAAGGATGAAAAAGACGAGTATAAAGCATAAAAACAGGATGATAAGACGGCTATTTGGCTTTTTTTATCTATTTTTGTCATAGTCTATACATGGTATTATAAGAATGACACTACAACAATTAGAATATGTAATGGCAGTTTATCGGCTCAAGCATTTTGCAAAGGCAGCCGATGACTGCAATGTTACACAGCCTACACTTAGTTCGATGATTCAAAAGTTAGAAGACGAATTAGGTGTGAAAATCTTTGACCGTAAGCGTCAACCGATACAGCCTACACAAGCGGGTATGAAGGTGATTGAGGAGGCTTGGAAGGTGCTTAATCGTGCAAAGAAACTCAAGCAGATAATCGACGAGGAACGGCAGGTGCTGACCGGTACCTTTGAGGTGGGTGTGCTACCGACGATAGCACCTTATCTTATTCCGCGCTTCTTCCCACAGTTGATGAATGAACATCCCGAGATGGATGTGAGGATAACGGAGATGAAAACCGAGGATATGCGCAGGGCACTTCGCAGGGGTGATATAGATGCTGGTATCTTGGCACGTGTCGACGGACTTGAGGAGATGTCGTGTACACCGCTTTATCGTGAACAGTTCTTCGGTTATGTAGCAGAAGGCGACCCATTGTTTGAAAAGGAGTTTATTCGTCCTGCTGACTTGTCGGGAGAGTACTTGTGGTTGCTGGACGAAGGACATTGTTTCCGTGACCAGTTGGTGAAGTTCTGCCAGCTGAAATCGGCTGCGTTAAGCAAGAAGAGTTATAATTTAGGAAGCATAGAGACCTTTATGCGTATCGTAGAGAAGGGTAAGGGAGTAACCTTTATACCCCAGCTTGCACTCTCACAGCTCACAACGGAGCAGCATCGTTTGGTACGTCCTTTCGCCCATCCTGTTCCTTCTCGTGAGATAATACTGATGACATCGCCAAACTTCATTCGTCATACATTGCTCCATATGCTTGCAGAAAGGATTAAAGAGTCCTTACCTGATGATTTACAAAGTTAAATCTTAATAGCTTTCCTTTGGGAAGTAATAGGAATAAGAATAGTGAACCCCAGCTACTTTCACAGTGGCTGGGGCTCATTGTAATCCTTAAAACAATCTTGTGAATTAAATGATAGAACCTGTATACTAAAATTAAATTACATATATAGAGAGACTTGTGTTTTAATAGATGACTACAGCAGGGTTTGAAACATCAGTAGCAGCATTCTGTTTTACGTTGTATTCGTCACATGCCCAGTTATAGTTGCCCTCGACAACGTCGCGTGTGTACTCAGTAATACAGTTAGGGTCAGCTGCCCAATATTGCTTAACAGTCTTGCCACCCATCACCTTCTGTGGTGTCTTGTCATCAGGATTAAGAATGAGTTTCAGACCCACTGAAGTGTTCATCATCTCCATATCGCCGCGACTGTTGCCTGCAGCAAAGAGTGGGCGAGTCTTGATAAAGGTTCTTATAACCTCAGCCTTACCCTCGTCTTGTGGTGAAGGGAATACAATCTGGTCAGTAACGACACCGCCCATGGTGACGAGTGACTTCACACCAATTACACGATCTTCTTGGAATCCGAGCTCTTCAACACAGAAACGCTGGTAGAGTAACTCTGGAGAAGCAGAGATAACCCATGTCTCGAAACCATAGTTGCGAAGGTTGGCAAGCAATGCCTTCATCTGAGGATAGAACTTATTCTGATACTTCTCGTGGAAACAATCGTCGCCAATGCGCTGTACCTCTTCTGGAGTAAGACCACTGAGGAACTTAATACGGTCGCGCTCACGACTGATAGCATCCTCTTTTATCATCTTGTCAACTAACTTGAACTTCTCAACAGACTTAGCATCCTTCTTGCCAGCATAGTTGCGACGAGCATATTCGTAGAGCGCTTCCTCTGCAAGATAGTAAGGAACCTGACCGAAGAGGGTTCCGTCACAATCGAAGACAGCCACCTTACGGATGTTCATTGAGATAGTTGATTGGAGGAAAGCCTCAAGTTTTGCGTTGGTAGCATCAGTGAATCCTACAATCTTCTGATACTTGTAGGTCTGTGCTGAAAGCTGTATTGCACCAATGAAAAGGAATACAGCTACGAGTTGAAGGGTTCTTTTAAAATTCTTCATAATAGTATTGTTTTTAGTTATTGATAATTTTTTATTGCCAAGTGGATTATAATTGGTGGAGGGCAGCACCGCAAAGTCCTGCAATAATACCGCCAACCATAGGACCGAGAACGGGTACCCACGCGTATGCCCAGTCATTGTCACCCTTCATGCAAAGCGCATGTGCGATACGTGGTGATAGGTCACGAGCAGGATTCATAGCATATCCAGTTGGACCACCGAGTGACATTCCGAGTGCAATAATTAGCAGCGTAACAGGGATTGGACCCAAAGCAGCAAGCCCGAACTTGAAGTTTTTAGGGTCACAGCAGTTACCCTTTGAACTGAAACTGATGATGATAAAGACAAGTACTAATGTCGCAATTACCTCACAGAGGAAGTTCAATTTATAGTTGCGGATGGCTGGAGCGGTGCAGAATGTACCAAGCTTCGCAGCATCATTGTCTGTTGCATCGTAGTGGTCTTTGTAGAAAATCCACACGAGGATAGCACCTAAGACACCGCCAATCATTTGTCCAGCAGCATAGATTGGTACTGAACTCCAAGGGAACATACCAGCTGCAGCTAAGCCAGCTGATACTGCTGGGTTAAGGTGAGCACCCGTATAAGGACCTGCAACAAGCACACCCATACATACTGCGAGACCCCACGCAATGGTGATAACAATCCATCCCGAGTTCTGTCCTTTACTCTTGTTCAGCGTTACACAAGCACAAACACCATCTCCGAAAAGCACCAGAATCAGTGTTCCTAATAGTTCCATGAAGAACTGTGTTGTCATTGAATATTCCATAAGGATTGAATTGTGGTTGTTATTGTATGTTAGGTCTTATCTTTTGGTCAGTGTTCTGTCAACGGCATCAGCCCAACCTGCTTTAGCTGCTTCGACAGTATCGCTGTCAGCAATAGGTTCAAAGCAACGTTCAACCTGCCATTGGTTCTTAGTATCGTTGATATTCTTCCAGAAGCCAACAGCCAGACCTGCAAGATAAGCAGCACCTAAAGCGGTTGTCTCGGTGATACGTGGACGAACAACCTTAATGCCAAGAAGGTCTGCTTGAGTCTGCATCAAAAGGTTATTGCGTGATGCACCACCATCGACTTTTAACTCAGTAAGCGAAGCATTCATATCCTTTGCCATTGCTTGAGCAATGTCGTAAGTCTGGAAAGCAATACCATCAAGGGCAGCACGGGCGATATGTGCACGTGTTGTTCCACGTGTTATGCCAATAATTGTACCACGAGCATACTGGTCCCAGTAGGGAGCTGCAAGGCCTGTTAAGGCTGGAACGAAGTAAACGCCACCGCTGTCTGGCACGGTTGAGGCTAAGTCTTCTATCTCTGATGATGAGGTGATGAAGCCCAATCCATCACGCAACCACTGTACAACAGAGCCTCCTACATAGATAGAACCCTCCAAAGCGTAGACAACCTGATTGCCAATCTTCCACGCAATAGTGGTCAGTAGGTTATTCTTAGACATAACAGGCTTGTTGCCGGTGTTCAACATTACGAAGCAACCAGTACCGTATGTATTCTTGATAGAGCCCGGCTCGATACACATCTGACCGAAGAGGGCTGCCTGCTGGTCGCCGGCAATACCAGAGATAGGCACTTCATGAGCGAAGATAGTAGTCTTAGTATGACCATAAACCTCTGAACTTGACTTCACTTCTGGCATCATGGACATTGGAATATCCAGTAACTTCATCAGTTCTTCATCCCATTTTAGATCGTGAATATTGAAGAGCATGGTACGAGAAGCATTCGTAACGTCGGTCACGTGTACCTCTCCTCGTGTCAATCGCCATACCAACCATGAGTCTACATTACCGAAGCGGAGCTTGCCCATCTCTGCACGTTTGCGTGCTCCTGGTACGTTATCAAGAATCCACTTAATCTTTGTTCCGCTGAAATAAGCATCAATAATAAGACCAGTTTTCTCATGAATCTTATCCGTCAAGCCCTGTGCTTTCAACTCATCACAGAACTCTGAAGTGCGGCGGTCTTGCCATACAATGGCGTTATAGATAGGTTCTTCGGTGTCAACATCCCACACAATCGTAGTTTCGCGCTGGTTAGTAATACCTATACCTGCGATGTCAAGGCCGTTAATATCTATGGCAGAGATAGCCTCAGCGATAACAGAAGCCTGCGAAGACCATATTTCGTTGGGGTTATGTTCTACCCATCCAGGTTGTGGAAAGTACTGTGTAAACTCTTTCTGTGCTACAGACTTTATGTGTCCGTTGTGGTCAAAGACGATGGCTCTTGAACTTGTTGTTCCTTGATCGAGGGCTAAGATGAATTTCTTCTCCATGCTGGTTGTATTTTATAAGGTTGTTATTTTGTTTTTATTTTATCGTTGTTATTAGTAGAATCTGCCTATTCTATGCCGTTTAACTTCCTTGTTTTCTCAACATCCAAGGCTTCGGCAAGGATAGAGATAGGATTCTTTACATCATATCCTGTTGACATTTCAATCTGCCATTTACAGGTTTCACAGTCGGTAGTAACGTAGTCTGGGTTTATTTCCTTTATCTGTTTGAAGACCCCAGAACCAATCTGCTGTGAGCGTTCATAGTTCTCTTTCTTGAATCCGTAAGTACCTGCAATACCGCAACATTGGGAGTTGAGCATTGTAAGTTTCAGTCCCGGAATCATCTTCAGTAGCTCTGTACTGTAGATAACCCAGCCCATCTTCTCCATATGACAAGCTGAATGGTAGGCTGCATGCATCTTGAAATCCTTGCGGAAAGCAAGCTTTACGTCGCCACTTTCTATCAGACGATAGAGGAATCGGGTAGCAAGTGTGATGTTTTCCTTCACATCATCGACCTTTATATCTAATAGATGCTCATATTCGTCACGCATCGTAAAGGTACAGGTAGAGCTTGTTGTGAGGACAACTCGGTTCTGCTTTGCTGCCTGACGGATTGAGTTGATGTTCACTTCTCCCTGCTTTCGCGCCTGATTACTGAGTCCGTTAGCAATCAATGCTACGCCACAACATTTCTCTTTCTCTAACAGGTGGACACCATAACCTACCGCATTCATAATCTTTACAAGGTCTTTGCCCAACTGTGGGAAGTTATAATTGACGTAACAGCCGTGGAAGTAGCTTACGTGTTTCTTATAATTGTCTTGTTCTTTGGCTGCATTACGCTTGTACCATGTCTCAAACTTCTGACTGCTATAGGCTGGGAAGCTGCGATGTTTGTCAACACCCATCACACTGTGGAGCACAGCCTTGACAGGCTTCAGTCCCAAGGTGGTGTTGACAATCGGTGCGACCATATTCGCCATCGTACCCACGAAGTCGGTATTTGCCAACATTCTATCACGCAGGATAGGTCCATGTGTGCTGTATTTGATGCGTGAAGCCTGAATGATGTCAGCAATGCGAACACCTGAAGGACAGGCAACTTCGCAGCGTTTACAGTTCAGACACATCTTTAACGCATTGTCAAAGAACTTCTTATCCTTGAGGCGGTAGCGTTCCAAATCAGGTCCTGAATGTTTCGGACCGGGGTATTCTGGCTCCACTGCAGACACTGGACAGTAGGCAGTACAGATGGAACACTTTAAGCATTGTTCCAAGTTATTACCGCTGATATTCTTTAGTTGTATTCCTTCTGGCATGACCTTATTTCCTTTCTGTTATTATTTCGGCTACCTGAAGGGCAGTCAAGAGTGAAACACCAGTACCATCAGCGAGTTTAATGTTATTATGTCCGCTCAAGAGGGAACCAATGACAAAGAGGTTGCTGATAGTTTTTCCGTCTTTTATAGCGTGGAAGTCTTTGTCTGTCTGCACACCATATTCCATATAAGGCTGTGCTGTGAACGCATCATCCTTTGTCCATTCGCTTCGTGCTTCAGTAGCATCAACATTAAGATTGAATACGGGTTCGAATACATGTTGATAATTACTCTGCAGTCCGTGGCTCATGAAAGAACCAGAAGCGAGGATGAATTCGTCTGCATAAAGGGACTCATTAGGGAGGTTTTCGGTTGTGATAGACACGAGACGGTTGCCCTCAAAGACACCATTATTGGCTGTATCACCCACCAATATCGTTCCACCTAAACGGCCGAAGAGTTGTTTCAAGAGGTGAGTTGTGCGAACACCCGATACTGATGGAGGAAGTGTTGCGAGATACTCAATAGGCTTCTTCACCATAGCCTTCAGTTCGTTGAGGCTCTCGTTGTCATTGAAACCTAAGACAGCAGGTAACAAGAGCACTTCTGTCTCTCCACTGATAGCATTGATACGGTCAGCAACTTTGCGCAAAGCAACCTTGTCTGACAATACTTTAGCTATGTTAGTGGCGCGCATCTCAGTAGGACTTTTCCTCACATGGCTCAACTCGTCGGTTGTAAAAGACTTCACTTGACAAGTCACTCCACTCTTCTTAAGGTTCGCAGCGATGAAGGCTGTGGGTAAATCTAAGAAGCCTTGGATGTTCAAGAGTTCTACACTTTTCCAAGGGAGGGAGTCTTTCTGCTGGCTTATAGCATAGCCTTCCGTAGTCAACCATGCAGGTTTTGTGGTTCCTAAGGGGGTGAAACGATAATGATTCTGTGCGCTATCGCCAGTCGTTTTTACGCCAGCTTCATTCAATAAAGCCTTCGCCTTATTAGCAAGGAGCGCAATTTTCTCTGTGCCAATCTTCTTGTAAGGATGCTGGTCGTTCAGTGATGCAATCGTTTCCAACGGATGTTCAACCACCTTTCCATTGTTATCATAGCCCAGTAAGTCGAACGAACCCGAATTAAAGTGCAGACTACTCTGTCCCGCTGACACGATGCAAACACGTTTGCCTGCGCTTGCCAGTGTGATACCAGCAGTGAGTCCGCTCAGTCCGCCACCTATTATAATAGTATCATATCTCATTGTCGATTGTCTTTGATTGTGATAGATTGTTTGAAATCGTTGGTTTTTATAGAGCCATTTAGGCGTCTATATGATTTAGATTGCTAAGGATTTCTCCTTCTTTCAAAAGCCTTCTATTCATTGTCCAGTCCCAACAAGCCCTGATAGATAGCTGCTGTAAGCTGTGCTTCATCGAGTGTACTGCCCCAAGCAACTGGTTTCATTCCTTTCCAACGCTCATTGATAAAGTTGTGAAGGTCGGTTAACGTCTTCTCAGCCTCGTCTCCAGCGTCACACATAACACCAGCTGCTCGACACGCACAAAGTTCTCCTTGACAGGTTCCCATACCCACTCGGGTACGGCGGCGCAGGTTGAGAAGGTCATGAACGTGCAACTTCTCCATTGCATATTTTACTTCGCCGACACTCACTTCCTCACATTCGCAAACCAAGGAGCGGTCTTCTGCACTCTGATCGGGTATTTCCTGCACACGATAACCTTGTCTACCTTTAGCCGCATAGTGGGCAGTTGAATAGGTATGATGCTTGTTATCAGTGTCTTGTCCTTCGCTTCCTGGGAGCGGAAGGGTAGCTGTTTGGCATACAGCTTCTACACCTAATTTCTTACAAGCGAGGTCGGTTGCTATCTCAGCCATGAGTCGATAGGTCATCATCTTACCACCAGTAATCGTGATAAGTCCTGCTAACCCATCTCTTGTTTCATGATCTAAGCAGATGATACCACGGCTAATACTACGCCCTGATGGGTCGTTGTCGGCAGCAACAAGTGGTCGGACACCAGCGTAAGCACGAAGAATACGTGTCGTTGCAAGGCTCGGAGCAAGTTTTTCTCCCTCCTTTATCAACACGTCTACTTCTTCTTGTGTAATCTTTAGGTCGTCAATTGTGTCATAAGCTACGCGGTCACTGGTTGTTCCAATGACGCATACAGCATCGTCTGGAACGAGGATGTCAGCGTTTGCAGGCTTACGGCAACGATTGATAACCATGTTGTTAACGCGATGACCGAAGATGAGAAGCGTACCTTTCGCAGGAAACATATTAACCTTGATACCTGCCATCTTGACAATGTCATGCCCCCAAATTCCAGCCGCATTGATAACGATACGACTGCGAACTTCGCTTTCTTCGCCTGTATGATTATTGCGGAGGCGAACGCCTTCCACACGACCATTGCTTAAAACGAGTCCTACTACCTGTTGATAGGTTAGAATTTCAGCACCATAGCGACGTGCATCAAGGATATTTGCCGTCGTGAGATGGAAAGGGTCAATGGAAGCATCTGGCACGCGCACAGCGCCAATCAAGTCAGGATTGACCGATGGCTCTATGCGACGTGCTTCTTCAGGTGAAATAATGTTAGCACTTATACCTGCTTCCTGGCAGGACTCAACGAATGTTTTCTGGTATTGTATGTCATCTTCTGGCAGTGTAATAAACAGTCCATCAGTTGCTTCTATGCAATGATGAGCAATCCGGCGGAGTATCATATTCTCCTTGATGCACTCGGAGGCCGACTCTGGGTCGGTCACTGCATAGCGTGCTCCACTATGGAGTAAGCCATGATTGCGACCCGTGGCACCATTACTGAAGTCGTACTTCTCTACAAGAAGCACACGTAGTCCACGCATAGCACAGTCACGTGCTGTACCGGCGCCTGTAACACCTCCTCCGATGATAATCACATCGTAATCCTTGTTTAATACTCTGCTCATTGTATAGGTAGTTCTAATCGGTCAAAAGTTGTTCGCAAAGTTTCGTAACGAAAGTTTGGTTAAGTGCGCAAGCTGTCGTTCAAAACCTTTTATATTTCATTCCGCAGCAAAGTTAAATAAAATAGATGAAAGTTCCAAAAAGTCTTAACAACTTTTATATCTTTTCTTTCGTTTAGAAAGATAGTCGCTTTCGTTTTATTATCTTTTTATTTCTTTGTCATGATGTTTTTACTGAAGCTAAACACTCTTTTCTTCTGATTAAGTTTGTAGATAACGTTTTGAAAAATCATTACATATTTTTGAGTAAAACATCTATAAGTAAGGATAAAAACACTTGTAAAAAGTGGGTTTGTAACCAACAGGGAATCAGTTAGTTATAAAGTAGTAAAAGAAAAGGTGCTTAATAAGACTTCAAAAGGGCGTTAGTTGGACTTCAAAAGGGCACCTTTTGCAAGTCAATTAGGCGTCTTTAAGAAACCAAAAGAGCATGTATTCAAAATCATGATGTGAAAAAATAGGACAAAATAATAGGCAATTAGTCCAATTGGACCTATTAGCCTAATTAGCCTAATTAGGCTAATAGGAATAAGTTGTTTGTAGAGGATAATATCAATATAGTATCTATTTGCATTTCTTGTATAGCTTACAAATGTATTGTAAGTTCTTTTAAAACATTCTATAGGTACTACTTATACAATGTTTTGTTTGTCACATATTATATTTTTTATTATCTTTGCAATGATAAGATACCTATTTTAGCATATACAATTATAACCTCATTTGATATGAATTTCAATTCAAGACAAGCTAACCAACAGTATTCAATTTTTAATCTTAAAGATTTCTTTGGTATGAATAATCCTAAAAAAATATTGCTTCCAGTAGCTCTTGTAGTCACTTTTTGTGTTATTGGTCTTGCTTTCTTCTCGTTTGTAAATCCTTCTTACGACCAAGAAGCGGCATTAAAGATGAAGCCTATCTTCTTTGGTAGTACGCGTGTTGCTGATGAACCAGTAAATTCAATTACACTGATTGCACCAACAACGACCGCTGTCTACTTTAATATCCTGCCACAGAAGATGCAGTTCCAATTTGATGATTTGCTTTCAAACGACAATACTCCACTTGATGTGAATATGTATATGATTATCCAAGTGAAGAAAGGACAGACCCCTGACTTGCTGAGAAACTATGGAGAAAACTGGTTTGAGAACTTCATCGAACCTTATTTCCGCAATAAAGTGCGTGAGTATGTATCCTCTTGTTCGCCATTCGACTTGATGAGTAATCGTGAAGTTCTTGCAAAGTTCGATGACCGTATTAAGCAGTCTATGCGCCAGTATGTAGCCTCTTTGTCACGAAAGGCAAACTTCCCTATTGATATTCAACAGGTAATTACCGACCGTGTGATGCCTAACAAGGAGCAGTTGGAAGAGATGAACAAGACTGCTGCAAGTATTCAGGCAAAGCAAACACAAGAGAAGCGTGCCGAAATGGAACTTGCACGTGCTAAGGCTGAGCGGAATAAGGCGGTGGCTGATAAGGCTTATATGACCGAACTAAACCTCTCTCCAGCACAGTTCATACAGTTGCGTGCATGGGATGTCATCGAAAAGAAGAATGGTGCTAACATAGATGTTCTCTTTGGAGGAGGCGAAACACCGATGTGGAATATCCGCAGATAGGCTTCGTCTTCACCGATTGTAAATAAAGTAAGAACGCTTAGATCTATGACAAAAGGTGAAATCTATCTTGTGGTACTTTCCATCCAACTTTTTATATTGGTGGTTATTTTCTTTGTTGTTCGAGTTGTCCTCAATCCTCCAAAGAACATTATAAAGAGTTTTACTATAGTTGATGGCAATCTTTATGCCCGTTGTCAACAGGGACATGTCGCACTGATTAAGCTGCCTCAGCCTATCTGTATAAAAGATATTGTTAGGATAAAGCTTAATCAGAGTATATCTTTCAATGGTAGATTTCCAGTTGTTGTGGAAACAAAGGATGGGAAACGTGTCACGCTCTTCATCGGTGGGACCTCTCCAATGCGAGAACTTCAACGTCTTCGAGAAGAACTATTAGCAAGTGAGTTTGATGGAGAAATCTATTGAATCACGCTCATGGCTGTTGGGTATTGGGTGTTGATTGTTAGGTGATGATGTAAAGTGCGCATCCGAGGGAACATGTTTGGTTGTTGGTTGTTGGGTGATGATTGTTGGGTGATGATGTAAAGTGCGCATCTGAGGGAACATGTTTGGCTTGGGTGTTGGGTGTTGATTGTTAGGTGATGATGTAAAGTGCGCATCCGAGGGAACATGTTTGGTCTGGGTGTTGGGTGTTAATTGTTAGATGATGATGTAAAGTGCGCATCCGAGGGAACATGTTTGGCTTGGGTGTTGGGTGTTGATTGTTAGGTGATGATGATGAAGTGCGCATCTGAGGGAACATGTTTAATAAATAAAAAGAGGTGATTGCCATGTTGGTAACCACCTCTTTGTTTCTTTATACTATTTAGATTATAGCCTGATAGAGTAGTTTAATACGTACTATATTCAAGCTTATGCTAATCTATCTTTTCGTGTTATAGACTTATTTCAGCTTAGCTTCAAGGTTCTTCAGCATGTCAACAGTCATCGCATCGAGGTCATACTGAGGTTTCCAATCCCACTCAGCGCGTGCACAACTATCGTCAAGACTGTCTGGCCAACTGTCAGCAATACCCTGCTTGAGTGGGTCTACGTCGTATTCCATCTCAAAGTCTGGCTTGTAACGCTTGATAGCATTGAAGATTTCTTCAGGGTCGAAGCTCATTGAAGCAATGTTGAAACCATTGCGATGAACCAAACGAGTTGGGTCAGCTTCCATCAATGAGATAGCTGCGTGCAAACCATCTGGCATGTACATCATGTCCATCAGTGTTCCCTTCTTGATAGGACACACGAACTTCTCACCACGAACAGCAGCGTAATAGATGTCAACTGCATAGTCAGTAGTACCACCACCTGGAGGTGTTACATAGGAAATCAAACCTGGGAAACGTACTGAACGGGTATCAACACCATACTTCTTAAAGTAGTAGTCGCTGAGCAACTCTGTGGTAACCTTTGACACACCATAGATTGTACCAGGACGTTGAACAGTGTCCTGTGGCGTCTGTGTGTGAGGTGTACTCAAACCGAATGAGCCGATAGAACTTGGAGTAAAGACCGCACAGTTGTCCTCACGTGCTACTTCCAAGATGTTCCACAGACCGTCAATACCGATTTTCCAAGCCAGTTGCGGCTTCTTTTCTGCTACTACAGAGAGTAATGCGGCAAGGTTGTAGATGGTGTCAATGTTGTATTTCTTAACAACATCGGCAATCATCTCTGGGTTAGTAACGTCGGCCTCTGCTGATGGACCGCTTTCTTTCAGTTCACCTTTAGGTTCTGCTCCTTTAATGTAACCAGCAACAATGCTGTCGTTTCCATAACGTTTTCTAAGTTCTCGGGTAAGCTCTGAGCCTATTTGACCTGTAGAGCCTATGACCAATACATTTTTCATAAATATTGTTAAGCTTAAATATAACTGGTTGCAAAGTAAGCATATTTTTTGTTGATAACACACTATTAGGTATTAAAATTATTAAAAAATTAAGTCATCACGTAAAAAAAAACTCCTTAACGTCCTTTTTCTCATTTTTTATAAGTTACTTTGCCTACTAATAAATAAAATCTAATGTTATGTACGGTAATATGAAAGAACATCTCAGTAATGCACTTGCTGAGATTAAAGAAGCAGGACTTTACAAAGAAGAAAGAATCATTGAGAGTCCTCAAAGTGCAGCAATCGAAGTAAAAGGTAAGGAAGTTTTGAACTTCTGTGCAAACAATTATCTTGGTCTTTCTAATCATCCACGTTTGATAGAAGGTGCTAAGAAGATGATGGACAAACGAGGATTCGGTATGTCCTCTGTTCGTTTTATCTGTGGAACACAGGACAGCCACAAGGAGCTTGAAGCTGCAATCTCAGATTACTTCAAGACTGAAGACACGATTCTCTATGCTGCTTGCTTTGACGCTAATGGTGGAGTCTTTGAGCCATTGCTCACAGATCAGGATGCTATTATCTCTGACGCACTCAACCACGCCTCTATTATTGATGGTGTACGCCTTTGTAAAGCGAAGCGTTATCGCTATGCAAATGCCGATATGGCAGACCTTGAGCGTTGTCTACAAGAGTCACAGGAACAGCGTTTCCGTATCATCGTTACTGATGGTGTGTTCTCAATGGATGGTAACGTTGCTCCAGTTGATAAGATCTGCGACCTCGCTGAGAAGTATAATGCTCTCGTGATGGTTGATGAGTCTCACTCTGCCGGTGTCGTTGGTGCTACTGGTCATGGTGTAAGCGAACTCTGTAAGACCTATGATCGTGTGGATATCTACACTGGTACACTCGGTAAAGCATTTGGTGGTGCACTCGGAGGATTTACTACTGGTCGCAAGGAAATCATTGACATGCTTCGTCAGCGTAGTCGCCCATACCTCTTCTCTAACTCACTTGCACCTTGTATCATTGGTGCCAGCATTGAAGTATTTAAGATATTGAAGGAGAGCAATGAACTTCATGACAAGTTGGTTGAGAACGTTAACTACTTCCGCGATAAGATGATGGCTGCTGGTTTTGATATTAAACCAACCCAGAGTGCTATATGTGCGGTAATGCTTTACGATGCTAAGTTGTCTCAGGTATATGCAGCTAAGCTCCTTGAAGAGGGTATCTATGTAACTGGTTTCTATTATCCTGTGGTACCAAAGGGCGAGGCTCGTATCCGTGTTCAGCTTTCAGCTGGTCACAATCGTGAGCAACTTGACAAGTGTATTAACGCTTTCATCAAGATTGGTAAGGAACTTGGTGTGTTGAAATAGTCTACTTGTAGACACTGATTAGTAGTCAGCACCATAGGTGCTCGGCGTTAGCACGTGTGGTGCTGTTGGTAAGCGCCATATGTGCGGAGTAGTAATAGATTATTAAAAGATAGAAAAAGAGCGAGTGCCGGAATAGGTACTCGCTCTTTATTATAGGATAGTTGCTTAGCGGATAACTCTTGTGTAACGACCACTTTGTGTGATGATGTGTACCACGTAGGTTCCCTTTGGAACGGAGAGGGTCAGATTGTCGGTGCCACTCGCAGTACCGCTTGCTACCAACATACCATTCATGCCATATACCTCCACACGCTTCAAGCCCTGCTGTTGTACGTGTAAGCGTCCATCAACGAACTGCAGTGTAGGTTTGATGCTCACTTCTCCCACACCATTTGTTCCTCCCTCAGGATATTTGTCATACGGTCCATTGATGAGGGAAAGGTAAGGTGACGTTGTCGAAATTGGTAATAAGTCGACATTCCTACCATCCACCACACCAAACAATGCCACTCGATAGCGTCGGTTATTGATGAGTTTCTCGGTCTTTGGATTAATCCAGTCACTGTTTATTATTGCCATATTATCAGCCTGTGCGAGGTCTACCTGTATCGGATTCTTTGTCACTTGGATAGACATACCTGTCACAGTGTCGATAAGATAGAGCGTCAGACCACCCTTGTAATGTACGTTCTCTGCAAGAGTGGCAATACATGCGACTCTGAAGGTTGGACTTTTTGATACATCAAAGTTCTCCATTGGGACACTTCCTTCCTGGTTATCTTGCGTATAAACAGTCGCTTTTGAGAAGATACCAGCCTGACTCTTTTCCTCAATCGTCAGTGTATAAGGTTCTTGTGAAGGCATCTCACGCACTGGATAGCTTATATTGTCGGTATTAGTGATGGTCGTGCGTAAGTGATAAGTACCCGAGGCAATGTCGTAAGGAAGGTTGAACGGCAGTCTAACACGCTTGGTTGTGAAGGTATCAAAGTCTATTGTTCCTGCAGTTTCAGTGGTATATACTACCTTATTATCATTGTTAATTAGTTCCACCTTTACGGTTCCATAGAAGATATTAGCATCCAGCTTGCGAATGTCCAGACGGAGTACATTCGGCTCACCTAACATCACTTTGTTGTCTAACTTAGGCTCGGCAGTGAGTTGGAAGACTGGCTTTTCCGTTGGCAACTCTAAGTAAGTTATCTTACTGTTCTCGACCTTCATCACGATACGAGGGGCAGTCTTCATTCTTGCCCAAGCGCCTAACTTGCCATCTTCCAGCATTCGTGCAGCAATAGGATAGAGTGAATAGGTGCCATTAGTCAATGACTTAAAGTCGAGTGTGAAGGTTACCTTATCATTAATCACACCTCCAGAAACCCACTCACCATCGTTAAAGACAAAACGCTCTTTGCTGAATATCTTCCTTCCGTCCTGTCCGTAAGGTGTTACCTTTACCAGTTTGCCCTCTTGGTCATAGATACCTAAACCGATGTCGCCCACAAGAACAGCATTAGCCTGGTTGATAAACCCTGTATACATCACCTTTGATGCATCGGATGTTGTGGTAGGAGCATCCCCTACGAACGCCATCATACCATCGTTGTTAAACTTGATATTAGGCGACTGATACGCTATATCATCATCAATCTTAGGCGTATTAGGTTTGTTGGGATGTATTGCAATGACATGAAGTCTAAGGTTGAAGCTATGCTGTGCGCCGTTAAACTCACTACCTGTAGACGTTACACTCAAGGTAGCAAGTGAGTAATAGCCATTTGCTTGACCATTCCATCCAAAGTTCATGTGGAACCTATCCTCTTCATCAAAGCCATCGCAAACCCACGCATGACCACCTCCAGTCTTCGAATCACCAGATATGTAGAGTGGGAAACCATTGCGGAGTTCTTTCTTTACAATCTCGATAAAGTTATCAACACCCTCGTTTGCTCTTGTTACCATTGAGGCATCATAGTCGAAGTAATTGCGCAATGCACGCTCAGCCATATAACTCTGTGTGCCGCTTGCCCTATCCGTGTATTGCATATTGGTTGCAATACCCACATCATTCATCAACAAAGCCACAGCATCTTCCTGCTTTGTAGTAACGTTTCTGCGGTTATAATCAGGCAACATATTGTCCCAGTCGTAGTGTGATTTTGTGAAATCGGCTGACCGAACAGTGTTATCAAACTTCACCGTGTAGCTTTCTTGTCCCTTACCTTGTGCTGGCCATTTATGGTAATACATTACCTGTGCAACCGCAGTAGCTACACACCCCGTTACATATTGGGTCTGCTTGCTGTAAGGATAGTCCTGTCCCCACTTGCTTTTTAGCAAAGGTTGCACAGCATCAGCTGCTTTTGTTGCTGCTCCTGCACGTGTGGTAAGCGTCTTATTCTTGCCCAACTCCTCATACACCTGTCGATAGGAATCGAAGAGATAACGTGCTTCGGGATTGAGGTTAGCCATGTCTATTGATGCCTCATGACTATAAGCTAACACCTTACCCATCTTGTCATCGCCTGCAATAACTACAAAACCTTTGCCTGCATCATCGTTGAAAACGTAGTAAGGTTGATGTGTTGCCGTTGCTGCAGCACGTGTTTTTACGTTTAGGGCAGCCTTCTTGCTGACATTTACATACGTTCTTGCTATGCTTAAAGCAGTGTTGAAATCAACATTGTCAGCATAGTTTGCTGATACAGAAAGTAGGAGGGAAAGAATGAGAAAACTTCTTCTCAATAGGTTGTTATGTGCTGAAAACACAGTCTTTTTGCTATTAATTTGAAATATTGAATATGTCATATCAGGTTTATACCAATGAATTATAGACTACAAAGTTACACTATTTTTGTCATATAAGCCCTATTTTTTCGATGTTTTCTATATAAATGTAGGAATGGATTGGACCTTAATATATTGATATAGGGTTGATATTAATGTGTAATCAGGTGTTAAGACTTATACACCTGCATAGTAGGTCTCTCCTAAAGTGATACTATGTCAATCCGCAATCTACAAATAACTTATTCCTATTAGCCTAATTAGGTTAATTAGACCGATAGGGCTAATTGCGCTAATAGTTTATGGTTTTGTCATAATTTTTCACATAGTGATTTTAAATACATGCTCTTTAAGCCTCTAAAAGACGCCCGATTGGCTTGCAAAAGGTGCCCTTTAAGCTCCTTACTAACGCCCTTTTGAAGTCCAATTAAGCACCTTTCACGTTACTACTTTGTAACTAACTGATTCCCTTTTGGTTACAAACCTGTCTTTTACACGTGCTTTTATCCTTATTTATAGCTGTCTTGTTTGAAATTATGTAATGATTTTTCAAATCGTTATCGGCGGGATTTTCGAGTATTAAAAAGAAAAGGTTTTTGTGTCGGAAGATGAGAAAAGAATAGATAGTTGATGGTCTTGCCTATGGTTTTATATAGGTTTGTTGTTTATGTTTTATTGCAGATGAAAACACAGTAAAACATAAATGCAAATCGAATTCAGTTGATAGCGTTAGAAAGTAATCTGCTTATTAATCTTTCCTTTATACGTGTTGATACTTAAATAGATGGAATCCTGCTGCTTAAAACCATTCAAAGGAATACTTGTAAAGACACGTCTGCTATAGTATTCGGGTACTCCATTTTGATGATGATGTAGTCGAAGATAAAACACTCGACCGCCATTAGGTAGGTTTTTTACGGAATCACAGACGATAGCTAAGGTCTGAACAGCCTTTTCGTCTTCTGTCTTTCCAGTCTTTAAGTTAAGTGTAAGATTCAAATACTTATGATTCTTGCTTATCCAGACGCTTTCAAAACCAACCGGGTCGGTGTACACAATGGGTAAGTCAAGTGCCAAACGAGGGCGTAAGACTGCAACAGGACTAATGGCAAAAGACGATGTTATGCCATTTTCCACCTTATTATAATAGAGTAAGGCACGGTAAGTTGTGTCGGGTCTTTTTGCCCATTGTTCTTTTACTGCAGGTTTTAAGGTCAGTTGTGTTCCGTCATCAGTAGTTGCAGAAGCGAAAGCTGATAGCTCGTTGGTCCTTGCTTCAACAAAGTCGGTATGTAGATAAGACAGTTCGCTGTCGCCTGTCTCATAGAAGTCATGCTCACAGGCACTGACTATGAGTAACGACATGACTGCCGTTACCATAGTCAATAGTCTGTAGAAAGTATTTCTGAACCAGTCCACGTTGTGTTATTTCTTAAAGGTGAGACGATTCAGAAGTGATTTAAATCTGCCGCTTTCTGATGACGCAGCAATGTAATTCTTTGCAGGATAAGCATACTGTGTCAAGAGACAAGTGCGTAAGAACTTATCATCACGGTTCTCAATGTCAATCTTCTCAATCTGACCATCGAGGTAAGTGTTGAAGTTCTGGTAGTCTTCCACTGTATAATACTCTTCGTAAACACGTGTATCCTGAATCATATCTAATGCCACGTAGTTGATAGGATAGAGTTTGTAGTTACTGTGGATTTGGTGATCGATATGTGCTGCAATCGTATCGAAGAGTTTGTTCTTTGGCAGTTCCTCATCTACTGTGTCAAGCCATTCGTCAATACATGGTGCACATTTGTAGAAGATATGTCCCTTGTAGCCCTTGATTCCTACTAACATACTCTCGAGATCGTCCTCTGCGGTCTTCTTCCAATAAGGTAAATCACGACGCAATTGATACTCACGTGCCTTGAGGTAATCGCATGGATCGTACTCGTAAGAGATAGATAAAGGCACGATGTGGAGCTGTTTTAGACGTTCGATGATAGTACCTTCGCCGCCCATAGCCATCATCTTCAGGATCGCAGGTTGGGTAAGGTCGTTTGAATTCTTCGCTCTTCCCTGTCGTTGAGCAATCCATACATTGTCATTCTTCTCGGCAATAGCGAAGTGGATATACTCTGACATACGCTTGCTTGCACGGAGCATCTCAACCGAATGGAGGGCACGCTCTACAGTAAATGACTTGTTGATACGCACCAAGTCACGCACCCAATCCTGCGAAAGGAGGTTGTCGCCGATAGCAATCTCACAAGTAGTGGTAAAGCCAACATCCATGAGAAGCTTGTCGAGGAAAGCAGAATCGAGCACAATGTCGCGATGGTTGCTGACAAAGGTATAGCGTTTGCGTGTATCGATATTGACTGCATCCATGCTACAGCCTAAGCTCAACTCCGTGACAAGACGCTGGAGGAAAGGGTAGCAGAATGTTTTTTGGAATTCAAGATTTGTCTTGCAGGCGTGCATCTTCTTTGCTATCGCCTCAGCTGGAACATCAGGGTAGAGATACGCCAGCACCATTTGAAACTGCTTATCAGCAAGAATCCTATCATAGACTGCCGGTAATTCTTCCGGCTCAAACGGACGGATAGGGTCAAACTCTGATGGTATTTTCATAATCGTAAAAATTAATTTGTTTCTATTTTATGTCTTATTGCATGTCCTAAGAACCTGCAATGATTAGTTCTATGCCCATTTCTTCAATCTTGTTGGCTACAAACTGTGGTATTTTAGCATCGGTAATGATGATGTCAACATCCTCAAGTCCACTAATCTTTGCGAATCCACGACGGCCAAACTTACTTGAATCAGCTAAGACAATGGTCTTCTGTGCAGCGTTCATCATACTTCTGTTCAGTTCAGCTTCACGCATGTCTGTTGTTGAGATACCAAAGTCAAGGTCGATACCATCCACACCCAAGAAGAGTTTTGTAAACGAACATCCACGCAGTATCTCCATGCTATATTGTCCGACAACCGACACACTGCTGTGGCGAACCATGCCACCAAGTTGGATAATGTCAATATTATCGTTGGCTGCTAAGGTCATTGTAGCTTGAAGACTGGCTGAAACAATCGTCAGTCTGCTCTCAGCATGGATATTACAAGCCAATGCATGGATGGTTGTTCCTGATGCAAGAATGATAGAATCGTCTTTCACAAGTAGCTTGACAGCCTCTGCTCCGATGAGTTGTTTCTCTTCCGCTTTTAGCTTTTCCTTCTCGTTTACTGAACGGTTGTTGGTAAACGGATTGATAAGAATCGCCTTACCATGACTTCGATAGAGCTTTCCAGCCTTTTCAAGTTCGGTTAGGTCTTTACGTATCGTTACTAATGACACATCCAAGGAGGTTGCCAAATCGGAAACCAATACAGACTCCTGTGTCAGAAGCTGGTCGAGAATGGCATTTTGCCTGTCTTCTTTTGTCATATTTTGCATCGGTTTTTGGTAGCTTTCAGCAGATGTCTATCACGCTTTACCGTATAAGAATAGTTTTGTACAAATATAGTTAAAATAAATCAATGGCTAAAGGTGAAGCCCTCGTTTAACAGAAGATTAACAATTGTTTACGACTGTCTGCAGTAAATCTATTGGTTCTTCCATTAAATGTATGTACGCTTTTCGTATTGCTTTAAAGGAAGAACCGAGGTTACTTATTAAACAAAAACATAACTAAGACAGTCGAATATCTATCCTCTCATCATCCTCTTTCATAGAAAAACATTTCATTTAAGACTTCGAAAATCTGCAGACAAGAGTTTGAAAAATCATTACATAATTTCAAACAAAATAGCTATAAATAAGGATAAAAGCACGTGTAAAAGACAGACTTGTAACCTAAAGGAAATCAATTAGTTATAAAGTGGTAAAGTAAAAGGTGCTTAATAGGACTTCAAAAGGGCGTTAGTAAGCGTCTTAAAGGGCATCTTTTGCAAGCCAAAAGGGCGTCTTTAAGAAGCCAAAAGAGCATGTATAGGTTTTGAGCCGTACGAAAATAATTTACAAACATCAACTAATGAAGTAGTAAGTTGTTGTAGAAGGCAGGTAGAGATTGTATCTAATTATATTGGTCATGTAGTTTATCTCCCATTCTAAAACCATTTAATGGGAGCTAATCATAGCATGTATGTGGATTAATCTCATTCTATTAACAATCTACGTATTTAACGGAAGACCCGGATCTATTGGTGTGTTTAGATGTGCTTTGCTATTTCATACATGCAAAGGGCAGAGAGAAAGAATGTTATTTTGAGAGAATAATTTATCAAATTACTTGTCATTCACGAACAAAGTGTTATCTTTGCAACATTATGAAGTACAGCATCATTGTTCCTGTTTTCAATCGTCCGGATGAGGTTGAAGAACTATTGGAGAGCCTGCTTAGCCAGGAGGAGAAGGATTTTGAGGTCGTTATCGTTGAAGACGGCTCACAAATTCCGTGTAAGGAGGTGTGCGATAAGTACGCTGATAAGCTCGACCTGCATTATTATAGCAAAGAAAATTCGGGTCCAGGACAGAGCCGTAACTATGGTGCTGAGCGTGCGAAGGGTGAGTATCTGCTCATTCTCGACTCCGATGTTGTACTTCCGAAGGGTTATATTCGTGCTGTGAGTGAGGAGCTAAAACGTGAGCCAGCCGACGCTTTTGGCGGACCTGACTGTGCACATGAGTCTTTCACCGATACACAGAAGGCTATTTCTTATTCAATGACTTCGTTTTTTACGACGGGAGGAATACGTGGTGGTAAAAAGAAACTTGACAAGTTCTATCCTCGTTCATTCAATATGGGTATCCGTCGTGATGTCTATCAGGAGTTGGGAGGTTTTTCAAAGATGCGTTTTGGCGAGGATATCGACTTCTCGATTCGTATCTTTAAGGCTGGAAAACGTTGCCGACTGTTCCCTGAGGCATGGGTTTGGCACAAGCGTCGTACGGACTTCCGCAAGTTCTGGAAGCAGGTTTACAATTCTGGTATCGCCCGAATCAATCTCTATAAGAAGTATCCTGAGTCTCTGAAACTTGTCCATCTCTTACCGATGGTATTCACCGTAGGAACGGCTTTATTGGTTTTGATGATTCTCTTTGGACTCTTCTTGCAGTTATTCCCAATAATCAATGTCTTTGGAAGTCTCCTTATCATGATGGGCTTAATGCCATTGGTGCTATATAGCGTCATTATCTGTGTGGATTCAACCCTGCAAAACAACAGTCTTAACATTGGTCTTCTCAGTATCGAAGCAGCCTTCATTCAACTTACCGGCTACGGTTGTGGCTTCATCAGTGCATGGTGGAAACGCTGCGTATGTGGCATGGATGAGTTCGCTGCGTATGAAAAAAACTTCTATAAGTAATTCAGAATTCATAATTCAAAATTCATAATTATGATTACCGATGTGAACTGAAATGGAAACTATTGACGGCTCTTTTATAGTTAATTGAGCCGTTATACTCTTAGACCTGAACTTAATTACAAACCATCTGATATTATGCTTAAACGTGAGAACAATATTCTATTGACGAAGGTCGATGCTTATAGCAATAGGATAATACGCCTATATAAATATCTTAAGGACGTAGAAAAGGAGTTTATTTTGTCCAAACAGCTCCTTAGAAGTGGAACAAGTATAGGTGCGAATATAGCCGAAAGTCAGAGTGCACAAAGCTCTGCTGATTTCATACACAAACTTGAGGTAGCTCTTAAAGAGGCTAAGGAAACTCATTATTGGCTTGAAAAACTCTTGATAGGAGAGTATATCAATGATATCGGATATCAGTCTATGAGTAACGATAATATAGAGATAATCAAGTTATTAACTTCTATTATTGTTACGAAAAAGAGGAATATGAGAAGTGGACTCGATGTCAAATATTAGACAGATGAACCACATTAAATAAGCGGAATATTCACCTAAATGATAATGCTTAATCAAAAATGCAAATGTTGAAGTATGAAAAATGAAAGACAAGTAATTATAATTCTGAATTCTGAATTACGAATTTTGAATTAATGGTAATCATAATTATGAATTTTGAATTATGAATTATGAATTTCCAAAACTCACTATCACTCACTGGGCTGAGGCTGACCGCCCACGCGAAAAACTTGAAAGACTGGGGGCTGCTGCGCTCAGTGATGCTGAATTACTGGCTATTCTGATTGGTTCTGGCACACCAAAAGAGAGTGCGGTAGACCTAACCCAAGTTTAACCGGCAAAATTATTTTTCATAAATTTTCGGGATGTTTTGTGTAGTATCAATTTGATAAATGATTGATAATCAAGTATAGGGTATTGTAACGAGGAGTAAAATCTGATTTGTAGGACACAGCCATATCAAAAATATTTTGTTACTTTGCACTCATGCACGCAAATGTACAGACACGATTCAACCCTGCCACAGGCGACATGGCTCCTTATTATCGCATCAAGGAGTCATATCGTGACGTGCAGGGTCATGTACATTCGCTAATTCTGTTGAACATAGGTTTTGAACCTTCACTTACTGCTGTACAGGTTCGAAAAATTGCATACGCTCTTACCGAACGCTTCAAAACCAGAAGTACACCCTCGCTTTTCAAAGAACGCCTTGAGGGACTTACTCCTATTGAACAGGCAAAGGCTGACGAATGGTGGAGCCGTATGGAGAAAGAAGGTGGAATCGATCGGTTTAATAAGGAAGAGCAGAAGTCGCTGAGAAAATATGAGAACTACATTGACCTCGAGACGGCAAACTATACTGACGCAAGGAATGTTGGTGCAGAGTGGCTCTGCAAGCAGACGATAGACAAGCTGCAGTTAGAGGGTTTTCTGCGCAAAAACGGCTGGACGGAGAATGCGATACACACGGCTTTGTCAGCATTGATTGTTCGCACGGTATATGCAGTCTCTGAACGTTCATCTTATTATTATTTGCGCGATAACTCAGCTGCTGGCGAACTTTACAGTGGAGTTCCTGGCTGGACACCAGGGATCAATTCTCTGTATAAAATCACTGACAAGTTGTATGAACTAAAGGAACAGTTAGAGCGTCATCTGTGCAGCGTTACTGACGATATCTTTAATATAGACAACAAGTTGATGCTCTTCGACTTAACCAACTTCTATTTCGAGGGTAGTAAGCGTAATAGCGATAAAGCCAAGTTCGGTCGTTCAAAAGAAAAACGCTCTGACTGTAAGCTACTTGTACTTGCATTATGTATCAATCAAGAAGGTTTTATACGTTATTCTTCTATCTTAGAGGGTAATACAGCAGATCCCAAGTCTCTACCCAATATGATTGATACGCTGGCAAAGAGGAATCCATCACGAACCAAGGATACGCTTGTTGTCATGGATGCAGGTGTTGCCACGGAAGAGAACTTGGAGCTAATAAAGAAAAAGGGTTACAATTATCTCTGCGTATCCCGTACGAAAATGAAAGACTATACGCTCAGTGATGATAACAAGAGTGTTACGGTAATGGATGCCCGTCGGCAGAAGATAACGCTGAAAGAGGTTAAGACAGAGGATGATGAGGATTATTATCTCGAAATAACATCTCCTTCGAAAGCTATGACAGAGTCGTCCATGAACAGGGTTTGGAAAGAGCGTTTTGAGATGGAACTGCAGAGGATAAACGAAGGAATCTCCAAGAAAGGTGGAACAAAAACCTATGAAAAGGTTGTTGAACGTACAGGACGTGCCATACAGAAGTACCCTTCTATAGCGAAGTTCTACCAGATAAGCTACATAAAAAATGAGAAGAAACCCAAGGAGATGCTACGTGTAGACTGGGAGATAAAAGACCTCTCGGCAATGGAATCTGGTCATGGAGTCTATTTCCTCCGCAGCAATGTCAGGACACTTTCTGAGCGTGTGACATGGGAATACTACAATCTCATCCGTGAGATAGAATGTACGAACAGACAACTAAAGAATGATCTCAACCTCCGTCCTATTTATCATCAGAAAGATGAGCGAAGCGACGCACACCTTTTCTTCGGTTTATTAGCCTACTGGGTGGTAAACACCATCCGTTGTCAATTAAAACGAGAAGGAGAATCCTGTTACTGGACCGAGATAGTACGACGTATGAGCACCCAAAAGCTCGTCACCACAAAAGGGAAGAATCCATTAGGTGAAACCATCGAGATGCGCCAATGTGGTAGTCCTTCGAAGCAAGCAAAACAAATATACGATAAGTTGAACTTAAAACACTCACCATTCAAAAAGAATAAAATTTGTAGGACACAGAGTCCATAAGAAAAACGAGGAAAGTATGGTGACAGCAACAATTAGGCGAAGGTGGGTGTTAAACTTGGGCTAATGAAGCGTATTCTCAATGACTGTAATAATAATCTGAAAACACTTGGGAAACTTTCTATTCGCGACTTAGAGCAATACAAGGGCATCGGTTCGGCAAAGGCAATCACTATTCTTGCTGCTTGTGAATTAGGTAAAAGACGGCAGAAAGCGACAGTGGAAGAGGCACCGATACTCAATAGTGCTGAGAATATCTACCAGTTTATGCACACGGCGATACAAGACCTTGATATCGAAGAAGGCTGGGTTTTAATGATGAAACAGAACTTCCGACTCATCGAAGCCAAGCGCATTTCGGTGGGTGGACTTACTATGGCACCTGTTGATATCCGATTGATGATGAAGGAAGTTTTGTTGAAGAATACAACCGTTTTGGCTTTTTGTCACAATCACCCGAGTGGAAGTACGAACCCAAGTAGGGATGATGATATACTGACATCGCATATTCATAAAGCCTGCGAATTGCTGCATATTCATTTTGCAGACCATGTAATACTCACCGATGGAGGGTATTTCTCATATCGAGAGGAGGGAAAGTTATAGCCGAAAAGGCTCTGAAAAGGCTCTGTTTTGTTACTCCGCACATATGGTGCTGATACTCCGCACGTGTTGTGTTGATGCTCCGCACGTGTTGTGTTGATGCTCCGCACCAATGGTGTTGAGTACTAAATAGCATCTTCTGTATCATAAGAGGGAATTAAATCAGCCTTTCACTTCTTTTCTAAAGGCTCTATGCTCCACACAAGACCCGTGTGCCGCCAATAAGTAACACGTACTGTACGGTATTGTTCCAGCTCTTTAAAATGAGCATAGCTAATATTATGTTGTCTATCAGAAGACAAAGTGTCACCTTCCCATGTTATGGTATAGTCATTAGACCTCTTATAA